>JAAELW010000109.1 GCA_024226235.1 bacterium
AACTCGTGGAACGCATGCGTGAACGCGCGGGAAACACCTCGCCCGGAGATTGGGTCACCGGGATGGGCTACGACGACACGCTGTTGGCCGAGGGCCGACACCCGACGCGGTTCGATCTCGACCGGGTCTCCACCGAGCATCCAGTGGCAGTCCTCCACATCTCCGGCCATCTCGCTTCGGTGAACAGCCGGGCGATCCAGGACCTGGGCTGGGACGCGAGCACCCCCGATCCCGATGGCGGTGTGATCCGGCGCGATCCGGACAGCGGCGAGCCCGACGGCGTGCTGGAAGAAACCGCGATGGAGCCGCTGCAGGCCGATCTCCTGAGCCCCGGCCCGAGGCAAGCCCTGGCCATGGTGCGGCTGGCCGTGAAGCGCGCCGTAGCCCAGGGCGTGACGACCGCGCAGACCGGGTACACACCGGCCTCCCAGCTGCGTCTGTTTCCGTGGCTCTCGAGGCTCGGCATCATCCCCATCCGGCTGGTTCTATGGCCTAGCATGGAGGCACTCGACGAGCAGCTCGACGGGGGCGAGCCCTACACCACCTACGATCCGGATTGGGTGCGCATCGGTGCGGTGAAGCTGATCGCCGATGGCTCGATCCAGGGCTACACGGGCTACCTGGGCGAGCCCTACCACGTGCCCCCCGGAGACGACCCGACATTCCGCGGCTATCCGCGCATCGCTCCCGACGAGCTGATCACCCGGGTCAAGCGCTACCACGCCGCCGGTTGGCAGATCGCGATTCACGGCAACGGCGATGCGTCCATCGATGACATCCTCGACGCCTTCGAGGCGGCTTTCGATGAGATCCCGGCCAAAGACGCCCGGCCGATCGTGATCCACGCGCAGATGGCACGCGACGACCAGCTCGACCGGATGCGAGAGCTAGGCGTAATTCCCTCTTTCTTCAGCCTGCACACCTACTATTGGGGCGATCGGCATCGCGATCTGTTCATGGGGCCCGAGCGAGCCGCACGCATGAGCCCAGCCAAGAGCGCTCTCGACAAGGGGGTGCGTTTCACGATCCACTGCGACGCCCCCGTGGTGCCGATGGAGCCGCTGCGGTTGATCTGGTCTGCAGTGAACCGCAAGAGCAGCAGCGGCCAGGAGATCGGGCCGGCCGAGCGCATCACCCCGATGCAGGCATTGCGCGCGACGACGATCGACGCCGCGTATTCGTACCATGACGAAGCGATCAAGGGCTCGCTCGAGGCCGGCAAGCTCGCAGACTTCGTGATCCTCTCCGCATCGCCCCTGGATGACCCCGCCCGGATCGACGAGATCCAGGTGCTCGAGACCTTCGTCGGCGGCGAGCGCGTCTACCGTGCGGGCGACGAATGACCCGGCTTCGCAAGCAGCGCCCGGACGATCCGCCTCTCGACGAAGAGGTCGTCCATCTGCAGATCACGGAAGCGCTCGACCTCCACGACTTCGCGCCACGGGAAATCCCCGAGCTGGTCGAGGCATACCTGGAGGCCGCCTGGGAGAAAGGCTTTCGCCAGGTGCGGTTGATTCACGGACGTGGCAAGGGCGTGCAGCGCGCCCGAATCCAGAGCCTGCTCGCGAAGATCCCACACGCCAACTCCTGGGCCGATGCACCCGCTGAGCGAGGTGGATGGGGCGCCACCCTCGTTCAGCTCTGCGACCCGGACGGCAGCCAGGGCTAGACCACCCGTTCAGGCGGATCGGATTCAGGCGGATCGGATTCAGGCGGATCGGATTCAGGCGGATCGGATTCAGGCGGATCGGATTCAGGTGAATCGAGGTCAGGTGGATCGGTGTCCGCGTCGATGAGACCCTGCATGCCCGGCCTGGCCCATCTGCTGCTGTTGATCGTGCCCGCGACCTTCGGGGGCGCAGCCGCGTGGATCGCCTACCTGCGTTGGAAGGATCGCCGCACCCCAGAGCCCTGGCCGCTGATGATCGCTGCCGCAGCCCTCGGCTCGCTCGCGGTGCTGTTCGCGCACTTCGGCTACCGAGCCCTCGATGGTGTCGGGCTTCACGCGAGCTGGGAGCTGTTGACCGGCCCACTGCCCGGCGCGATGGCGGGCGCCCTCGCCATCGGCACGGTGGAAGAAACCGCCAAGCTGCTTCCCGTGCTGCCTTTCGTATGGGCCGCGCGGAGCTTCAATGAAATCTGGGACGGCCCGGTCTACGCAGGCGCTTCGGCGGTGGGCTTCGCGCTGGCCGAGGCCGTTCTGCTCGCAAGCCTGGGCGAGACCGATATGACTTCGACGCTGGCCCGCGCCGCAGCGGCGCCCATTACCCACGTGGTGTTTGCCGGCCCCTGGGGCCTGGGCCTGGCCTACTCCGCACTCCGCGGAGCGCGCTGGGCCTTCCCACTGGGCTTCGCGATCTCCGCCACCAGCCACGGCGCCTACGATCTACTGCTCGCCCGGCCCGGCCTGCAGCTGGCCGCGGCGGGGCTGGTCGGCGTTCTATGGCTGGTATGGATCGCGGTCGCGGCGCGTCTCACCCGCGAGCGGCGCCGATACCCCCGGCCCGACTCACACCGCTGAGCCATCCCCCGGCGGCTTCGGCCCCATCCGCTTCGCGACGAACGGCACGAGCGGGCGCAACAAGCGCCCCGCCAGACGCCCCAGCCCACTGGTCGGTGCCGTCTCACTGGCCGAGCCGTAGGCATCGATTCCGAGTTGCTCCCGGAGATCGGCCGAAACCAGCTTGACCGGCACATCGAGCGGTATGCCCGTGCCGTCGGCGATCCGCACCATGCGCTGAAAATTCCCAGCAACTGCCGCGGCATCGATGGTCCCTGCATCCCCGACCACCTGGCGAAGTGCCTCCCGCGCCGGAGCGATTTCGGCTTCGTCGCCACCGACGATCGCTTCGGCGAAGCGCACCAGCTCCGCGGCATGCTCCACGCCGCTATCCGACACATCGCCACCCGTCACCACGCTCAAGTCCACCGCATTGCCCGTCATCTCGCCGCCCGCACGGAGCAGCACCGAGTGGGAGCTGGTTCAATAGAAACACTCGTTGAGCGCGGATACCCGCCCCGCAACGAGCTCGATCTGCGCCCGATCGAGCGCCCGCCCCTCGGAATAGAGCGGATCTCCGACGGCCCAGTTCGGCACATACTGAACCGCAGACAGATCATTCAACGCGCGAACCGCATCGGGAACCAGACTCAGGGCCCGGATCACGTTCCCCGTCTGCCGCCCCCCGAACAGATCCGCCTCCTCCCCTCGCGCCTGACCCGCCCCGATCATCGGCACCCATGCCGTCTCGTGCTCGAGGCCCCCGGGCCGACGGCCCGTCGGCTCGCCTTCTTCAGGCCGAGGAAGCGCCTCGAGCGCAAGCCCGAGCCCGCGATGGAACGAGTCGATGCTGATCACCACCACGACGACACCCAGCAGCTCGACATAGTGGCCGTCCGATACACCTTGGGCCGCCAGCTTCTCGACCCACGTCCGCGACAGACGCGATGCGTCTGTGACCAGGCGATGCACCGCATCGATCGCGGCCTCCGCGAGCTCACTCGCCTCGGCGTGATCATGCTCGCCGTCCACCGAGAACGGCGACAGCGCCCGCCTTCGCTCCGCACAAAGAGCGCAGTCCGCAGCCCGGCGCACCTCTTCTGCAAGCGCCACGCGCTGGGCACCCGTCCACCAGGCCCCGGGCCGAGCAAGTGCTTGCCAAGCGGCACGGTAGGCCTGCGGGAGATCGTCTCGAATCTGCCAGGAGGTCGTTTCGAAGGCAAAATCGTCCATCCGGGCAGAATAGCGCCCTCTGGCCCCGACACCCGTTGCGCCGGGCCTGTGGAGTCGGGGATCATCATGGGCCGGTGCGATGGATCCCAGCCAGGCGTTTCTGCTCGGCATACTTACGGAGAACACACAATGAATTTCCGATTCGACACGAGCCACATCGATTGGCATCACATCGCCGCGGGGGCCGACTTCGAGGAGTTCGACCTCACCTACGACTATTCCATTCTCGGTTACGACACGAAGAGCGGCACGCTCGACATGCTGATGCGATGGGCCGGCGACGGCGGCTATTGCGAGAGGCACCGTCACACGGGCATCACCTCGACCCTGGTGCTCGAGGGTGAGCAGCACCTCGACGAGCTCTTGCCCGACGGAACCGTCCGACACAAGGTGCGTCGGGCCGGCGATTACGCGCTCTCTCTTGGAGTCGAGCCGCCCCACCTCGAACGCGGTGGGCCCGAGGGCGCGACGGCCCTGCTCTCGATGCACACGTCGAACGGAGTGCTCTTCGAACTGCTCGATGCGGACCTGAAGGTGCTGACCGAGGTCTCGATCGAGCTGTTGGTGGACCGTTGGGATTCCCGATAGCCGACTGCGTTCCGACGGCCCGCTGGGATTCCCGATAGGGGGAGACTTCTCGGCCAGGCGCTAGCATTGGATCGTATGGCCGATCTTCGCACTCAGGTCCACGATGCCTACCGAGCATGGTCGCCCGAGTCCGCGCACCTGATCGAAGCCGCACGCGACGTCTTCCCGGGTGGCGACACACGGATGAGCGCCCACTTCGGGCCGTATCCGCTGTTCATCGAGCGCGCCGAGGGTTGCCATCTCTACGATGCAGACGGCCACGAGATCCGCGACTTCATGAACAATTTCACATCGCTGATCCACGGGCACGCGAACCCGGATGTGGTCGAGGCCGTCTGCGATCAGATGCGACAGGGCTCGGCGTACGCGGCGCCGACCCGGAGCCAGGTCGCGCTGGGTTCGCTCTTGCAGGAGCGCATTCCCTCGATCGAACAGCTGCGCTTCACGAGTTCGGGCAGCGAAGCCACGCTGATGACGCTGCGCTGCGCGCGAGCCGTGACCGGCAAGCACCGGATCATGAAAATGGAAGGCGGCTACCACGGAAGCTACGAGCTTGCGGAGGTGAGCCTCGTGCCCCTGCCCGGGCTTTCCGGCCTGCCTGATGCCCCCACACCCGTGCCGATCGATGCCAGCATTCCACCGAGCATTCTCGGTGACGTCGTGCCGTGTCCGTTCAACGACCCCGAGACAGCGCAGGCCCTGATCGCACGCCATTCCCACGAACTGGCGGCCGTGATCGTAGAGCCAGTGCTCGGAAGCATGGGGATGATCCCGGCGACCCGCGAATTCCTGCAGGCATTGCGCGATGCCACGAGTGCGCACGGCGTGCTGCTCGTATTCGACGAGGTGATTACGCTTCGCATCGCACTCGGCGGAGCACAGCAACACCACGGCGTGGTCCCCGATCTGACTGCCCTCGGCAAGATCATTGGCGGCGGCCTGCCAATCGGCGCGTTCGGAGGCTCCGAGGAACTGATGCGCGTGTTCCACCCCGATGAGCCGAACCCTGTGATGCACGCCAGCACCTTCAGCGGGAACCCGCTCTCGATGGCCGCTGGCGCTGCGGCCATGGGGCAGTGGAATACCGCCACGATCGAACGCACCAACGATCTGGGAGACAGGTTGCGGTCGGGATTCAATGACGCGTTCGCACGCCACGGCATCCGCGGCCAGGCCATCGGACTGGGCTCACTCGTGAACCTCCACCTCACCGATGCGCCGCTGACTGACGCCCGGGGCACACTCGACGGTTTCATCCGTTCTGGCCCGATCAATTCCTTGTTGCATCTGGCGATGCTCCAACGCGGCGTCGCGAGCGCCAGCCGCCTGATGTACTGCACGTCGACCGCGATGACAGATGGCGACGTCGACTTCGCGATCGACGCGCTGGACGACGCCCTCGCGACCCTGCGCCCGGGGATCGAAGCCGAGTACCCGGCACTCATCGGCTGACGAGTCCGACCGTCAGCCTACCGTCTGGAGGGGAGCATGTTTCGGATCCTGATCTCGATCGCGGTCGTTTCGTTCGCCTGGCCGATCTCGGCCGAGGCGCCGGCGGACCTTCCCCGCTTCGAGCCCACCTCCTGCGCGAGCTTCGACCTGCCCGAGGAGAACGTCGAATGCGGGTTCCTGATCGTCCCCGAAAACCGGGCCGATCCCGGAGAGCGAACCCTCCGACTCGCCGTCGCCAACCTGAAGAGCCGAAGCACCAACCCCGAGCCGGACCCGGTGATCTACCTCCACGGAGGACCGGGCGGAAGTGCCATTTCGAGCGGCTCGAGATGGCTGGATCACCCGCTGCGGGACGACCGCGACTTCATCCTGCTCGATCAGCGCGGGGTCGGCTACTCGGAGCCCAAGCCCTGCCCGCAGCTATCGCACGAGGACATGATGGTCGTGGCCCGAGACCTCTCCGGAGGCAAGGCCATGGCAGAGCGCCTCGCATTGTCGCTGGCCTGTCGCGACACGCTCCTGGAGGAGGGGTTCGACCTGGGCTCCTACCACAGTGATGCGAGCTCCGCCGACCTCACCGACCTTCGCCGCGTCCTCGGGCTCGACACCTGGAACTTGTACGGGATCTCCTACGGCACCAAGCTCGCCCTCAGCACGTTGCGCAACGCACCGGAGGGAATCCGCAGCGTCGTCCTCGATTCCACCTACCCTCCGGGCATCCAGTCCTTCGATCATCGGACCCTCAACCTGGTCCGTGCCCTCAAGGTGCTCTTCGAAGCCTGCGCATCCGACCCAGCATGCGCCACTGCCTATCCGGATCCGAAGGAGACCTTCTTCGCAGCCCTGAAGGACCTGCAGGGCAATCCACTGACCGTGCCCATCGACAGCGGCGGACCCCTTCCGATCGAAGAGTTCACCATCAACGGTCAGGACTTCTTGATCGCCGCGCACCAGATGCTCTACCGGCGCCCGATGATCGCGCTGATCCCCTTCACATTGGAGGCCATGAGGACGCGGAATCTGGAGGCTCTGCATGGCCTGATCGACAGCTTCGGCGAACGGGCTTCGGGGATCAACCGCGCGACGTACAACATGGTGGAGTGCTACGAGCGTGGACCGTTCGGAAGCCTTGAAGCGTACGAGGAACTGACCGCCGACCACCCGAGGCTGCGCGACAGCTTCACCTACTTCGCCGTGGACCAGCAGATCTGCGACGTCTGGGCGGACGACCACGCGGGGCCCGAGGAGGCACTTCCGGTAAGCAGCGACATCCCCTCCCTGATCCTGGCCGGCGATTTCGACCCGATCACGCCGCCCGAGTGGGGTGTGCGCGCCGCACAGACCCTCGAGAAGAACTTCTTTCTCCAGTTCCCAGGCATTGGCCATGGAGCCAGCGTCTCCCATCCGTGCCCCGAGGCCATCACCGTCGCCTTCGTTCGGGATCCCACGCGAGAACCCGACGCGAGCTGCATGGCCGAGATGGAATCCCTCCCGTTCGTGACCGACCTCCACGTCAACAGCGGCGTGTATCGGCTCTCGAAGGCATTGCTGATCAAGCGCGACACCGGAGCCGCAATCGCGTGGGCTGCCGTCGCACTGGCACTGCTCACCGGTGCGCTCTGGGTGCCACTCGCCGCGCTGATCGGACGAATCCGACGGCGAACTGAACAGCAGGAGCGCGAAGGAACCGCGGCTCTCTGGATGGCCACCTCGGCCTGCATGCTTGCCCTGGTCTTCCTTCTGGGGCTGGGTGCCACGTTGCTGATCACCGCCGACCACAATCCGGTGATCCTCGCGTTCGGGGTTCCGGGATGGGCGGCTCCGCTATTCCTGCTCCCGGTCCTAATCGCGCTCACGATCGCAGGCGCCCTTCTTCTGACACCCTCGGCCTGGAGATCGTCCTGGTGGTCCCTTTGGAGAAAGCTCCTGCATACGGTTTCGATCCTCGGCTGTGCCGGATTCCTGGCGCTTTTGGCCCGCTTCGGAATCTTCTGAAAGGCGACGCCCTGGACGCGTGATCGAATCCGATCGCCAGCCTCTTCGTCGCGGAGCGCAACGCGGACCAGGCGCAGAGAGGGCGATGCGACCCGCGGGTGTGCGGGCCCCGCTTCAGCGGAGTGGCGTCCCCAACGGGAATCGAACCCGTGTTGCCGGCTTGAAAGGCCGGAGTCCTGACCTCTAGACGATGGGGACGCGCGGCTCGGGAGCCGCAGGTCGGCAGTATCGCGAATGAGACTGGGGCTGGCGAGCGGGGCTTGGGCCTCAGTTCGAGCCCGCGTCACCTCGGCGGCCCCACTCGGCACCTACCCAGGTCGAGCTGCCTTGGGAATGGGGCGCGGCCTCTTCGAGGCCGTGTTGATGCTGGAGATGTGCCGTGGGGTATGGAAGCGACCGTGGTCGTGGTGGGTGGATTCGTGTCGGGTGGGTCGGAATGGGGCTCTCGCTGCTGATCGCAGGGGGCGCCTGGGCCGAGCCGGAGGCTCAGGGTGTGAGCGGCGAGGCCTGGCAGAGTGGGCATATGGCCAGCCGCTATCGGAGCCTGCTGGCCGAGCCCACGCGGGCTCCGGAACTGCGTGGATCTGGGCGCTACGACCAGATCGCGGAGGGCAACGCGGCGACGCCCGGAACGGTGCCGCCCGAGACGATCGACACGGTCACCCAGCACAGCTGGGAGAGCGGGCCGGACCGGGGGCGGGGCAAGAGCAGCTGGCCGGGGCGCGGCCCCAGCAAGAGCATCGCCGGCAAGGCCACGGGCCCGCGAGCCAACCGCAGCCAAGGCAAACCGGAGGGCTCCCACCCTGCGCCCCGAGGGCGCTCGACCGGCACTGGTGGCGGGCGCGGACGCTGAATCCGATTCCTGTGCCCGAAAGCGGCTCCGGGCTGCGACCCTGGTAACCTCCCCGTCCATGGACGATATCCAGATCCAGCAGGAGAAGGCCCAGAACCTTTGGAACAGCGCCACGCGGAAGATCCCGGCGCTGGCCAAGGCTTCGAAGGTGATCGGCGCGCCCGCGATCGATCCGGCGGCCATCGGAGGCCTCGTCCAGGCCCAGGAGGAGGTTCTCACCTACGCCTGTGCGATGACGAATCCGGAGGTCTACGAAAACTGGGGCACCTTCCCGCCCTCGGGTCTGCTTTTGATCGGTCAGCCGGGTTCGGGCAAGACGCTGCTGGCGAAGGCCCTGGCGACCCGTGCGCAGACGGCGTTTCTGCACATTGCGGTGCCGCGGCTCGCATTGGAGATCGTCCACCATGGTGGCCAGGTGGGTGAGCTTCTCGAGAACTGGAGCCAGGTGCTCGGCGAGATGCCGCCGACGACGGTCTACTTCCACGAGCTCGAGTTCTTCCAGGCCGAGGAGATCGGGGGCCGTCGCGGCGACCTGCCGATCGGTCCCATCATGGATTTCCTGGGTGAGCTGACCGATCGCGCGGTCTCCCCGGAGAGCATCCTGCTGGTGGGCTCGACAAGCCACCCCGACACCCTGCGGCCGGCCTTCGTGCAACCGGGCCGCTTCGAACGCGTCGTCGAGGTGACACCCACCTATCCGGACGACATCATCGCCGCGCTCCAGATCCACGCCACGGCGGCCGAAAAGCGGGCAGGCAAGCCTCTATTCGGCGAGATCGATTGGGGTGACGTCGTGAGCCGCTTCCGCGAGCCGTCCACAGGAGACTGGATCCACCTGATGCACAGCGTTCTGCGCCGCAAGGCACGATGCGAAGCAGGAGCGGAAGACGTCAAGCAGGTCGATACCGAAGATCTGGTACACGAGGTCGACCTCTACCGACGCACGCGCAAGCGCCTGCCCCAGCGTTCACCCGCCGGTACCTACCTCTAGGCCGCGAGGAGCAGCCACGCCATGAGCACCTGGATCGTCACCGGCGGCGCCGGCTTCATCGGCTCCAACTTCGCGCGGCGTGCGCTCGCCCAGACGGACGCGCGCATCGTCGTCGTCGACAAGCTCACCTACGCGGGCAACCTGCAAAGCCTGCGCGATCTGGCGGACGATCCTCGCTTCGCATTCGTACACGCCGACATCACCGACCGCGAAGCCATGGACCAGCTCTTTGCGAAGGAGCGACCCCAGATCGTCGTCAACTTCGCCGCAGAGAGCCACGTCGATCGCTCGATCGAAGGCCCGGTGGAGTTCGTGCACACGAACGTGCTCGGCACGCTCCAGCTGCTGGAAGCAGCTCGGGCCCATGCGGCGGGCATGTCCTCTTCCGAACTCGCCGACTTCCGCTTCCTGCAGATCTCGACCGACGAGGTCTACGGCTCACTCGGTCCTGAGGGTCTGTTCAGCGAAGACACGCCTTTCGCACCGAACTCGCCCTACTCCGCATCCAAGGCCGGCGCCGACCACCTGGTGCGCGCCTACCACGAAACCTACGGCCTGCCGACCCTGCTGACCCACTGCTCGAACAACTACGGGCCCTACCAGTTCCCCGAGAAGCTGGTCCCGCTGATCATCCTGAACGCGCTCGAAGCCAAGCCGCTGCCGATCTACGGCGATGGACAGCAGATCCGGGATTGGCTCTACGTCGAGGACCATTGCAGTGCGCTGATGCGGGTGATCGAAGCCGCAACTCCCGGCTCGCACTACAACATCGGGGGCCGGGCCGAGCACACCAATCTGGAGATCGTGGACCGGCTCTGCGCGGCGCTCGAGAGGGCGCATCCCGCTGCGGAAAATCCGGCTCTCCGAAGCCAGGACCTCGACCGCTACGACGCACTGAAGACCTTCGTCGAGGACCGCCCCGGCCACGACCGCCGGTATGCGATCGACGACCGCAGGCTCCGCGAGGAACTCGACTGGTCGCCCAGCCTCGATCTCGAGACAGGCCTGACCAAGACCGTCGCCTGGTTCCTCGAGCACCGGGAATGGTGCGAGGCCGTCCAAACCGGCAGCTACCGCCGGGAGCGGCTCGGACTACCGGGCAGCTAGAGGGCCTGGCTAGCGGGCAGCCTGCGCGGTGGCGCCCTGGAAGGCGGCCTGATCGGCGGCGATCCGGTGCGAGAGGCACGACCGGCAGATGCCGTGGCTGGTAGCCGCAGGGGCCGGAGCTGCCTGGATCCGGGGATCGGGCTGGGAAGCAATCACTGAGTCGCACCATGCGCAAACAACCATCTTGTATAGGAGGTGGCCCCCAGTCGGCGCAGGTGGCGAAAATTCTCAAAATTGGGACGTCCCGATTCTGGGACGACCGCGGGACGATCTTTCCGGGCCTAAAACCACACGACCAAATGCCCGATTCGAGAGTTCCATCATGCGGAGAGGGAGTCCCCGGACAGGTGCACATTCTTAAAGCGGCAGAGCCTGTGCAGCCTGCACACGGCCTGCCCGCCACCTGCGCGTGGGCGCTCTCCGGCGGTCCCAGACTCAGGAATCCGGCGGTTTCGGACCGATCGGCAGGAACGCCCGCAACGCATCGATCTCCCAGCGTTTCGGCTTCCCCATCCAGGCCGCACAAGAGTCGGCACGGCCCTTGAAAGACTAGACGTCTCCGGAAGCCACTGAAGGAAGCCCCCCCATGCCTGAACCCACCGTCCTGTTCGTGGACGATGAGGTCAACATCCTGAAGGCCCTCCAGCGCCTGCTGCGCAATGAGGGCTGGACCGTGCTCACCGCCAATCGCGGATCGGAAGCCCTGGCGCTGCTCGATCAGCACCCGGCCCAGATCGTGGTCTCCGATCAGCGCATGCCCGAGATGAGCGGCGTCGAACTGTTGTCGTCCGTCCGCAAGCGCCACCCCGCGATCGTCCGGATGATGCTCACCGGATACACGGAGATCAACGTCGCGGTCGATGCGATCAACCAAGGCGAAATCTACCGGCTGATCACCAAGCCCTGGAACGACGAGGAGCTGAAGGCCACCCTGCGGCAGGCCTTCGACCACTACGCCCTCAAGAACGAGATCAAGCGGCTCAACCAGGTCTCCCGCGAGCAGAACCTGCGCCTGCAGGACATGAACCGGAACCTGGAAGGCAAGGTTCGTGAGCGCACCAAGCAGCTCGCGGAGAAGCACCAGGAGCTGCGCATCGCCTACGTCCAGACGATCCGCGCACTGGCCGAGGCAGTGGACGCAAAGGATACCTACACCCGAGGCCACTCCGAACGGGTCGGTGTCTACGCCTCGAAGATGGGCCGCGAAATCGGCCTGCCGAAGGAAGTGATCGAGCGGGTCTACATCACCGGGCTGCTGCACGACGTCGGCAAGATCGGTGTGCGCGATGCGGTGATCACGAAACCGGATAGCCTGACACCTGCCGAATACGATGAAATGAAGGTGCACCCGGAAATCGGTGCACGAATCCTCCAGCCCGTCGCCTTTCTCTCGGACGTGGTCAGTTGCGTGCGGCATCACCACGAGTGGTACGACGGCTGCGAGCGCGGCTACCCCGACCAGCTCGCGGGTGACTCGATTCCGCTTCCCTCTCGGATCATCATCGTGGCCGACACCGTCGAGGCCATGACCAGCGATCGCCCCTATCGCAAGGGTCTCGATCTCGAGGCCGTGGTCCGAGAGCTCGTGAAGTACTCCGGCTCCCAGTTCGACCCACGCTGTGTGGACGTGATGCTTCGGCTGCTCGAAGACGAAGGTGAATCGTTCATCAAGAAGGACCAGAAATTCGACATCCATGCCTTCCTCGAAGTCTGAACAAGACGATCGGCGCGGCGGAATCCGCCTGCTGTCCCAGGAGCTCGCGGCGCTGGGCATGGACCTGCATGCCACGCTGCAAGAAGAGCCCCGGTTCCTGCTCGACGCACGGCTGCTGAGCGCGCTCCACCAGGAGCTCTTCACCCAGCTCGGACCCATGGACGCCCGGGCAGCCCTGGTGCAGATGGGCTTCCTGCATGGGCTTCGCGACGCACTGCGCGTCGTGCAACGGGGCTTCGGCGGCTCCACGGCCTGCCTTTCCTCCGCGGCGAATGCCGTGCCCTTCTCCAACGCGCTGCTTCCGATCCGCTTCTCGCGGCCTTCCGCGGGCGGCGGCGGCCTGCTGATCCAGGGCATCTGGCCGGATCGGCACGAAGCCGTGGCCGTCCGAGCGGTGCTCGGAGCCCGCAGCAAGCCGGCGTGCGCGGTGAGCGCCGGTTTCACTTCCGGTTGGCTCTCGGGCATCTACGATACGGATCTGTTGGCGTACGAAACAAGCTGCCGTGCGAGCGATGCAGAGGAGTGCAGCTTCCAGGCTCGTGACGCTTCCCAGTGGAGCCGCTCGGACGATCCCTCGGTCGAAGAGGCCCTGCTCGCACTGCCGTTCGCACCGCTTCGCGACGTCGTCGCCCGACACATGGCCGAGTACCCGGATCCAGGCGCTCCCGGAAACGACGGCTTCGAGCCCGGCGCCGCGGTCGTACACGTCTGGGGCCC
Organism: bacterium; assembly: GCA_024226235.1. Classification (GTDB taxonomy): domain Bacteria; phylum Myxococcota_A; class UBA9160; order UBA9160; family UBA6930. The sequence continues at coordinate 13,151 of JAAELW010000109.1, forward strand.
GGTCATGGTCATCCCGTTCTCGGGCCCGGAGGAATCCCTTCGCGCACTCGGACTGATCGGCAACGACCCGGGCGCCCGAGATGTACGCGTCGTGGTCATCGATCTCTCGGGCGCGATCATCGATGAGGGCTTTGGCGCTGCCGCGCTCGAACAGATTCTCGAGTCCATCGAGGGCTGGGGCGCAGAACCCATCCTGGCGGGTGTCTCGCCTCTGTCCGAACCCGTCGTGGCCGGGCTCGAAGCCTCGCACCTCGTCGTGTCGAAGGATCTGCCGGAAGCGATCGCACTGGGCTTCCAGGTCGCTGAGCTCCAGAAGCGCAGGTGACCCCGATCGCGTAGCGACTCGCGCCAAGCGCAGCTGCCGATCAAGTCGCATCCACGTCTGCCCGAAAGCGGAGCGATGGCGTCCCTCGCGGACACACCGCTTCCCAGGCTGCTCGTCGAGCTGCATCGTCAGGGCTTCGAAGGCTGGGTCACCCTCGAGCGCGGGAAGCTGCGTCGTCGCCTCCTATGGCAGGGGGGCACTCCGACGCGTCTCGAATCCAATGCAGACGGCGACGCCCTGGTGGAGCAACTGATCGCCCGAGAGCTGATCGGAGACGATGCCCGGACCCGGGTACGCCGAGAGCTCGCCCGAAAACCCGCACCGGAGCTGGTCATCCTCGTGGGCCTGAAGCTCGCCGAGCCCCGCGATCTCCTGGCCGCAGTGGCCAGCCAACTGCGCGACTGTCTGCTCGATACCATCGCCTGGGAAACGGGGAGCGTGAGCTTCGACCCGGTAGAGAAGGGGGACGCAGCCCCACAAGCGGCACCGGTCGATGTGTTGACCATCGCCGCTGAAGGCGTGGCGCGAAACTGGCGTCTCGACCAGGTCCTCCAGCGGCTGGGCGATCGCGTCACTCACTTTCCGAGCCCCGGAGTAGAATTCGACGCGCTCTGCAAGCGACTCCCACAGACTCGTGGCGTCGGCACGCTGCTTGAGGCGATCGGCGGAAGCGAATCGGCCTTCAACCTGCTGCGGCGCGTCGCCGACCCTTCGGCGAACGGAGCGCTCTGGCTGCTGGATGCATGCGGAGCGTTGAGCTGGAGTACTACGCCGGCCGGCCGGCCGGAGCCCGAGCAGGAAGAGACTGAGCAACCGGCCAGCTCGATTCCCGAACTCGAAATCATCGTTTCTTCTCCAACCAGCGCTACGGCGGCCGCGGCCCCAGAGCTTGCTTCGAACGCTGCTGATGCCGGACAAGATGCCAAGCGCCAGAAACTCCGGCAGGAAATTCTCGAGCTGCACGAGCAGCTAGGCAGTATCGACTACTGGGCGCTGCTCGGCATCGACCGAGACTCACCGGCGTCCAAAGTGAAGAAGGGGTACCTGAAAGTTGCCAAACGGCTGCATCCGGACAAGATCAGCCAGGCCGGGCTCGAGGACGTCAAGGACATGGCCAACGAGCTCTTCGCCGAGATCACGCGCGCGCATCAAGTGCTCGCCGATCCGGACGAGCGCCGCGCCTACGAAGCCTCGCTCGAGGGCCATACCACCTTCGACGCGGATCGTCTGGGACAAGCGGAGAGCCTGTTCCGCAAGGGCGAGCTGTTGATGGATGCCGGCAATTTCATCGATGCCCACGAAATGCTCGACGCCGCGGTGCAGCTCTGGCCCGAAGAGGCGGACTACCAGGCTGCGCTGGCATGGACACTCTTCAAGAAAAACCCACCGGAAGACGCCCGGGCGATCGAGCACTTCAGACAGGCCCTGACGTTGAATGCGGACAATGCCCACACTCGCTTGCGGCTTGCGGTGGTCCTGAAGGCGACCGGCGATCTGGAGGGGTCTGCCGCAGAGACGTCCAAGGCCCAGGCCCTCGACCCGGACGCGTCGATCTAGGAGTCCACTCCCTTCGTCCGGGAATTGCTCTAAAGGTGGGGCACGAATGGGACGAAAGACCCGCCGGGGGGTCCAGCAAAGTCTCCCCTGGTAGTTGGATCGTGTCCCCGAGGTCTGGAGGAAACCTTTGTCCGCGGCTCGGTGGCTTCATCCGTCTCGCAGTCTTCCCGCCAGGCTCTCGTTGTTCGCCCTTGCGGCGACGATGTTTGCCTCGCTCACGGTCACGGCGATCTCGGTGCATTCGATCGACTCCTTTCTGCGCGACGAAATCGAGCAGTCGTTTCCCGAGCTGCTTCGCAACGCGAGTTCACAGCTCGACCTCTGGTACAAGCAGCGTGAGCTCGACGTCGGAGTGTTTGCCAAGAGCGGCATCCTGACCCAGAACGTCCCGCGGCTGGTGACCGCTGGCCAGGCATCGGCCCGTGCCAAAGCCGAGGTCGACCAGTATCTGCGTTACGTACTCAGCAGCTTTCCGCAGTTTCGCGCGATGTTCGTGGTCGCGGAATCCGGAGAAGTGCTCCACTGGGTCGGAGACGACGAGAACCTCCCGGAGGAGCTTCTTGCCGAGATCGTAGCTGGGGGCGAGATCATCGCACCGCTCCGATGGTCCATGGGTCGTCGCGTCGGGGTCTTGTCGGTTCCGCTCCGCGGAGAGCGAGATCAGACCTTCGGGTACCTGCTCGCCCTGTTGCGCATGGACGAACTCGACAACGTGCTCACCGAGCTGAATATCGCTGACTCCTGGCGTGCGCAGATCGTCGACTCATCGCGCCGGATCGTCTCGTCGACTCATCGCGAGGAGACCGGACGCACCCTCGACCGTTTGCCGGCGGAGCATTCCGCTGGCACATCCGTCAGCGAGTACATCGACCAGGATGGCATTCAGGTCGTCGGAAGCCATCGGGAATTCGGCCGCTTCGACTGGACCCTGGAACTCGAGGTGCCCTACGACGAAGCTTTCGCCCCGGTCGTTCGGAGTATCGGACGCATTGTGGCCATCGACCTGGCCGTCGTGATCGCACTCGCGGTGGCCGCCTTTCGGGTCGTCATGTCGATCACCAGGCCGATCGAGGCTCTCTCGGAGGCAGCGCAACACATCTCGGAAGGCGGTGACTCAGCGGACCTCCCCGCCGATACCCGCCAGGATGAGGTGGGGATCCTCACACGGGCATTCCGCTCGATGACGACGAGCCTCGCCGCCAAGGCCGAAGAACTCGAGGAGAGCCGGCGACAGGTAGAGGAGGCGAACCGCGCGCTCACCGACAACAACGAAAAGCTGCGGCAAGCCAATGAGGTTCTCGAGCAGCTCTCGATCACCGACGGGCTCACTCGGCTGCACAACCACCGCTACTTCCAGGACCAACTCGTCAAGGAGGTGCGGCGCGCGGATCGCACCGGCGCACCCCTCGCACTGATCCTGGGCGACATCGACTATTTCAAACGCTGGAACGACGAGCTTGGACATGCCTCTGGAGACCAGATCCTCATGCTGGTCGCCGATGCGATGGCCGGGGCGGTACGAGATGCGGACCTGTTGGCCCGTTACGGCGGAGAGGAGTTCGCCATCCTCGCACCGGCGACTGAAGGTGAAAGCGCGATCGCCCTGGCTGAGCGCCTGCGCATGGCGATCGCAGAGACCGAATTCGCGGTGGGAACCCTGGAAGACGGAACCAGGGTCAGTGCATCCTTCGGTGTCGCACTCTTCGACGGCGACCCCGCTCGACTATTCGCCCAGGCCGATCGCGCACTCTACGCTGCCAAGGAGGGCGGCAGGAATTGTGTGGTCGCCGCGTCGGAGTTGCCTGAGGTCTGACCTCAGAATCAGCGGAGCAGGCTGTCGTGGATCCAGCCCACATTCCCCGCAGAGATACGCACGAGGATCCACTCGTCGTTGCTGTCCTCGGGAAAGACCGGAGTCCCCTGGGATAGCACGATCAGTACCTCTTCATCCGTCGACGGGCCCACTCGCAGGTTCACCCGGTCGCCGCGCACGAAGCGGGTACCGGGAAGCTCTCGGGCTTGGCGCGCCTCTTCAGAAACCAGCGCCGCCATGCGACTCGCGCGGTAGACGAAGAACAAGGCAGACCCGAAGTGCCCCTCGCGGATCTGCAAGTCCGCTTCATCGAGCTTGGTGCGAGCCTCGGCCATGTCCCGGGCTCGCCAAGGTGCATCATCGGCCGCCCGCTCCACCTCGATGCGCGCCTCGGCCAGCGATGACACTGCGTCGGCACGCCCATGGCTGCCGCGCATGCCCGATTCCACCAGAACGAGAGCTTCCTCAGCGCGACGCAGATCATCTCGTAACCGCTCGAGTTCCCTCTCGAGTTGGTCAGCCCGACCGCTGGCGGCGCGCGTGTACACCTCTTCACGGACGATCTGAGGCCCCTCAGCCGGGGGAGGAGTCGGGCTCGCACAGGCGAACAAGCCGAGGCCGACTCCTAGCCCGACATTCCTACGGAGGCCGTACCGTCGCGGGGTCATGGGGGTTTTTCGACCAATCCAGCCGGGGCTTGAGGGCTAGGTTCGCGGGCCGGAGATGGCCAACCGTCGTGCTCGGCAGGCCTTTCGAGGCCTAGTGAGGGGCGCCGGCCTCGAGCCAAGCCCGCAGCGCACGATCGGGGATCGCGATCGCACGACCTGGATCTTCGATCACCCCGGGCAGGTCGGGTACGAGGAAGCCCACCTCATCGCCCTGCGCCAGGCGCCAGAAGATCCGGGCTACCCGATCACCGCTGCGCATCCACGGCCCGTCCAGACGGGCACCCTGTGCCAGCGGCAAGAACGCATCGAGCGGATCGGTCTGCCATGCCGCCAACGCGGCTCGCCGCAAGCGGGTACCGCTGGCCCGTGCGTAGAGCGCCCGCAGGCCCGGAGCCTCCAGCCGCCTCCCTTCGCGGACACGCCGCGCGACGCGGCGAATCGCTTCCGGCGCCGCGACGAGCGGGCCTTCCGCCGCGCGAACATGGCCCACAAAGCCCAATGCGTGGCCAAGCTCGTGCACCAACACGCCGAGGCGCTCGTCCGAGGTGATCGGACGCGACCGGCCGCGCCAGTCCGGGCCCACCTGTCGGGAGACTTCGACCTCGGCCCGTTCGAGGAACAGCGAAGTCGGGCCCTTCCGCCGGCAATCCGCGCGAGCAATGCCGGTGCCGAGGACACCCGCATCGCGCGCCGGCGGCTCGTCCAGGAAGCGCACGACGATCTGCGGAGAGGTCCCCGTCCGATTGCGCTCGATCTCCAGGCCCAGGCCCGCACCACTCCAAGCTGCGAGTGCCCGATCCAGATCCGAGACCTCTGCCGGGCTTGCATCGCCCTCGAGGCCCACGGCGAGAGCCGAACCGGTCGGCCAACGGCACGTGCGGAGGTTCACGGCTCCTTCCTGCAACCAGACCACCGGGTGCAGATCGGCCAACGGATCGCGCGGACCGACGCAGCCGACGAGCGCTCCGAGCCCGATAGGCACTCCAAACCCGATCAGCGCTCCGACCCTGACGAACACTCCGATCCACGACACGACAAACCGTCGGCTCATTCGATCTTCCGGTCGAGCACGCGACCGTCCCAGGAATAGAACACCAGCGTGCCCGCTAGCGTGATCAGCGCTGCCGCCAGGAACATCGCGGAGAAGCCCGAACGCTCGATCCAGAGCCCGAAGAACGGGCCGCCCGTGAGCACACCGACGTCGAAGAGCGCAGTGAACACTGCCATCGCCATGCCCCTGTTCGCCTCGGGCGTGCGGCTGACCACCAGCCCAAACAGGATCGGAAACGCATAGCCGTGACCAATGCCACACAGCACACCTCCGATCACGACGTCCCGATCCACCGTCGCCTGGCCCAGCCAGAGAAAGCCGGCCGCCAGTGCCAAGAGGGCGGGAAGGAGCACACGCTTGGGCCCGATGCGATCCGGCAACCAGCCGAAAAAGACGCGCAAGAAGAGCGCCGCCACTGTGTAGGCGGTGAAGAACGAACCCACACTGCCAATGCCCGTCTCGTCTACGAAGCGCCGAGTGAACACGAAGAGCGCGGTCACCGCGATCGAGAACGCGCCACCGATCAGCCAGAGCGGCCCCAATTCCGGCTGACGCAAGGCCGCGCGAAGCCCGCCAGGCGGATCCGTGGCTCCGTTGGCGGCCCGGCGTGCCTGCCACGCCTCCGGCAGCGCCAGCGAAACCAGCAGGGAGAGCAGCGCCAGACCGAAGGCGACCTGGAACAAGGCATCGAATCTGGCGGCACCCTGCCCTTCCAACCCGAGCAACCCATCGCCGAGCACTCCGCCGATCGCCATCGGCAGCATGCCGGAGATCCCGAACCAGGCCAGCCCCTGGGTTCGATTGCGGGCGGGCACCTGATCGGCGGCGTAGGTGAACAGCGACGAGAACAGCATCGCCTCCGCCAGCCCATGGAGCACCCGGATCACGTAGAGGGCTGGCCCGATGCTCTCGACCGCCAGGTAGAGGCCCACCACCGCAGCGTTCAGCAAGCCCCCCACCAGGATGACGGGACGCCTTCCGTGCCGATCCATGGCTCGGCCGATTGGCGGCCGAAGCACGATCGCAGCCATCGCCGTGATGCCAGAGATCCAGCCGATCTCCGCATCTCCTGCCCCAAGATCATGTAGATAGCCCGGAAAGTGAAGGAATAGGTTGAAGGCTATGCCCTGCAGCATATTCACCCAGAAACAGAACCAGAACGCACGGGAGGAGAGGCCTTCGGGCATGGGTGCGACCTAGAGACCCTGGATCACCAGGTCCACTTGGGTGTCGACCGGGAAGCCGAAGATGCGGCTGTAGAAGACCAACTCACACTCGAGGGCCCTGCGGATGTTCTCGGCCACCCGGAAGCCGTGGCTCTCCCCGGCAAAGGTGACATGCGCGTGCGGAATCCCGCGCGCGGCCAACGCCGCCACCATCGCCTCGGCCTGGTTCGGCGGCACGATCGGATCGTCCAGGCCCTGCAGGAAGATCGCGGGGCAGGAGAGCCGCTCGGTGGAGTGGATCGGCGAACGTTCGCGGTAGCGCTCCCGCTCCTCGGGATAGGGACCCACCAGGCGATCCAGGTATCGCGACTCGAACTTGTGGGTGTCGCGCACCAGGGCCTCGAGATCCCCAATCCCGTAGTGACTGGCACCGGCACCGAATACGTCCCGGAAGGTCAGAGCGCATAACGTCGTATAGCCACCGGCACTACCGCCGGTGATCGCAAGGCGCAGCGGATCCGCGACCCCCTCGCGGCCCGCGAAGGCTGCGGCCTCGCAGCAATCGTCCACATCGGCCACGCCCCAGGCGCCGCGCAGCGCGTTGCGATAGGCACGGCCGTAGCCCGTACTTCCGGCGTAGTTCACGTCCATCACCGCAAAGCCCCGGCTGGTCCAGTATTGGATCCCGAGACGCAACGCCGGGCCGGTGGCCGAGGTAGGCCCGCCATGGCTCTTGACCAGCAGCGGGGGAGCCTCACCCGCCGGGCCCGAATACCCGGGGTGTTTCGGGCGGTACAAAAACGCATGCGCCTCGCGTCCGCCCGCGGAGGGGTAGCGCACCGGCTCGGCCACACTCCAGAGCGCCGGGTCCTCGGTCGAGGTATCGAAGGCCGACGCGATCTCCTCGATCTGGTCGGTATCCAGGTCGAGCCGGCACACCGTCGACGCCCGGGTGGGGCTGCCGCCCATGAACACCGCGCTGCGCCGCTCCACACGCAGACCTTCGAGCTCGTTGAATGGAGTCGGCACCACGCGAGCCGTACCGCCGACCAGATCGACGCGAAGCAGCTCGTCGCCCTGTTCTCCGCCCCGAATGCACAGCAGGCATCCCTCGCTCTCAAAGTCGTAGCTGGAGAGCCCAAACACCCAGAGCGGCCGACCGAACTCGGCTGCCTCGGCCCGCAGCGGCACCGCCCCACCCTCCCGCAGCTGCTCCAGATTCCACCAGCCCGAGCGATCACTGACCCAGGTGAGAACCCCCGCCGGAGAGAAGCGGGGCTGGAAGATCGATTCGTCCGAGCCGCCCGCCACGTGGCGCGCTTGCCCACGAGGTCCATCCGCGCCAAAGCCCAGCACCCACAGCTCGGTGCCGTCCCAAGGCATGTTGGGGTGGTCCCAGGCGATGCAGGCCAGTTGGTCACCCTGGGGCGAGAACTCCGGCATGGCCACGAAATCGCGACCCTCGACCAGCACGAAACGGTCACCCGTCGCGAGACCGAACGCGACCAGCCGATTCTCGGGCTCGGCGTCTTCCCGGGGAAGCTCTTCGACGGCCACCAGGAACCGGCCGTCGGGCGAGGCCACGAGATCGGCGTAACGTGCTCCGGGCAACGTGCCGCCCACGGGCGCGTCACCGAGCCGTTGGATTCCGTCTTGCCCGAGAACGATGTACGCCACGCTCTCTCCGAGCAGGCCGTAGTCACCCCCACCGTATTCGTGGACTCGGGTGCGGACGTTCTGGGATTCGGGCGTCAAGGGCTCCGGCGCGTGGCCCGGCCGTGCGACCATCAGCTGCTGGCGCCCGCCCTCGTCGGGCCGGCCTTCCAGCCACAGGATGCGCCCCTGGGCAATGCGGGGCTGGCCGAGCCGGCGCGCTGCACGGGCCAGCTGATCTGCCAGGAGCGGGGACTTCCAGGAGCCGTAGGGTGCGGTGCGGTTCATGAGCGTCGAGTACTGTACCGATCCATGACGCCGATCGATGCCAGCCTCTTGATTGGAGGAGGCCTTCTCGCCGGGATCGTCAACACGCTTGCCGGCGGCGGCTCGATGCTCACAGTGCCGCTCCTGGTGATGGTGGGCCTCCCAGGCACCCTGGCGAACGGAACCAACCGGGTTGGCATCCTGATCCAGAACGGCGTGGCATCCTGGGGCTTCTGGGCCCAGGGTGTGGGGGACCTGCGGCGCAGCCTGCCCGTGATCCTGCCCGTGGCGGCCGGCGCGGGGGTAGGAGCCCTGGTGGCGTCGCACCTGCCCGACGACGTGTTCGAGCGGATCTTCGGTGTGATCATGCTGCTCCTGCTCGTCCCCACCCTGCGTGGCGTCAGCCGACCCTCTTCTGCGCCGGCGCGGCACCATCCGGGTTGGCTCCGCAGCATCGTATTCATCGCGATCGGCCTCTACGGGGGCGCCTTCCAAGCCGGCGTGGGTCTGCTGTTGGTGGCCGCCCTTTCCTTCGGCGGCATCGACCTGGTGCGAGCCAACAGCATCAAGGTGATGGTGAACTTCTGCTTCACGCTGCTGGCCGTGCCGATCTTCATCGCCGCCGGACAGGTCTCGTGGCCCGAGGCCCTGACCCTCGGCGCCGGCTTCGCGGCTGGCGGCGCACTGGGCGCCCGGCTGGCCGTCCGCGGCGGCGAACGACTGATCCGCCCCGTCCTCGCCCTCGCCATCCTGGCCCCTATCTTAGCTGGAGAGTGAATGCCCATTCGATTCGAAAAGCCTGGTGATCATCCTCATGTGGCTCTCGTCACGATCGATCGCCCGGAGAAGGCGAACAGCCTGGACCCGGTGATGCTCGGTGAGCTGGCGGCGGCATGGCGTGCGCTTGCGGACGATGATGAGATCCGATGTGTCGTGTTGACGGGCGGTGGGGAGCGGGTCTTCTGCTCGGGCATGGACATGAAGACGACGATCCCTGTCTCCCAGGCCCTGGCCCGGGGCGAGCGGATCGATGAGCGCAGCTTCGCGGGCCTTCGCCAGGTGTCTACAGCGCTGCTCGCCGGCTTCGATCTGCGCAAACCACTCATCTGTGCAATCAACGGCCACGCCCGTGCCGGTGGCTTCGATCTGATGTTGGCCTCGGAGCTTCGCTACTCGGTGCCGCATGCGACCTTCGCCCTCGAAGAGGTCGCGCTGGGCCTCTACCCGACCGGAAATTCCACGGTCGCACTGCCGCGCCAGATCGGTTGGGTGCACGCCCACGATCTCCTACTGACCGCCCGGCCGATCGACGCGGATCGTGCACTCGCGATCGGATTGCTCAACGCGATCGTCCCCGCCGACCAGTTGCTCGAGACGAGCTTCGAGGCTGCCGATGCCATCGCTGCCAACGCACCCCTCGCAGTGCGCGCGACGCGCACCGGAGTTCGTGAGATCCTCGCGATGCCTCTCAAACAGGCCTTCACACGCCAGGAAGAACTGGGGCGCCCGCTGCGCAAGACCGAGGATGCCAGCGAGGCGCAGCGGGCCTTCGCGGAGAAGCGGAGACCCGTTTTCAAGGGCCGCTAGAGAACCGGCTCCAGTACGAAGCGATAGCAGCGGTTTCCGGTGCTCACCTCGAGGATATCGGGCTTCTTGGAGATGATCGCCGCCACGTTCGACGTGGTCATCACATGCCCATATGCATCGAGGAACCGAAGCGCCTCACCGATCTCCGGCTCTGCGAGCAGCGTTCCGCTGCCCAGATGCTCGGACTTGGCGCTCGCCTCCGTCAGACTGAAGCGCTCGACGCGAACGCGAACACCGACAAAGGGGTTCGGGCTCTCGCCGCAGATTTCGTCGGGGATGCGAACATGCTCGGTTGCTTCGGGCTGCGGAACTTCCTGATGGGCGGCGAGCAGCCGCGTCACGGTCTCCTGGATCGCGCTCAACTCGTCCGAACCGAGCCGATCGTCGAGCCGGCTCAACACGTAGACGCGGCCATTGGTCACCACCGCGACCCGACCTTCGGAAAGCGGCTCCAGCTGCTGGATCCGGCTCGACGCAAGACCACTCTCACCTTGGATCCGAACCTCGAGCCGCTCCCCGATTCGGGGACGAGCAACGATCTCGACTGCGGCGACGTTGAGGCAGAACGCCTGGTCGCCCTGCATCGAGTACTGGCGAAGCGCGACTCGCACCCCGGGCACGAACGGTGCGGCCAACAGATCTTCGGGTATCGCAATCTGCGAGCCTGTGGATTCCAGTTCTTCCAACTCATTCTCCTTGGAAGGGAGTCATCCGATGCCGACAGCTCATTGAGTCCAGCCCGTCGACTATCGCGTATCGACCGCACAGCGAGGAGCATTGAGGAGCCCCGGACCCGGGCTGGACATTCCGCCCGGTTCCAACCCCTCTGGAATGGCTCCCCGGGGCATCTCCCCGAACGTACGCACGGGAAGCAGCGGATTCAGGCCGATCAGCACGGCTCCGTCGCGGCCCGTCCAGTGGAATCGAGCCCCCTGACGGTCGACCGCCTCGCGTACCTCGGCGTGGGGAAAGCCGAAGCGAGACCTCCACGGTGCGGAGACGACCGCAAGGTCCGGATCGATCGCACGGAGCCAGGCGGGGCTCGTCGAGGTGCGACTGCCGTGGTGCCCGAGCAGGAGCACGTCGGCACGGAGGTCTGCAGCGTGTGCCAGCAACGCCGCCTCCTGCTTGCGCGGGAGATCCCCGGGCAAGAGGACTCGGCACCCAGCGACGTCGATCCGCAGGACCAGGGACCCTGCATTCCGGTTGGGCGTGCGAAACCCCACACTCGGCCACAATACGCTCACGCGACTCCCCGCCGCATCGTGCCAGGAATCCCCCGCTTCGCGCTCTTCCACTTTCACTCCGCGAGTTCCGGCGCTCTCGAGCAACCCTCTGAATGCGGGGTCCAGACGTCCACCGGGAGGAAGCCAGAGCCGCTTGGCGGGCAGCGCGTCGAGCACCGCAGGCAACCCACCGCGATGGTCCACGTCGGCGTGGGTCGCCACGATCAGGTCGAGCCGCCGCACGCCGAGCGCCACCAATGCGGGAACCACGACACTCCGACCACGATCGAAGCGGCCGGGGACGGCCGCACCCGCGTCGATCAACAAATTGGAACGGCCGGTCTGGACCAGGATCGCATCCCCCTGCCCGACGTCGAATATGATCATGCGCGGAATTCCGGGAGAGATTCGCGGCGGCGGGCCGAGCACCAGCACCGCGATCACTGCGAAAGAGGCCAGTACGCGGTAGCGGGTTCGAGACCGTCCCATCGCGACGATTCCGATCGCGAACGCCACGGCCACAACGACGCTCGAAGGTCGGACCTGTGGCGAAGCGGGAAGCGCGCCGGCAAGGCCCTCCGCAGCACCCAACAGGTGTGCAGCCACCGCCGCCGCACCATCTACCGCTGGCACCGCGACCGGCCACGCAGCCAGTAGCGCGGCAGCCAGAGCCAAGGGCAGCAGGAAGAGACCTACCAACGGAACAGCAAACAGGTTCACCAGCAGCCCGAACCACGCGACCCGACCCAAGTGCCAGGCAGCCAGTGGCGCTGTCGCCAGGATCGCGGTGGAAGACACGTGCAGCAGGCGACCGATTCGGCCACGCAGACCACCTTGCGGGTTGCCAGTCGATCGACCGAGCGCGGCGGCCGCGGCGAATGAAAGCTGGGCCCCGGGCGCGAACAGGGCCGCCGGCTCGACCAGCAGGAGCAACGCCGCCGCCGCGACCAGGCCGTGGCGACGCGGCAACGGGCGACGCCGAACCGCGGCCATCGAGAGCGCCGCAAGCAGGATCCAGGCCCTCTGGACTGGGATCTGCCCTCCGGCGAGCATCGCGTAGCTCGCCGCCGCGCCAAGCGCACCGAACAACGCAACGCGCCGCACATCCCAGCGCAGAGAGCGCGGGAGTGCTGCGCGCAATACGCCGAAGACCAGCCCCGCCACCAGTGCCAGGTGCAGGCCGGATACCGCCAGCAGATGCGACAGCCCGAGCCCTGCGAGCCGCTCGCGAACCCTCGGATCCAGCGCACCCGCTTCGCCCAACGCGAGTGCCGCGAGCAGTGCACCGCCGGCCCCCCGGGCGAGCAATGCGTCCCGGCTGGCCTGTCGCGCGCGGGCCAATCGCCCGGTTCCACACCGGCCTGCGACTGGCACCTGCAAGCGCGGATCGACCAGGCTCCCGAGAGCACCGATCCCCCTGCGCCGTGCGCGCTTCGCAGGATCCTGAAGCCCGGGATTGGACGCACTCTTGAGAGGGGCAATGCGCACACGCATCCGAACGCGGCACCCGACCGGACGCATGGCCAGCGAATCCGGCCCAGCCCCGGGATCCGTCCAGATTTCAAGTCGGGCCGGTGCGGGCCGGCCGTCCTCTGCGCGAAGGCGGTCCAGCGCCACTCGCGCCCGGCCGCCCCGCATGTCGATCCGCGCAACGTCGGCCTCGACGACTCGTTCTTCGATCGTCACAGGGCGGTGTCGATCGGCCATGCGGTACACGGAGCCCAACGAGAGAAGCCCGGCTACCGCTCCGACGAAAGCAACCGCCAGCCGCAGACCCTTCGGCCCCCGGCAGGCGATCGCAGCTGCGGCATGGAGGCCGAGCACGAAGCCCGTACCCAAATGGAGGCCAGCCTCCGCGAGTACCAGCCCGCCGATGTAGCCCGCGAGCCAGAGCGAAAGGAACGGCACGCGTCGGGTCTCCCCGGGACCGGGGAGGCCGAGCCTAGCGTGTCTTCGGCGCTAGTGGAGGGTCTGACCCTTCGGATCGGATTGGGTCCGCATGCGGACCACATAGGCGGACAGGATCTCGATGGCTTCGTCGAGCTTGCGCAGCTCGTTGGTGAAGTTGCCCATCAGTCGCTGGATCTCCATCAGATCCTGGGCGCTCTTCTTGAGCTCGTTGGCCCCTTTTCGATGCAGCGCGAAGGTGAGTGCGGCACCAGCCAGGAAACCCTCGTAGGCCTCCGCGTCCAGCGACTTCGCCTTCCGCGCCAACTGGTTGGAGAGCTCCGTCGAGCTGGGCTCGGGAACCCCCCGATTTTCGAGATCCTGGCGGATCCTATCGGCGGTTCGGTTCGACATGTACGGGTGATGAGCAAGTGCCGTGCCGCACCCTCTCGAGTCGGCAACAAAGGTCGTGACCCATTCGAACTCAAAGGGCCTTTGCAGCCTGGCAATTCAATTCGCGCCGATCCCCGGGTGGGTGATTCACTCCTCATTCGCGGAACTCGACTTCCACAGCTGCCACTCGCTCGGCCGCTTCCGGGGCTTCCAAGGCTTCGCCTGGCGGGGCCGTTCCCGCGTCATCCAGGCTGGCCACCGCTCGAAAGAAGCCGTGGATACGGCGGGCATCCTTACGCGAGACTCCAGTCACCCCTTCCAACTCCTCGGGCGACGCGTCCCGAATTCGGCGCAGGGATCCGAGCTCTCGAAGCAGGTTGCGCCGTTTGCCGGGACCAATGCCCGGAATTTCCTCCAGGATGGAAGTCAGGCCCAGCTTCTGGCGAAGCGATCGCTGGAATTCGATCGCGAAGCGATGCGCCTCGTCGCGTATCCGTTGCAGAAGCAGGAGCCCCCGCGAGCTCGGCAAGAGCAGCACCGGATTCAGCCGGTTCGGCAGGAACAGGCGCTCGGCCTTCAGTCCGCCCGAGCGCTTCACCCGCTCTGACGGACTCTCGGTATCTCGTTCCTTGGCAATCCCCACATGATCCAGCGCCAGGCCCGCATCGGTCGCCAACGCGGTCACGACCGCCAGTTGCCCGCGCCCGCCATCGACCACCAGCAAGTCCGGCAGTGGCTGCTTTGCGATCTTCTCGAATCGCCGCGCGATCACCTCGCGCATGCAGGCCAGGTCATCGCCGGCCGCCGCATCCTTGATGCGGTAGCGCCGATACCCGCTCTTGTCGGGCAGTCCGTCCTGGAAGGTCACCCGGCTCGCGACGGCCAACGTGCCCTGGAGGTTGGAGACGTCATAGCACTCGATGCGGCGCGGCAGAGCAGAGAGAGAGAGCTTCTGTTGCAGCTCGGCCAGCGCCGCCTCCACACTCTCACGGTTCTGGATCCTCTGGGCCAGCGCCAGCTCCGCATTGCGCTGCGCCATCGCCACGAGCTCACGGCCCGCCCCGCGCCTCGGAACACGTATCAAAACGCGTCGCCCTGCTCGTTCTCGGAGCAGCGCCTCCAACGCCGGATCGTCGCCCGCACTGGCGGATGCGAGCACTTCCGAAGGAACCTGCCGTTCATGGCCCTCGCCGTAGTACTGGCCCAGAAACGAACTCACGACCTCACCGTCGTCGATGCGCACATCCGAGAACGGATACTCTGCCGAACCGATCACCCGGCCCTCCCGCACGTGAAGCACCTGCACCAGGGCCTCGCCTCCATCGCGTGCAAGACCGAAGACATCGCGATCCACCTGACGGTCGCTGACGATCTGCTGGCGTTCGACCGTGTGCTCGACGGCCTGGACGCGATCGCGAAGACGGGCGGCATCCTCGAAGCGCTCTTCTGCGGCCGCCACCTGCATGCGTTGTTCGAGGGCCCTGACCAGCTCGCCAGAGCGCCCGCGCAGGAAGAGCTCCGTGCCTTGCAACAACTCGCGGTAGGCTTGCTCACTGACCTTGTCACAGCACGGCCCCGGGCAACGCCCCATCTCGAATTCGATGCAGGGGCGCCCGCGCCGCGCATAGTCCTTGAAGACACCCTCGCTACAGGTGCGCAGCGGGAAGATCCTTCGCAGATTCGAGAGCGCTTGCTTCATCCCCGAAGAAGACGTGTAGGGCCCGAAGTACTGGGCACCGTCGCGCTTGAAACGCCGCACCATCGTCAGCCGCGGCCAGCGGTCGCGAGGGTCGAGCCGCAGCGCCAGGTACTGCTTGTCGTCCCGGAACCGCACGTTGAAGGGCGGCTTGTGTTGCTTGATCAGCTCGTTCTCGAGCAGCAGCGCATCCTTGACGGTAGGTGTGACCAACACGCCCACGTCCACCACCTTCGCCACGAGCTGCGGGACCTGGATCCGACCGTCCCCCCCGGCGTTCCAATAGGAGCGCACACGGGTTCGCAGGTTCTGCGCCTTACCCACATAGAGCACCTTGCCGCGGGCGCTCTTCATCAGATACACGCCGGGGCCCGTAGGCAGGCTGGCGATCCGCTCGGCGAGATGCTCTTCGGCAGCCATCGCAGCAGTTCAGCTCGACTTCAGGCGCTCGGCAGAAAGCTCCTGGATGCGATCGCGAAGAGCGGCCGCCTGCTCGTACTCGAGCGCATCGGCGGCCTTCTTCATCTCCTCGCGAAGCGCCTCGAGCACAGAGGGCAGCTCGTGGATCGGAATCTCCGGCTCGGCTCTCTCGTCGCTCTTGGGGACGGTCACGTAGTCGCCCTCCCAGATGGAATCGCGCAGCGAGACGATGGACTTCTGGACGGATCGAGGCGTGATGCCGTGCTCCTCGTTGTACGCCATCTGTGCCTCCCTCCGCCGATCCGTCTCGGCCAGCGTCTCGCGGATCGATCCGGTCTGTTTATCCGCGTAGAGGAACACCGTGCCGCGGATGTTCCGCGCTGCCCGCCCGATCGTCTGGATCAGGCTGCGGGTGGAGCGCAAAAAGCCCTCCTTGTCGGCATCGAGGATCGCAACCAGCGAGACCTCCGGAATGTCGAGACCCTCGCGCAGCAGGTTGATCCCCACCAACACATCGAAACCACCTTCCCGAAGCTCACGGATGATCTCCGTCCGCTCGATCGTCTGGATGTCGCTGTGCAGGTAGCGCACCTTCACACCGTGGTCGGCGTAGTAGTCGGTCAGCTCCTCGGCCATCCGCTTGGTCAGTGTCGTGACGAGCACGCGGTCACCCGCTTCGACACGGCTGCGGATCTCGCCCAGCAGGTCGTCGACCTGCCCCTGGGCGGGGCGTATCTCGACCGCCGGATCGACCAACCCGGTGGGCCGGATGATCTGTTCCACCACGACCCCTCGGCATTTCTCCATCTCGTAGTCACCCGGAGTCGCGGACACATAGACGCGAGTGTGGGCTCGCTGCTCCCACTCGTCGAAACGGAGCGGCCGGTTGTCCAGCGCCGAGGGAAGCCGCCAACCAAATTCGACCAGGGTCTCCTTGCGCGCCCGGTCGCCCCGGTACATCCCGCCGATCTGCGGCACCGAGACATGGCTCTCGTCCAGGAAGACCATTCCGTCCTCGGGGAAGTAGTCGTAGAGGGTGTACGGGGTCTCCCCCTCCTGGCGCCCATCGAGCCAGCGCGAGTAGTTCTCGACACCGTGACAAAAACCCATCTCGACCAGGCTCTCCAGGTCGTACGACGTCCGTTGCTCGAGCCTTTGGGCCTCGAGCAGCTTGCCTTCTTTGTGCAGCAACTCGAGGCGTCCCGCCAACTCGTGCTTGATGCCCTCGCAGGCCTCCGCGATGCGCTGCTCGGTGGCTACATAGTGGCTGGCCGGATAGATCATCGCCCGCTTCGGACGCGCCATCACTTTTCCGCGCAGCGGATCGATCTCGGCGATGCTCTCCACCTCGTCGCCGAAGAATTCGATGCGCAGCGCTCGCTCGCTCTCGTACTGCGGGATCACCTCGACCACGTCACCCCGCACCCGGAACGTGCCTCGCTGGAAATCGTGATCGTTGCGGTCGTAGAGCATGTCGACGAGTTGGCGCAGGAAGGCATCCCGATCGATGACCGTCCCCACTTCGAGAAAGGCGTGCATCGCTCCATAGGCTTCCGGCGAGCCCAGCCCGTAGATGCAGGAGACACTGGCGACCACCAGCACATCCTTGCGGGTCAGAAGCGAATGGGTCGCCGAGTGGCGCAACTTGTCGATCTCATCGTTGATCGACGAGTCCTTTTCGATGTAGGTATCCGTCGAGGGGATATAGGCCTCGGGCTGGTAGTAGTCGTAGTAGGAGACGAAGTACTCGACCGCGTTCGACGGAAAGAGCTGCTTGAATTCCGCATAGAGCTGGGCCGCCAGCGTCTTGTTCGGAGCCATCACCAACGCCGGCCGGTCGAGCGCCTCGACCACGCAAGCCATCGTGAAGGACTTGCCACTCCCGGTCACACCGAGAAGTGTCTGGTGAGTATCTCCCCGCTGGATACCTTCGACCAGTTCGCCGATCGCGCGCGGCTGGTCTCCTGCGGGCTCGAATTCACTCTCGAGCTTGAATGGCTGACTCACGGGTCGTTGCGTCTCCAGATGGGGCCCTCGGGCGTGTCCTCGATCACGATCTGCTCAGCCGCCAGTTCGTCGCGAATCCGGTCGGCCTCTGCCCACTGCTTCGCCTCCCGGGCAGCCTGGCGCGCGGCCACGAGCCCGTCGATGCGCGGGTCCGTCTCCTGGGTCGCCTGCGGGAGCTCTGCCGTCAAGAGGTCGAGACCCAGCCAAGCGTCACATTCCGTCAGCAGAGCGCGACGGGTCGCGGGCGAGAGGCTCTCGTCCCGGACGATCCCGGTGGCGGCGGCCAGCGCCCGGGGTGCGTTCAGATCGTCACGCACGGCCTCGCGGAACTCGGCTCGTCGTGGCTGGGCTGCGGATTCATCGACGTTGCCCTCCGTCGCCAACGCCTGCGCCTGAGCGACGAGCCGGCGGTAGCCCGTCTCCGCAGCCCGCAGGCCCTGCTCGGCGACGTTCTGCTGCTTCCTGTAGTGCGCCTGGAGCAGGAAGTAGCGAAATCCGAGGGGCGAAATCCCCATCGCCTCGAGCTCTTCCAGCAACAGCACGTTCCCCGTGCTCTTGGCGATCTTCTCACCGCCGAAGACGAGCCAATCCTCGTGCATCCAGATGCTCACCCACGGATGCACGCCAAGCGCGGTCTCACTCTGGGCGATCTCGTTGGTGTGGTGCACCGTCAGATGCTCGACTCCACCGGTGTGGATGTCGAAACGCGTCCCCAGGTATTTCGTGCTCATCGCCGAGCATTCGATATGCCAGCCGGGGAAGCCCCTGCCCCAAGGCGAATCCCATTCCTGCTGCCGTTTCAATTCGGGGTCGGCGAACTTCCAGAGCGCGAAATCGGCGGGTTGCTTCTTGCCCACGACGTCTGCAATGCGCTGCCCCCCCTGCTGCTGGTCGAGATCGAGGCGCGCCAATTCGGTGTAACGGGGAAACTTCGAGACATCGAAGTAGATCCCGTCATCGATTCGGTAGGTCACGCCCTTCTCTTCGAGCACGCGGATCATCTCGATCTGCTCTTCGATGTGCTCGGTCGCCTTGCAGAGCACCTCCGGGTCGAGGCAGTTCAGTCGACGCCGATCGCGCAGCCATTGCCCGGTGTACTCGGCCGCAATCTCCTCGGCCCGCCGGCCGGTCTTCTGCGCGGCGACTTCCATCTTGTCATCACCGGCGTCGGAGTCGTCCGTCAGATGTCCGACATCGGTCACGTTGGTCACGTGGGTGACGCGCAACCCCTCCATCAAGAGCGCCCGCTTCAGCAGGTCCGCAAACACATTCGGGCGCATGTTGCCGATGTGCTGAGGCGAATACACCGTCGGTCCGCAGGTGTAGACCCTCGCTTGCCCGGCTTCGATCGGAACGAAGCGCTCCTTGCGACGCGTGCGCGAGTTGAAGAGGAACAGCCCGTCAGTCATTCGTCGCTCGTCTCCAACAATACGACCGCCTGGGCGGCAATCCCTTCGCCGCGACCGATCGCCCCGAGCTCGTCGGTACTGGTGATCTTGACGTTCACACGCGCCTCCGGCGCGCCCAGTGCCTCAGAAACACCCTTGCGCATCGCGGCCTGGTACGGTGCCAACCGCGGAGTCTGGGCGATGACCGTCGCATCACAGTTGCCCACCCGGAAACCCGCCTCCCGCGCCAGCGCGATGACCCGCAGCAGGAGCTCCCGGGAGGCGATCCCGCGCAGGCTCTCGTCCGACGACGGAAAGTGGCGACCGAGGTCTCCCTCTCCGAGAGCGCCGAGCACAGCATCGGTCACTGCGTGAAGCAGAGCATCCCCATCGGAGTGGCCCGCCAACCCGCGATCCGACGGAATCTCCACACCCCCAAGCACCAGTCTTCGCCCGTTCGCCAACGCGTGGACGTCGAAGCCCATCCCCACCCGAAGAGTCATCGAGCCCCCCTTTGGAGCACGGCTTCAGCCCAGACCAGGTCAGCAGCCGTCGTGATCTTTCGATTGATCGGATCGCCCTCGACCACCCGCACCTCCACGCCGAGACGGGCGACCAACGCCGCGTCATCCGTTCCCAGAACTCCGTCCGTTTGCGCCTTGGCCAAGGCCTCGCGCAGCCAGTCCACCCGGAAGGCCTGCGGCGTGAGCGCGGCACGGAGCGCTCCTCGAGCCAGGGTCGTCCGGAGGGTGTCGGCCTCGACCTGATGGATCGTATCGGTCACGGGCGTAGCGAGCAGCGCTGCGCCGCAATCGAGCGCTGCCTGGACCACCCGCCGCACATCGGCCGCAGGCACCAGCGGGCGGGCCGCATCGTGGACGACAACGTGGCTCACCTGGTCGGGAAGTGCTTCGAGTCCGGCCGCGACCGAATCCTGGCGCTCCGCCCCCCCCACGACGGCGGGTGCGAGACCGCGAAGCCCGGCCAGCTCCCCCGCAGAGGCCTCGAAACGGGCACGCCACGCCTCGGGGACCACCGGAACCAGTCGGTCGATCTCGGGCGCCTCAGCCAACCTCAGCAGCGAGCGGACGAGCAGGGAACGTCCTGCCACCTCGAGAAAGGCCTTCGGCGGCAGGTCGTTTTCGACGCCACCGGATGAAACCAGGCTGCGGCGCATGCGCTGGCCTCGACCGGCGGCCAGCACGAGAGCGGCCACGCTCATGGCGCGCAAGATAGCGGACCCAGCGTGCCTTCCCCCCCGGGGTTGCTAACGTAGGCCGGCGCGCTCTTCGATCGATGCGCCGATGCCGTAGCCGGGACCCGACCCGCGCACGGCGCTTGGAGGGGAACTCTCGATGGCTCGCCATCTGCTCGCGGCTCTGCTCACCCTTGGATTGGCCCTACCGGCCCTTTCGGAAGACCCTCCGGAGGCGGTCGAAGCGGAGGTCACCACCCTACCGGGCGGCGTCCAGCCCGATCTGCGTGGCGAACTGGCTCTTTCGTTGCACGACGCGATCGCGATGGGCATCGAGAACAACCTCGACGTGGAGATCGTGCGACACGATCCGCTGATCGCCGAGCAGGAGCACCGCATCGCACACGGTATTCACGATCCGAGCCTCTACGGAACGTTCGACTACGCGAGCCGGGAGACACCGGTCGCGAGCGCTCTGCAGGCAAGCGACCGGCTCGTCGAACGCGAAACGACGGGGAGCGGCGGCGTCTCAGGCCTGATCCCGAAGCTCGGTTGGACATACGATCTGGGCTTCACCGGCCGACGGATCACGACGACGTCGTCGATCTCCGAGCTCTCTCCCGAATACAATTCCGCGCTGACTGCCAAGTTCACCGCACCGATCCTGAAGGGTTTCCTCTGGGGCCAAGCCTGGACCCAGGTCAAGATCACCGGCCTTGGTGATGAGATCGCACAGCAGCAGTTCCGCCAGCAGCTGATGGACATCGTTGGCGGTATCGAGAATGCCTATTGGGATCTGGCCGCCCAGAAGGAGAACCGGACGGTCGCGAACAAGAGCCTCGAGACCTCCCGAGCGCTGCTCGGCCAGACCAACGCACAATACGAAGTGGGTGTCGTCTCCCGGGTCGAGGTCACCGAGTCGGAAGCCGGAGTGGCCGATCGTGAGTTCCGCCAGATCGGCGCCGAGAACCTCTACCTCACGGCTCAGGACACGCTGATCGATTCAGTGCTGGGTCCGTACCTCTCCCCTTCCTCGGACCTGAAGATCGTTCCCACCGACAAGCCGGAGGCGTACACGACCTTCAAGCTCGACCGGGAAGAGAGCGCTCGCAAGGCGTTCGAGAAGCGCCCGGAGCTCGAGATCGCGCGCCGGCAGCTGGCGCAGAGCAGGATCAGCTTGAAGTTTGCGCGCAATCAGCGGCTGCCCCAGCTGGATCTGGTGGGGAGCTACGGCTACCACGGGCTCGCGGGCGGTACGAATCCAACCCCGCCGATCTTCGGCGGCGGAGACCCGCAGGTCGCGACCGTGACCGATCTCACAACGGGAAGCGTGGTACCGGTTTCGGTCCTCGACACGACGCCCCAGGAGCAGCGAGTCCGGCAGCCCGTCCAGGTCGGCCGCCGCTTCTCGAGCGCTGACGACGACTACTTCTCTGCCGACGGTGCCAAGCAGTGGACCGGCGGGGCCCGGCTGACGATCCCGCTCGGCAACCGCGCGGGACGGGGGGGTGTCAGCAAGGCGGAGCTCGAACTGCGCAAGGCGCGCACCTCCTTGCGGCGCCTCGAGCAGCAGATCGTGATCGACGTTCGAAAATCCGTGCGCAATCTGCAGTCCGCCCAGCTGGGCATCGAGGCCGCCGAGCGAAGGCAGGTGGCGGCTGAGGAGCAGCATCGGGCCGAGCAGATCCGGCTCGAGCACGGCGAGTCGACGCCTTTCGACGTGTTGCAGCGGGAAGAGGACCTGGTCGAAGCGCAGAGCCAGAAGATCGGGGCGCTGCAGATCTACCACAGTTCCGTCGCCGGTCTGGACCGCGCACAGGGAACGATTCTCGAAGATCGCGGTGTGGTCGTCGAAGAGGCGCTACCGCTGCGTTAAGATCCGACTTCGCCGTTACCGGAGGACGCCGTGAGCTTGTTCGGAAAGAGTCAGCACGACTCCACGACCGACAAGGACAAGGAGAAGGAGAAGGAAGCTCCTGCGCCCCAATCCGTTGTCGTGGCGGCCAAGACACCAGCCGAGAGGCCGGTACCGAGCGTATCCGGGCGGGAACACGAGCAATTCCAAGGAGGGTCCAACGTGGCCAATATCGGCAAGTCCATCACCATCAAGGGCGATCTCACGGGCAACGAAGATCTCCAGATCGACGGCAAGGTCGACGGCCGCATCGATCTTCCGAACAACCAGCTCACGATCGGCGCCGAAGGCGAGGTCAAGGCAGAAGTGACGGCGAAGGCCGTGACCGTGATCGGGCATGTGACGGGCAATCTGTCCGCAACAGACAAGATCGAGGTCGAAGGCTCCGGAATCGTCGACGGCGATGTCTGCGCGCCGCGTCTGATCATCCAGGAAGGCGCAGTACTGAATGGCGCGGTGGAGATGGGACACAAGGCCACCGCCAAGCAGACGGCTTCCCCTTCGCTGCCAAAACCAGTCGCCAGCAGCCCCGCCGCCGGGGCAAGCGCGGAGGGCTGAGCCGGGAGGGGATGAATCGCCAGGGGGCCGTTGGCCTACTTCCCCCGGCCTTTCTTCTTGCCCTTCACCTTCTTCGTGCCCGGAACCTTCTTTGTGCCCGGAACAGCGGCCGGGATGGCGACTTCACTACCGAGCCGGGTTTCGAGCCATAGAAGCGTCGGGCTGGCGATGTAGATCGAAGAGTAGGTGCCGATCGCGACGCCGATGGCCATCGCCAGAGCGAAGGGGCGTACCACGTCGCCGCCGAGCACGAGCAGGCAAAGCACTGCGGCCAGGGTGGTGATCGAGGTCAACACCGTCCGGGACAAGGTCTGGTTCACGCTCCGATTCAACACTTCCCGGAGGTCATGCTTGGTGCGCAGCTCCATGTTCTCCCGCACCCGGTCGTAGACGATGATCGTATCGTTCAGGCTGTAGCCGATGATCGCCAGTAGGGCTGCGAGTACGCGCAGATCGAATTCGAGCCCGAACAGCACCCAGATCGAGCAAGTGATCAGCACGTCGTGGAGGAGCGCCACCACCGCTCCCGGAGCGAAGCGCGCCGAGAAGCGGAATGCGATGTAGGCGAGGATCAGCAGGCAGGCGATGCCCATCGCACGCAGGCCATCTTCGCGCAGTTCTGCGCCCACCTTCGGGCCAACGAATTCGACGCGCTGGCGATCGTGGGGACCGATCTCGCCCGTGAGCGCTTCGTCCAGCGCCACGATCCGATCATTGGTGGCGGCCAGCGTCCCGCTCTCGACCGCTGTCGGGTCATCCTCGCGCTCGATGCGCCGCTCACCGGGGAACTTGATCAGGAATTCGTTCGCTTCCGGCTTGCCGTAGCGGATGACACTGGCACCGTCGATCTCGAGCCCCGTGACGACCTTGCGAATGGCGCCCTCGTCGGCCACCACGCCATTGTGGAAGCGGATCTGCACTTCGGTGCCGCCGGCGAAATCGATGCCCATCTGGATGCCACGTGTGGCCACACCCACGAACCCGGCGACGATGAGCGCCAGTGAGAGCGTCACGCAGATGCGCGACTTCGAGAGGAAATCGAATTGGGTGTCGGGCTTGATGATCTCGACGGACACGGCGAACTCCTAGATCGAAAGCTCGGACACACTCTTCTGGCCGGGATGGACCTCGTAGAGCAGCCGGGTCAATACGAGCGCGGTAAACACGCTGGTGAGGATCCCCACGGAGAGGGTCACCGCAAAACCCCTGATCGGGCCGGTGCCGTAGCTGTAGAGGATGATCGCGGTGCCTAGCGTGGTGATGTTGGCATCGAGGATCGTCCAACGCGCCTTCTGGAAACCGGCCGCGATGGCAGCGCGCGGTGTGCGGCCCGCCCTCGCCTCCTCGCGAATCCGCTCGAAGATGATCACGTTGGCATCCACCGCCATGCCGACGGTGAGCACGAGACCTGCGATACCGGGCACGGTCAATGTGCCCTCGAAGACCGACATCAGGCCGCCGATCATCAGCAGGTTCGCCAGCAGTGCAAGGCTCGCGTAGCCGCCAGAGAGCCGGTAGTAGCCGAGCATGAACACCACGATCACGAGCAGGCCGGCGATCGATGCACGCAGGCCGCGCTGGATCGAATCGGCGCCGAGCGCGGGCCCGATCGTGCGCTCCTCCTCGATTCGCAGCGGGATCGGCAACGCACCCGCACGCAGGATGATCGCCAGATCGGTTGCTTCCTGGGAGGTGAATCGCCCGGTGATCTGGCCATTTCGCGAGATCCTGGACTGAATGGTCGGTGCGCTGAAGACGCTCCCATCGAGAACGATGGCCAGCGGTTTCTGCAGGTTCGCTTCCGTCAGATCACCGAAGATCCGACCGCCCTCTGCATCCCAGGTGAAGGTGACGAGCCACTCGTTGCGGCGGTTGTCGAAGCCGACCCGCGCATCCGTCAGCCGCTCGCCCGTGATGCCCGCGTTCTCGGGCATCAAGTAGGCGTTCAAGACCCGGTTCGACTCCCTGTCTCTCTCGAAGCCGATGATCGTTCCCTCGGGCAGCCCGGATTCGTACTTCGCCCGCAGCAGCTCCTCCGTGAGCGCAATGTCCTGCACGATCTTGAACTCGAGGAAACCAGTCGTGCCCAGGACATCCGGGACCCGATCCATGCCCGGAATCTGGATCAGGATCCGATCCGCTCCCTGCTTGGTGATCACGGATTCCGGGATTCCCGTCTGCGGATCGTCGATCCGGCGTCTCAAGACCTCGAGGGCCTGCCCCATCGCCTCCCTTCGGACGCGGTCCCGGGTATCCGACGTCAACGTGAGAACGAACTCGGTCTCGTCCGGGCGCGCGATTTCGACCACTTCCCAGTCGGCCAGGAGCTCTTCGATCTTCGCAGCATCGGCCGGCGCAGACGGCTGGATGCGAAGTTCCTTCTCGGTGACGAGCAGCTTGACTCCGGTGACCCCAAGCTCGTCGAGCTCTCGTTCGATCCCGTCCTTCAGCGAGCTGAGCTCCCGATCGAGAGCCACCTCGAGATCCGGCGAGAGCACCATGTGGATCCCACCGCGCAGGTCGAGACCGAGGCGAACACCGTCATCGGGCAGCCACCAGGCTGCCTCGCGCTGCTGCTGGTCGAAGAAGCCACCGACCGCCAACCAGGCGAGTGACAGGATCAGGGCCAACACGGCCCCGAGACGCAGCCGCAGGCTCATTCCGAAGTTCCCTTCGTCTCGATCTTCCGCTCGATGCGGCCGCGATCGATCTTGACCCTCAACTGGCCCTTCTGGGTGCCCACATCGAGGGTCACGACCTCATCCGAGCTGCCGACGACCTCGCCGTGCAGGCCACCGCTCGTCACCACCCGGTCGCCCTTCTGGACCGCCTTGAGCATCTCGTCGTGCTCCTTCTGCTTCTTCTGCTGCGGGCGGATCAGCAGGAAGTAGAAGATCAGGAAGATCAATGCCATCGGGAACAGGAACTCGAAGGCGCTCCCACCACCCGGGGCCTGGAGCAGGATCGGGCCAATGCCAACCATGGCCTAGGAGTCTCCCCGGATCGCGTCGGCCTTGGTGGTGGCTTCCCAGGGGAAGCCTTCCCGGCCGAAGTGCCCGTGATAGGACGTGGGCCGGTAGATCGGTGCACGCAGGCCGAGCGCATCGATGATCCCGGCTGGAGTCAGGTCGAAGTGCTTGCGCACCAGCCGTTCGAGCTCGACCCGATCGGCCGCGCTGGTGTCGAAGGTATCGACCCGGATGGAGACCGGCTCGGCCACCCCGATGGCGTAGGCCAACTGCACCTCGCAGCGGGTCGCCACACCGGCCGCCACCAGATTCTTTGCGACCCAGCGAGCCGCGTAGGCGCCACTGCGGTCGACCTTGCTCGGGTCCTTGCCGGAGAAGGCGCCTCCACCGTGGCGACCCATGCCGCCATAGGTATCGACGATGATCTTGCGGCCAGTCACTCCAGCGTCGCCCATCGGGCCACCCACCACGAAGCGCCCGGTCGGGTTCACGTGGAATATGGTGTCGTCGTCGAGCAGATCCGCCCGCAACGTTGGACGGATCACCTGCTCGGCGATCTCCTTCTTCAGTTGTTCATGGCTGACATCCGGTGAGTGCTGAGTGGAGAGCACGACCGTGGAAATGCGCACCGGTACATCGTCTTCGTACTCGATCGAAACCTGGCTCTTGGCATCCGGCCGCAGGTAGTCGAGCTCGCCGCTCTCGAGTTTTCCGCGGTGCGCCTCGATCAACTGGTGCGAGAAGTGGATCGGCGCGGGCATCAGCTCGGGCGTCTCGGTGCAGGCGTAACCGAACATCATCCCCTGGTCGCCAGCACCCTGCTCCTTGTGGAGGCCCTCGCCCTCGCTCACGCCCTGCGAGATGTCCGGCGACTGCTGGCCCAGTGCGATCTGCACGGCGCAGGTCGCGGCGTCGAAGCCCATCTCGGAGCTCGTGTAGCCAATGTCGTGGACCACGCTGCGGATCAGCGGCGCCAGCTCCACCTGGGCATTGGTCGTCACCTCGCCGGCGATCAACACCAGGCCGGTCGTGGTGAGCGTCTCACAGGCGACCCGTGAATTGGGATCCTGGGTGAGCATCGCATCCAGTACCGCGTCCGAGACCTGGTCGCAGAGCTTGTCCGGGTGGCCCATCGAGACGGATTCAGACGTAAAGACGGAACGAGCAGCCATCATTGGACTCCTTGAAGAGCGGGGCCAGACGGGGGCAGGCCAACCGCGGCGGCTTTGTGGCGGGCGCGGAGCGTAGAAGAAGGGGGTGAGGAGGGCAACGAAAACGGGGGGATACGGGGATGGAGGCATCTCGAGGGAGGTCTTGGGGTCAGAGGGGGGTCAGCTGGGGAGTTCGGAGCGTTCGATCAGTGCGCCCAGGGCCTCGATGGCGTCGGCTGCGTCTTGGCCTTCGGCCCGGAGTCGCAGGGGGGTGCCCTGGGAGGCCGCCAAGGAGAGGAGGGAAAGGACGCTCAGGCCGCTGACCCATTCGCCACCGCGGGAGACCTGGACCTCGGCATCGAAGCGTCCGGCCAGGTTTGCGAACTCGCCGGCTGGACGAGCATGGAGACCGAGTTCACTGGCCACCACGAACACCTTCTCGACGGGGTCACTCATCCTCCGGCAGGATCCGGCGAGCCCAACGGGTCGGGGATGAGCTCGCTCGCGACCTTGATGTCACGCTGGCCATAGTCGCGGATCTTGCGGGCCAGGGCCTCGAGGGGCGGCGGATCGTTCCAGGTGGCGAGCTTGATCAGCATCGGGAGGTTGACGCCGGTCACCACCTCGACCCGGTGCTCGTCCAGGAAGGAAAGGGCGATGTTCGAAGGCGTGCCTCCGAACATGTCCGTCAGGATCAGCACACCTTCACCCCGATCGACTTCTTCCAGCTGCTCGGCAATCGCAGCGCGCATTTCGTCGACCGTTTGCTTGGGCTCGATCCCTACCGCCCGGAACGGCGGGGCCTCGGGCACGATCAACCGCAGGGCCTGGAGCATCTCTTCGCCAAGCCGATAGTGGGACACGATCATCACGCCAATCATCAAGTCGCTCTCTCCATTTCGGAAGCCGCGCTGTTCATGTGCTCTTGCTGACATCGCGATGGGTCACGTTCACTTCTCGGCCCAGCTCATCGAGCCAGCCATGCAGTGCCTCGACGATGGCCACCGAGCGGTGCCGGCCGCCCGTGCAGCCGACCCCCACCGTAAGATAGGCCTTCCCCTCGTCGTCGTAGCACGGGAGCAGGAAATCGAGCAGTTGGTGAAGATGGCTCAGCAACGCGCCGGTTCTCTGATCCTTCATCACGAACGCCGCAACCGGCTCGTCCTGGCCGGTTCCGTGCCGCAGACCGGCTTCGAAGTGGGGGTTCGGAAGGAAGCGCACATCGAAGAGCAGCTCGGCGGCAGTGGGCACTCCGTAGCGGAAGCCGAAGGAGGTCAGATTGACGATCGTCCGACGGGTGTGGCCCGCAACGGCACCGACGACAGTTTCGCGCAGCTCGTGGACGTTCAGGTCGCTGGAATCGACGGTGACGTCCGCAAGCCTGGAGACATCGGCCAGCAGCTCGCGCTCGGTCTCGATGCCTTTCGTGACGGAGCCTTCCTGGGCCAAGGGGTGCACCCGACGCGTCTCGCGGTAGCGATTCACCAACACGTCATTGGCACATTCCAGGAAAACGACCGTGACCGCCGCACCGGACCTCCGCAGGTCCTCCACCACCGCCGGGATGGCATTCAGGAACGCGCTCTCCCGGGCGTCGATGGCGAGCGCAACCTTCGTGATCGGAGGCGTCGAGCCGGCGCACAAGTCGAGGAACTGAGGCGTGAGCGGAGCGGGCAGGTTGTCCACGCAGTAGAACGAGAGATCCTCGAGCGCAGCCATCGCCGTGCTCTTGCCACTTCCCGACAGTCCGCTGACGAAGATGATCCTCTGATCGGCGGCGTTCATCACGTCCCCGCTCGGAAGCGCTGGTCGAATCGCTCCGCTGCGCTTCCGTGCAAGCTCCGCTGGAGATGGTCGCGCACGGCGACCTCGACCAGCGTGGCCATGCTTCCAGACGGCCGTACGGGCAGGATCACCGCCGGCAACTCCAGACCTGCGACGCGTTCCCGGGGTCGATCGTGACCGATGCGCTCGTAGGCCTCACCATCCCGCCAGTGCTCCATGCGGCAGATCAGCTCGATCCGTGCCCGATCGACAACGGCCTTCTCACCGAACAGCTCGGGCACGTAGAGCAGACCGATGCCGCGAATCTCCATATGGTGACGAATCAGCTCCGGAGACCCACCTGTCAGGAAGCCGTCGTCGCCCACCTCGATCTCCACCACGTCGTCCGCCACCAGGCAGTGGCCCCGCTGGATCAGCTCGAGGGCGGTCTCACTCTTCCCGACACCGCTTGGGCCCCGAATCAAGACGCCGACACCATGCACCCGGACCAGCACAGCGTGGATCCGCACCAGCTCGCGATCCGCCCCGGTGCCGTCGCCGCTCAGAACTTCCCGTCCTCTTCGCGGATCGCCTGGAGGATGTCCTCCCGGGTCGAGGCCTCCTCGAGCGCCTTGCGGAACGACGCGTCTCGGAAGAACCGCGAGATGCGGGCCAGAGCCTTCAGGTGCTGCCCCCCGGAGTGCTCCGGCACCACCAACAGGAAGAACAGGTGGGTCTTCTGGCCGTCGATCGAGTGAAAATCCACCCCGACCTGGCTGCGAGCAAAGGAGGCCACCAGCCGGGAAAGGCCGGGGAGCTTGCCATGAGGGATGGCCACGCCATCGCCGATTCCCGTGCTCTGGAGGGCTTCCCGCTCGGTCAGGACCTGGTGGAGGCGCTCCGCTTCGAGAGCGGGCTCCGCCTCCGCCAGCCGTTGCGCGAGTTCCAGCAGGACCGCGCCCTTCTCGTGCGCTTCGATATCCAGGATCACGGCGTCCTGGACAAGGATGTCCATGATCTTCATGGGGGTCTCCCGGGCAGCGGCGCCGAAGCTAGCCGACCTGCCGTCTTCGCGTCGAGGAGAGGATATTCATGGATTCCCGGTACTTCGTCACCGTCCGCCGGGCAATATCGATATTGGCCGTCTTGAGCATTTCCGCAATCCGCTGGTCCGACAGCGGCCGACGACCATCCTCGTTCCTGATGATCTTCTTGATCTTCGCCTTGACGCTCTCGCTGGCGATCGCTTCTCCCTGGACCCGATTGATGCTCGAGTTGAAGAAGTACTTGAGTTCGAAAATGCCCTGGGGCGTGTGGCAATACTTGTTCGTGGTGACCCGACTGACGGTGGATTCGTGCATGCCGATGTCATCGGCGACGTCCCGCAGGTTGAGCGGCTTCAGGTAGGCGACGCCGCGTTCGAAGAATTCGCGCTGGTGACGGATGATGCTCTCCATCACCCGGTAGATCGTGCGCTGGCGCTGGTGGATCGATTTGATCAGCCACATCGCTGCGCGGACCTTCTCCTGAACGTAGGTGCGCGTCTCCTGCTCGACCGAGCGATCCTTGGCCAGTACGTCGCGGTAGAGGTTGTTGATCTTGAGCTTCGGCAGCCCGTCCTCGTTCAACACGATGTGGAACTCGTCGGCCACCTTGTAGACGTAGATGTCCGGCGTGATGTAGATCGGCTCATCACCGCCGTACGCACGCCCTGGCCGGGGTTCGAGCTGAGCGACCACCCTCGCCGCAGCGGCCGCCTCCTCGACGCTGATCATCAGCTCCCGGGCGATGCGTCGGAAGTCGCGCTTCTGCAATGCATCGAGGTACTGATCGATCAGTGTACGAACGATCGGGTCCTTGATGCAGAGCGGGCCGAGTTGGTTGAGCAGGCATTCGCGCAGATCGCGCGCCGCGACACCGGGCGGATCCAGGCGTTGCACCCGCTCGAGCGCCTGCTCCACCTCTTTCTCGTCGATCCCCGATTGTCGTGCGATCTCTTCAATCGACGAACGGAGGTAGCCCTTCTCGTCGAGATTCCCGAGGATCCAGCCCGCTGCGGCCTTCTCCGCGTCCGTGAAGGTAGATAGGCCGATCTGCCACTCCAGATGATCCTGGAGCGATTCGCGCTTGGTCAGCGTGGCTTCGAAACCCGGGCGTTCGTCGTCGTCGCGGATGACGCCGGTCCCCATGCCGGTCTGGGGATACGCATCGATGTAGTTCTGCCAATCGATGTCCGAAATCTTCTCGGCGTCAGACGCCTCCCGCGAATCACTCGCATCCCCGGAGGCTTCGGCAGGCGCGTTGTCCGGCGCCTCCTCTTCACGGCCCACGTCCTTGGGAAGCTCCTCATCGATCTCGAGCACCTCGAGGACCGGATTCTCCTGAAGTTCCTGCTGGACGGTCTGCTCGAGCTCGAGCCGCGAGAGCTGAAGAAGCTTGATCGCCTGCTGCAGCTGGGGTGTCATCACCAGCTGCTGGGACATCTTCAGCTGGAGCTTGAGCTCGATACCCATGGGTTCAGCAGTTTCCCTTGCGCCTAGCGGAGCTGGAAGTTCTCGCCCAGGTAGATCTCGCGAACCTCGGGGTCGCTTGCGATCTCATCAGGCGTGCCGTGTCGGATGATCCGACCGTCTTTGATGATGTAGGCGCGGTCACAGATCTCGAGCGTCTCGCGAACTTTGTGCTCGGTAATCACGATGCCAATGCCTCGCAGCTTGAGCTGCTCGATGATCTTCTGGATGTCGATCACTGCAATCGGGTCGATTCCGGTGAACGGCTCATCCAGCAACAGGAATTTCGGATCCAGGACCAGAGCCCGAGCGATTTCGACCCGCCTCCGTTCGCCACCGGAGAGCGAGTCCGCCCGCTGCCCTGCCTTATCGGTAATCCCTAGCTCCGACAACAGCTGTTCCAGACGTTCGCGACGCCTCGCCGAATCCGACTCCACGGTCTCCAAAATGGCGTTCACGTTGTCGGCCACTGAGAGCTTCTTGAAGATCGAGGGCTCCTGAGGCAAATACACCACGCCCAGGCGTGCTCTCTGAAACATCGGCAGCTCGGTGACGTCCTGATCGCCCAGGATCACCCTGCCGGCAGTCGGCCGGATGCCACCCACGATCATGTTGAACGTGGTCGTCTTCCCTGCACCGTTGGGTCCGAGCAGCCCGACGATCTCGCCCGGGTGGATCTGCAGGTCGAGCCCATCCACCACATTGCGATCGCCATAGCGCTTGGTGATCCCCTGGGTCGTGATGCGAGCTTGGCTCATTGACCACCCCCGGCGACCTGCCCGTCGCTGCAGCCGGGCTCGTCGGGTCGGATTTGTACGTCTGCGGCACCCTCGACATGCATGACTTCGGTATCGAGGTGGAATGTGATCATCTCGCCGCGCACCCGATCGCAGCCCTGTTCCAACTCCGCGAGCTTGCCGGTGCACTCCACCCGCTGATCCGCGCGGTAGAAGATCGCCTTTGTGCAGTGGGCCACGCGATCGGTCTGTTCGAGTTGCACGCGGCCCGTCGCCACCATGCGATCCGGCGAGCTGCTTCCAGGCGGGTAGAACGCCACCATCTTGTTGGAGAGGACCGTCAAATCATCCTGCACTGCGCGAACGTTGCCGCGGAAGATGAACTTGCGGCGGTCGCCCTCACTGAGCGACTCGAGCTGATCGGCCTTGATCGAGATCGGGCTCTTGTCGGAGTAGCGCTCACCACTCGCGCCCGATGCCACCGGCGCAGTGGCTGTGGCAGTGGGCGGTCGGCTCGCGACCTGGGGCGCTACGGCCCCCCCCTCTCCAACCCGCTCCACGACCTGCTCGGCCAGCGCCTCGATGGCGCGACCGAGGTCCTCGACGCGGGTCACTTCTTCGACGAGAGGCCCTCCGAGCATGTTGCCCGCCGCATCGTAGAGCCGCGCATCCACCGACAAGGAGCGTCCGAGCCGCGTCGTCTTGCCGACCACGATCGCTGCGACGGCGGCCTCTTTCGCCCAGCCGACGGCCTCCTGGGCCGACGCCACGGATGTCGGAGCCACACCCATTTCGGACGGGCCGACCACCCTTTCGACACCGCGAGTGCCCAACCGCTGGGCCAGCCGTGTCGCCACATCCGGAACGACCTGACCTCGCGCCGCGACCCTCTCGAATGCCGTGACGCCGATTGCAACCTCAGCCGAAGCGGGTGCAACAAGTGCGGCAAGCCCCATGAACACCAACATGCCTGACACTCGCATCGTCACGAATCGCTGTATCATCTTCCCGTCCTTCATTGCGCTACCACCGATGCTCCGCCGGATAGCTCGAAGCGGTTTTCGCGGACCCAGTATCGGAACCCACCCCCACGATAGGTACCGGCCCGGTCTCGGATCGAAACCGGCACGTCCGTCATGACCAGTCCCTCCTCGTGGTCGTAGCGAAGCCAGGTCGTGCGAAAGCGCCGGCCGTCACCGGTGGTGCCCCGCACGTCGCCCTCCGCGACGAAATCTCCGCTATCCAGAAACACGGTTCCCGAGTCGCAGGTCATATCGAGACCCCCGCGACCGCGAGGCCCGCCCACGAGCGACGCCAGCACGACATGGACCTGCTCGAGAAGAGCCAGATCCTCGTCCGGCTTGATATTCGCCTTCTCCGCATCGAGCACCATCTCGTTGATCGCGCCATGGCTGGAGACGTAGGTCATGCCGGCGAGGTCGAGCGCGCGCGAGTCCTCTGCGGCAGCCGGGAACCCGCCCAGCAACACGAGCAGGCCAGTCGCCACAACAGCCCAAATCGGTGCTGAAATCGGCTCACGGGGTGCTCTTGCGAGCCGCTTCCCCCAGTTCTTGGCACTCATTTTGCACATACTACCCGCGTTGAGCGTGGCAGCAAGCAGCCGGATGAGAACGGGGTGAACGTGCACCGAGGCCGGGCTGGCCTCGGGCTGCTTCAGTCCTCTTCGTGACCCACGAGCCAGGCGACCGTCGGCAGGGAGCCGAGCCAATGGGCCGGCTTCAGGATCACGGTGTCGAGGATCACACCGACCGGGTGCAACACGTACGCAACGATCCGCAACGGATGGCCCGAACGAGTGGAGTCGTGGTCATGGGCCAGCGCCGGGCTACCTGCGACGACCAACGAAACGGCCACGATCAGCGAACAGAGGAGCGAGCGGAGGGTACGGCGCGGAGCCGGCATGATTTCGTTCTCCTGCATGACGACGAGATCTTACGGCCTGGAAGCGCACATGAACACCCCACCAGTATTCCGCCCCGGCATCGGACGGCCCCTCCGAACCTCCTACCGAGCTTCTTCGGCAGGTCGACCGACGCTGTCTTCCCCAAGGGGGCAGAAGACCCTCGGCCGGCCTTTAGCGTGCGCGACGCGGCAGCCGAATCTCTTCCACCAGCGCGCGCACGCTCTCCGGCGCCGGCTCGGTGAAGCGGCTCACGACGAGCGCGACCGCAAAGTTCAACAGCATCCCCACGCTTCCGATGCCTTCCGGGCTGATGCCCCACCACCAGACATCCGACCCTGCCGTCGGATCGACGTACTTGAACCAGATGATGTAGCTGGCCGTGAAGCCGATGCCTGACAACATTCCGGCGATCGCACCCCACTTGGTCGTGCTCGTGGTGAAGATGCCCAGCACGAGCGCCGGAAAGAAGCTCGATGCCGCAAGGCCGAACGCGAAGGCCACCACCTGGGCGACGAAGCCCGGTGGGTAGATTCCGAACAGGCCGGCGACGATCACGGCCACAGCAGCCGTTCCGCGAGCCAGGCCGAGTTCCCGTGCCTCGCTCATCGAGGGCCAGAGCCAACTCTTGCCGATGTCATGAGAGATCGCGGAGGAGATCACGAGCAACAGCCCGGCCGCAGTCGAGAGCGCGGCGGCCAGCCCGCCCGCCGCCACCAACGCAACGATCCAAGCGGGCAGTTTTGCGATCTCCGGGTTCGCGAGGACCATGATGTCCCGATCCACCCTCAGCTCGTTCGCCTCGGGATCGCCGCTATAGCGGATGCGCCCATCACCGTCCTTGTCTTCGAAGCCGATCAGCCCAGTGGTTTCCCAGCTGTGGAACCAGTCGGGCACGTCTTCGTAGGCCACACCGTTGAGATCTTCGATCAGGTTGACGCGGGCGAAGGCCGAGATGGCGGGCGCCGTCGTGTAGAGAAGCGAGATGAAGACCAGCGCCCAGAGCGCACTCCACCGGGCGGCCCTTGCGCTCGGCACGGTGTAGAAGCGGATCAACACATGCGGCAACCCCGCGGTGCCCACCATCAGTGCGCCTGTGATCGCGAAGACATCGACCATGCTCTTCTTGCCTGGCACCCATGCACCGGTGTACTCCGGCAAGCCGAGGTCCCGATGCAACGCGTCGAGCGTCTCGAGCAGGAAGCGCCCGGCGTTGGCGCCCTCGGACACGGTGCCTCCGAAGCCGAGCTGGGGGATCGGATTGCCGGTGATCTTCCACGAGATCGCCGCAGCCGGGACCAGGTAGGCCACGATCAACACGCAGTACTGGGCCACCTGGGTGTAGGTGATCCCGCGCATCCCCCCGACCGTGGCGTAGACGAGCACGATGCCCATCCCCCAGAGGACGCCCGTGTTCACGTCCACCTCGAGGAAGCGCGAGAACACCACCCCGACGCCACGCATCTGACCGGCGATGTAGGTAAAGGAGATGAAGATCGTGCACAGCGCGCCGACCAACCGGGCGAGCTGGGAGTGATAGCGATCGCCCAGGAACTCGGAGGTCGTGAACTTTCCGTACTTGCGCAGATAGGGCGCCAACAAGAGCGCCAGCAACACGTAGCCGCCGGTCCAGCCCATCAGGTAGATGGTGCCGGTGTAGCCCATGAACGAGATCAGCCCAGCCATCGAAATGAACGAGGCCGCACTCATCCAGTCGGCGCCAGTCGCCATGCCGTTGGCCAGCGCCGGAATGCCGCGGCCGGCCACGTAGAAACCTTCCGTCGAGCGCACGCGGCTCAAGACCGCGATGCCGATGTAGAGCGAGAATGTCAGTCCGACGAATAGGTAGGTCCAGCTTTGAACGTCCATGCCTGGTCCTTCTCTCGCCTACGGCTCGCTGCGCGCTGGGTCGGACCCGTCTTGCGAATCTTCCCCAACGCCATACCGGCGGTCGAGTCGATCCATGCAGACGGCGTAGATCGCAATCAACACGACGAAGACATAGATCGAGCCCTGCTGGGCAAACCAGAAGCCCAGCGGGAAGCCACCGAGCATGAACTGGTTGAGCGGCTCGACCCAGAGGATGCCGAGCCCATAGGAGGCGAAGAACCAGACGACCAGCAGTACCGCCATCAAACGCAAATTGGCCCGCCAGTAACCCTTGGGGTCGGCGGCCATCAGTGAACCGTCTCTCCCAACGTCTTCGCGCCGATCAGCGCACGCACCGCATCCGCGATGCCGTCCACCGAGAGATGGAACATCGGAAAGAGCTTCGAGATGATGCTCGTCGTATGCGTCTGGTTCCAGGAATCCTGGGGATCCGGATTCAGCCATACGGCGCGATCGAAGTGATCGTTGATGCGATGCAGCCAGTCGATCCCACTGGTCTCGGCCGTCCTGCGCGGATCGATGTTGCCGAACTCCTCCATCAGCTCTGCCGGGTGCATCGCCGCATCGCCGACGATCATCACCTTCCAGCGTGGATCGAGCTTGCGCAGCACGTCGCCGGTGGGCACGGCATCCCGGCGCAGCAACGCGGCCGTGGTGCCGAGCAGCTCGTAGGGGCAGTTGTGGAAGTAGTAGGCCTTGAACTCCCGGAGCCCGCGCTCCTCGTGCAACGCGGTCAGCAACCGGCTCACAGGCTCGTAGTACGGATCCATCGTTCCACCGACATCCATCAGCAAGAGCAGGCGGACGTCGTTGCGCTTCTCCGGCTCGAACACCAGCTCGATCTCACCGGCGTTCTTGCAGGTCTCGTCGATCGTGCTCTCCAGATCGAGCTCGGTCGCAGGGCCTACCCGAGTGAGCTGGCGGAGCCTGCGCAGGGCCATCTGGATCTGGCGGATATCGAGCGATGCGTCGGTCCGGTAGTCCCGAAAGCGCCGTTCCTCGGCCACTTTCATCGCAGAGCGGTTGCGGCTCTGACCTCCGACACGAATACCGGTGGGATGTTCACCACCGTGGCCAAAAGGCGAGCGCCCTCCCGTACCGACCCATTTGCCGCCTCCGTCATGGCGCTCATTCTGCTCGGCCAGACGCTCCAGGAATTGCTGCATCAGCTCGTCGCCGGTCAGCCACTCGAGCATCTGCTTCTGCTCGTCGGTCAGCTCCTGGAAGTTCTTCGGATCCTTCAGCCACTCCAGCACTTCGTCCTCGATCTGGAGCTCGCCCTCCACTCCCTCGAACACGTGCAGGAAGACCCGGTCGAATGCGTCGAAGTAGGTCTCGCTCTTGACGAGCAGAGCGCGCGAGAGGTTGTAGAAGCGGCGCAGGTTCGAGCCGTGGAGGCCCTTTTTCATGGCCGCCATCAGCATCATCCACTCCTGCATCCCGACAGGGACACCCTCTTCGCGGAGCTCATAGAAAAAGTCGAGGAACACGCCGTGTCCTAGTTGTTGTAGCGGGGGCCCAGGTCGCTCCAGCTCTCGGGATAACTCCCACCGCGTTCGCCGTAGAGCTGCAGGGCCTCGGTATCCTGCTCGTTCTTCAGCAACGATCCGAGGAACGGGATCTGCTGTTCGATCTGATCCGGGGAAATGCCCGAACGCAGAAGCACCGAAATCCAGTCGATCAGCTCGGAGGTCGAGGGCTTCTTGCGCAGCTCACGCTGCTCTCGCAACCAGTAGAAGCGCAGCAGCACCTGGTCGAGGAGCTCGGTATCCAGGTGCGGGTGGTGCACATCGATGATCTGCTTCATCAGCTGCGGATCCGGGAACTCGATGAAGTGGAAGACACAGCGCCGAAGGAAGGCATCCGGAAGCTCCTTCTCGTTGTTCGACGTGATCAACACGATCGGCCGCTGCTGCGCGACCACCTCGTCGCCGGTTTCCGTCACGGTGAAGCGCATCTCGTCCAGCTCGCGAAGGATGTCGTTCGGAAACTCGAGATCTGCCTTGTCGACCTCATCGATCAACAGCACGTGACGGTTCTCCGTGGCAAAAACCCGCCCGAGCGGTCCGTGCTTGATGTACGTGCGGATATCCGCGACATCGCCTTCGCCGAAACGGGCGTCGTTCAGCCGCTGAACCGTGTCGTAGACATAGAGTCCGGCCTGGGCCTTGGTCGTGGACTTGATGTGCCACTGCTCCATCGGGAGCCCCAGCCCCTCGGCCACGTGGCGCGCCAGCAAGGTCTTGCCTGTTCCCGGTTCGCCCTTGATCAGCAGCGGCCGCTCGAGTGCAATGGAGGCATTCACAGCCTCCACCAGTGCCGGCGAGGCGATGTAGCCCTCGGTCCCGGTGAAACGCAGGAATTCGTCGTTCAGATCATTCATGGCGCCTGAGAGTACCGCGCAGAAAACCTGCGTCACATCGAACTCGAAAGCGGCATTCCGGGAGGAATCTGTGCAACCCTGCCGCCATGTCGGACCCGAGAAGCCATCTCGCGTACCCGCCGCTGCTCGTCTTGCTGGCGGCGGCCCTGCTCACCCTCGCCTGCATGGGCCGCCCACCGGAAACGCCCGATCCGCCTGCGCCCGCCTCCATGCGCGCAACACCCCTGGGCGATGTGATCGGGAGCGAGGGCCTCCCGGGGAGCCACCGCTGGCGCGGCCTTCCATTCGCCCAGCCGCCGGTGGGTGAGCTGCGATGGCGTCCACCGCTCGACCCTGAGCCGTGGGATGGCACCCGCGAAGCCCTGGCTCAGCCGCCCGCTTGCCCGCAGTTCGCCTCGTTGGGCGGCGGCCGCGATGGCGCCGCTGCGGGTGAGCCGACCGGCCTGGAAGACTGCCTCTATCTCAATGTATTTGCCCCGGCCTGGACGCCTGACGCCGTACCCACTGGTGCAGAGCGTCGCCCGGTCTTGTTCTGGATCCACGGCGGCGGCAACACCGTCGGCGATGCCAGCACCTACGATGGCGGCCGGCTCGCGGCTCGCGAGGATGTCGTGGTGGTCATCATCCAGTACCGGCTCGGGCCGCTCGGCTGGCTCCGCCACCCGGCGCTTCGTGCCGGGGCCGAACCGGTCGAGGCCTCCGGCAACTTCGGCACACTGGATCTGATCCAAGCCCTGCACTGGGTGAAGGGGCAGATCGCGAGCTTCGGCGGCGACCCGGACAACGTGACGATCTTCGGGGAGTCTGCCGGTGGCCATGACGTGACCACCCTTCTGCTCTCCCCGCTGGCCCGGGGCCTGTTCCACCGCGCAATCGTCCAGAGCGGCGGAGCGCGCCTCACCGAGCCAGCCGCCGCCGAGGTCATCACCGGAAACGACCCGTCGGAGGCCACGCGCAACCGCTCGGAAGAAGTCATGCTTCGCTGGCTCGTGGCCAGCGGCCAGGCAGAGGATCGGGCCGCAGCGCTCGAATTGCGCGGCACCCAATCGAATGAAGAACTCGCCGCCTTCGCACGCAGCCTTTCGGCCAACGAGGTGCTGGCCGCATTCGGACCTGCCGGCGTGTTTGGCATGGTCCGCATGCCCAAGGTCTTCGCCGACGGCGAGGTGTTGCCGGACGTTGCTGCGACCCGACGTTTCGCCGACGGCCACTACAACCAGGTCCCGGTGATGCTGGGAACCAACCGGGATGAGAGCAAATTGTTCCTGCTGGGCGACCGGCGCTTCTTCCGGATCTGGTTCGGCATGCTGCCGAGCCTGCGCGACGAGGACGGGTTCGAGCGCGAGAGCCGGCATGTGAGCGACATGTGGAAGCTGAGGGGCGTCGATGGCCTGGCCCGTGCGCTCGCAGCTGACGACCGGCCGCCGGTCTTCGCCTACCGCTTCGATTGGGACGAGGAGCCGCGCCTACTCGGTTGGGACTTCTCCAGGTTGCTCGGTGCCGCCCACGGCCTCGAGGTGTTCTTCGTGTTCGGGGGCTTCGAACTCGGTGGCATCGAACGCCTGTTGTTCAGCGAACAGACCGAGGCCAGCCGCAAGCAGCTCTCGGAACGGATGATGTCGTACTGGGCCCAGTTTGCGGCCACCGGAGACCCTGGCCGGGGCCGGAACGGAGACCTGCCCACCTGGACCCGTTGGAGCGAAAGCCATCCTGACACGGCCCGGCTTCAAGTCCTCGACAGCGAAGCGGATGGCGGCCTGCGCATGACCGCCGACAGCGTGACTCGCGAGAGCCTTCTCGACGCGATCTTCGCTGACGCGCGCTTCCCGAGCGACGCAGAACGTTGCAGCTTCCTCTGGCGTCACGCGCGCCTGCCCGGCGTGCTCGACGATACGAGCCTGCAGCCCTCCGACATCACGGCCCGGGGCTGCGACCCAGAACCAGCAGGCTAGTCGTCCCAGCCACACCTCCCTACGGCCGCCGCACGAGCGGGTCGGCAGGTCGGGAATCCAGGCCCCGGTTCCCGCGGCCCGCTACCGTGCGAACCGTGGACGCGCGGGAGATGTTCTGGGCAGGAGCCCTGATCCTGATGACCGTCATGGTCGGGCTCGCTGCAAACGGTGTGCGCCAGATCCGGCGCGGCCAGGTGACGGCCCACCGTCGCTCGATGTCGAGGGCCAGCAACCTGGTCGTGCTGTTCCTGCTCTCCTACCTGGTCAAGCGAGTGTGGATTGGCGCCGAAGACCTGGACCCGTGGAGCCAGACTGCCCTCGCCAATCTCTGGATTCACGAGACCATGGTGGCGGGCATGCTCATCAGCGGCGGATCGGCGCTCTATCGGGGTCGCCAGCTGGCCCGCACACGCCGTGCCACCGGCAGCGCTGATGACCCTCCCGCCGAGCCCGCAGCAATCCGGAAGCATCGGCTTGCCGGCTGGATCGGTGTGGTGGCATCCGCGCTCGGTTTGCTGACGGCTTGTGGGGTCCTGGCCCAGATCTTCAGTCTGTTTGGCTAGAACCGACGCGCATCGGCTCGTCGCGCAGGCTTCCGTCCCAATCTATTCGGCAGGCGCAGGGGGAATGAGCGTCAGCCTCAGCACCGTGGGGCGCGTGGACTGAAACCAGCTCGCCATGCGTTGCATCCAGCCGTACTTGACATTGAAGGCTTCCTGGACCCGGTCGTACACTTCCGCGTCTTCATCTTCCTCTGCTCGAACAATGAGCACGACCTCGCCCGCTGCAATCGTCACTTCGGAGCCTCGGCGGATGTTGGCGAGCCACCTCGAGTCGTTGGTGCAGACGAAACCGACCTCATCCAGTACGACGATCCAGATCGGTGTTTCGCGTGCATCGCCATCTTCATCCTGGGTCGTGATTTCGATCGTCCCGGTCTCTTCGAAGGCCGTCCAGGCACCGTCCACGGCCCCGGCGCTCACACCGAGCAGCGCGATCGAAACGGCGAGCAGAATCGAGAAACCGCGGTTCATTGACCATCCTCCCAAGGAAGTTTTACGCTACCCCGAGACGCCCGGATTCGCCCATCCGCGGATCCGGGCCCGACTCGAACGGGGGAACCCATGGAAAGACGTCTCGAAGGCAAGGCAGCTCTCGTCACCGGAGCTGCTTCAGGAATCGGGAAGGCGACCGCGATACGGCTCGCCGCCGAAGGCGCGGTGGTGTTCGCAGCAGACCTGAATGCCGACGGAGCGGCCGAAACCTGCGAGGCGATCCTCCAGGAAGGCGGTCGTGCCGAGAGCTTCACGCTCGACGTGTCTGACCGGGCGGCCTGCCGAACGGCCGTGGCCACAGCCGTGGAAGACCTGGGTGGTCTCGACGTGTTGTGCAACGTGGCCGGTGTTCTTCGAGGCGGATGGGTGACCGAAGTCGCCGACGAGGAGTGGGATCTGCTGCTCGCCGTCAACCTGACGGCGGTCTTTGCCCTCTCCCAGGCAGCGATCCCTGCGCTGCTTCCGCGCAAGGGGTGCATCGTGAACATGGCATCTTCGGCCGGGCTCGCTGGCCAGGCCTACGCCTCGGTCTATGCAGCCACCAAGGCGGGCGTGATCTCACTGACGAAATCCATGGCGCTCGAGTACGCCAAGCAGGGCTTGCGAGTCAATGCCGTCTGCCCGGGGGCCGTCATGACACCGATGGTCCACACCTACCGGCCACCGGAAGACGCCGACCCCAGTCTGATGGACCGACTGAACCCGCTCGTCGCCCCTGCCGAACCGCAAGAAATTGCAGCGGCCGTGGCCTATCTGGCCTCTCCCGAAGCGCGATACGTGAACGGAGCCACGCTCTCGATCGATGGGGCACAAACCGCGGGTTGAACGTCGGATCAAGTGGCGAGATCGAGCTGCCGATCTCGCACAGATGCGATGGGTTGCGGCGGTCGGTGGAGGAGCGTTCGTCCTGGCCAGCCTGGCCGTGGGATTCCGCCTTCTGCTGCTGGCCGCCCGTACGCGTGCGGTCCCGGAGACCACCCTCGGGCTCGGCCTCGGCCTGATGGGTGGATTCGCGTATCCGCTGACCAGCGTGGCGCGCCAGGCCGAAGCTCTCACGGACGAGATTCGAACCTGGCTGATGATCGCAGCCCACGTACTGATGGTGGTCGGAATCGGGTGTATCGCGATCTTCACCTGGCAGGTCTTCCGCCCCGAAAGCCGCGCGGCACGCAGCGGCGTCGCCGGGATCGTCGCGGCCCTGATCGGCTGCTTCGTCTGGCAGGGAATCTCGCCGGGCTACATGGCCGGAGCGCTCGCCAAGGAAGGCATGGCCATCGTCGGAATCAACGCGCTGGCAGCTGTGGCGATGGGGTGGACCGCCATCGAGTCCCTGCATTTCGCGACGCAGCTACGCCGCCGAATCCCACTCGGGCTTGCCGAGCCCCGGGTCGCCCGCCAGGTAGCCTTGTGGGGGACAGCGGCGAGCGCGGCGACGCTGATCACGTTCGTCACCCTGACCCTTCACTTCATGGGCATGGACCCATCCACGTCGACGGTCGGAGCCTTGGCGATCGGGCCCCTTGGCCTGATTGCCGCCATCTCTCTCTCCCGAGCCTTCGGCATCCTGAGACCGGCTCGAGCCACCCCCGCATACACTGCCGACTGAACCTCGCTCCGCCCTCTTGTCCGACCGGGGTTGACCACCGAAGGGCAGCATCGCTACCGACAGGCCCATGACCGCCGCCCCCCCTCGACCCGCCGGGGGTAAGGACTCCACACGGGAGCCTCGAGGCACCGGAACGACTCGCCGCATCTGGGAGCTCGCTTGGCCGGCGATCGCGACGAACCTGCTCCATTCGCTCGTCGGCCTGGTGGACATCAAGGTCGTGGGCTCCCTCGGCGCATCGGCGGTCGCGGCCGTGAGCACCGGCCACCGCGTCTTCTTCATCCTGCAAGGCGTGATGATGGCCATCACCGCCGGCACGACTGCCTTGGTGGCACGCCACTGGG
The DNA here is from genome assembly GCA_024226235.1 of bacterium. Taxonomy (GTDB): domain Bacteria; phylum Myxococcota_A; class UBA9160; order UBA9160; family UBA6930. The sequence continues at coordinate 56,205 of JAAELW010000109.1, forward strand.
GTGCGGGAAACCGGGCGGAGGCCGAACGGGTCACCCGGACCTCGCTCTGGATGTGCATGGCCTTCGCCGGCATCCTGACTGCACCTGGAGTGCTCTTTGCGGGGCAGTTGGCGGGGCTCTTCGAGGGCCTGGATCCGGAGACCATGGCCCTGGCGGCCGGATTCATCCGCACGATCTCACTGTTCAACGTGGCCTTCGCGATCAACGTCGTGCTGGGCACGGCACTTCGGGCCGCGGGCGATACGCGCACACCCCTGCTGATCGCGGTGGCTACGAATCTCGTCAACGTGTTCCTGCTCTACGGGCTGGTCTTTGGCCATTTCGGCCTGCCCACACTTGGCGTGCAGGGCGCGGCAATGGCGAACGGGCTGGCCTTTGTGTTCGGTGCCCTTCTCACGATAGGCCTGTGGCTCGGCCGCGTGCTGATCGTTCGCTGGGGGCCAACCGGCGGAGACTTCGACCGCGCCCGAGTTCGCCAGATCCTGCACATCGGCTACCCCACCGGGCTCGAGCAATTCGTCTTCCAGGCCGGCCTGATGACCTTCCTGATGATCGTCGCCCGCTACGGCGAGGCACCGTACGCCGCCTACAGCATCGGCGTGAACATCCTCTCCTTCTCCTTCCTGGTGGGCCTCGGTTTCTCGATCGCCGCCTCGACGATGGTCGGACAGAACCTGGGCGCAGAAGATCCGGACGCCGCCGAGCGGAGCGGTTGGCGAGCGATGTTCCTCTCCATCGGCGTGATGGTGGTCTTCGGCACGATCATCATCGCGTTCGCCGAGCCCTTCGCGCGGTTCCTGATCGATGACGATGAAGTGGTGCGACTGGCCGTCATCTTCATCTGGCTGCTGGGCTCCGTGCAGGCGCTGATGGGCATCGAGTTCGCGCTCGGCGGAGCGTTGCGCGGCGCCGGCGATACCCGCTTCCCGTTGTGGATCGTGTTTGCCGGCTTCTTCCTGGGCCGGATCCCGCTGGCCCTGGTGCTCGCCTGGCTCGGCTGGAGCGTCGAGTGGGTCTTCGCCGCCTTGCTGGCCGACTACGTGATCAAGGCGATCGGCCTGGTGCTTCGCTTCCGGAATGGGCGGTGGAAACACGCGATCTAGCCGAACGCCGAGCCGAGAAGAACCTCACCGCGGTCCAGATCGCATCCGCGGACCCTCAGCATGCCCCGTCAGATCCGAAGCCGGACCGCATACCCCGCGCGGCTCGCGCCGCGCACGAGATCCTGGAGGCGGGCCAGTGAGCGCTGGTACTCCCGGTTGTCGATGCGAACGCGCAATTCACGCGGCGGGGGACCGGGATCATTGGCGAACGCAAACTCCCAGATCGCACCGTACGTATTGCGATCCGCCTCGTACAGGATGCTGGAGGCGTCATCCAATGCCGCCTGCGGGATCAGGCAGTCGCGCCCGCTACCGATCGGGCCCATCTGCAGATCCAGCGCATTCAGCTCGCCTACTACGCCATGCCCGAGCAGCGCGTGGGTGGTATTGGGCGAGAGCAGGACACGGGTGTTCACCGTGAGTTCCGAGGCCTCGTCGATCCACACCCAGCCCGCCTCACCAACCCGCAGCGCCGGATGCGCCTCCGGCGGGGGCGCATCCAGTACGATCACTTCGGGCGAGGGGGCGCCCCCAGACCGGTCCCACATGGGGACAAGATGGCCAACCAGATGGCCCGAAGCTAGGGTTCTTCCTCCCCCCTGGAGGACGGTGCAATGCCGATCAGCCTCAAGGGCCGGAGCCTGCTCACACTCCGCGACTTCACACCGGACGAGATCGGGCTGATGGTCGATACGGCCGCCGACTTGAAAGCGGCGAAGCGCAGCGGCGTGTTCCCGCGCCGGCTGGAAAACCGCAACATCGCGATGATCTTCGAGAAACCTTCATGCCGCACGCGGGCTTCGTTCGCAGTGGCTGCGGCCGATGAAGGGGCAAACCTCGAGGTATTGCCTCCCGACGAAATCCGATTTGGCCGCAAGGAGTCGATCAAAGACGTCTCTCGGGTGCTGGGCCGGTTGTTCGACGGCATCGTCTGGCGCGGCTTCGAGCACGAGATCGTGAAGGAACTGGCGGAGCACGCCGGCGTGCCGGTCTGGAATGCCCTGTCGGATGCCTACCACCCGACCCAGGTCCTGGCGGATCTACTCACGGTGCGTGAGGTCTTCGGCCGGCTGCGCGGCGTTCGAATTGGCTATGTGGGCGACGGACGCAACAACCAGGCGACATCGCTGATGATCGGCGCAGCAAAAATGGGCGTCGATCTGCACATCTTGGCTCCGGACCCGCTGGCGCCCTCAGAGGCACTGGTGAAGGAACTCCTCACGGAGGCATCCGTCGGCGCCAACATCACCGTCACCTCGGACCCCGAGCGCGCGCTGGTCGGCTGCGAGGCCATCTACGGTGACGTCTGGGTTTCGATGGGAGAAGAGGACCTGATCGAAGAGCGGATCGCATTGCTCCGGGATTTCAAGGTCACCCCGGATCTGATGGCCCTGACCGGACGCCCGGACACGATCTACATGCATTGCCTGCCCGCACTGCACGACCTCTCGACCGAATTCGCCGCAGCCCATCCGGAGGTCTGCGAGGTCGCAGACGAAGTGTTCGAGCATCCCCAGAGTCGGGTCTTCGAGCAGGCGGAGAACCGCATGCATACCGCGAAGGCGGTGATGGTGCTGTCGGTCGGTTAGAAGCCGCCGAAACGCCAGAGCCCACACGACATTCCGATTGCCACGAGGCTCCGATTGCCGCCGGTCCAGCTGCCGAACCCGATGCCGCCGTTGCCGCTCCAGCCCGCCGGGGTGCCATGGCCTACCGAGGCCTGGCCCACCGGCCAGCCCGAGGCGGATGTCGATCGCGAGGCACTGGAGCGCGTCTACCGAACCCTGATCGAACAGGCGGACGAAGCGCAGACGGGACAGACTCACGCACTGCTCTTCGTCCACCGCGGCCGGCTGGTCGCCGAAGCCTATGACAGCGAACACGATCGGGATTCCCAGCTCGTCTCCTGGTCGATGGCGAAAAGCATCACCCATGCCCTGGCAGGCATTCTCGTCCGCGATGGCAGGCTCGACCTGGAAGAGCCGCTCCCGATTCCCGCATGGCGCGAGCCGGGAGATCCGCGCGGAGCGATCACGCTCGAACACCTGTTCCGCATGGTGGATGGTCTCGACTTCGTCGAGGACTACATCCCAGGCGGCGTATCCCACGTGATCGACATGCTGTTCGAGACGGGCAAGCAGGACGTGGCAGGCTATGCGTGCGCCCGAACCGCGAAGCACCCACCGGAGAGCTATTGGAACTACTCGAGTGGCACCGCGAACATCATCGCCTGGCTGCTCGGTAGGACCGTAGGCGGCGGCGAGGCGGGGATGCGGGCGTTCATGGATCGGGAACTCTTCCAGCCCCTCGGCATGCGCGGCGCCGAACCCCGTTTCGACTCGACCGGCACCTTCATCGGCTCCTCCTACGTCTTCACGACCGCGCGGAACTTCGCGCGCTTCGGCCTGCTCTACCTGCGAGATGGTCTCTGGGGCGATGACCGCATCCTGCCCGAAGGCTGGGTAGATCATGCACGCCGACTGACCCCCGCATCCTTCGATCAATACGGAGCGCAATGGTGGCTCGCCCAGGATGGCTCGGGACGATTCTACGCCAGCGGCTTCCGCGGCCAGTACATCGTCGTCGACCCCGCTCGGGATCTCATCATGGTACGCCTCG
>JAAELW010000110.1 GCA_024226235.1 bacterium
CCGCTCCGAAGTCCCTTTGCAGCTGCTCGGCTGCCCGCGTCCGTTCGAGAGCCCCCAGATTCCCCGACTGCCAGCTCTCAACAGCCGAAAATCGATGGTCTTATTAGGGAGAAAGGGGTGCTATACTTCCTATCCGCGCCTCGTCGCGGTCGTAGGCGATGAGCACGCGCTCCGTCTCGTAACGCTCGAAGGCTTTCCAGTGGTCGGGCGTGACACCCTCCACACCGTAGGCTGCGGTCACGTTGCGGAAGCCCGCGCACCAGAACGAGAGTGCATCGATGAGGGATTCGCACAGGATGATCTCGCGGCTGGCTTGCAGGGCTTCGAGGTTCCAGACACCGCGGTGCGGGCCGGGCAAGTAGAGGTGAAGCGGCGTGCCCTTGCGAAGGTTCGGCGTGATCTTCCTTCCGTAGAGCTCCGTCACCCGGCCTTCCCCGTCGAAGATCGGGATCACGATCGAGCCATTCATGTGTTCGTGGCCGCTGTTTCGGAGCACGCCGAGACTTTGGAGCTGCTCGCGGATCTGGGCGCCTTCCTTGCGGTTCTTCGCCGGCAGGCGATAACCGAGCGTTCTGTTCGCGAAGCCGAGCTTGAAGCGGTCCACCATCTCGGCGCTGCAAAGGCCACGGCCCGTGAGATACTCCATCGCTTCCGAGCTTTGCTTCAGGCTCTCGTGGTAGTAGTCGACCACGCGGTGCAGCAGCACTTGGTCGTCTTCGGCGCTACCCAGCAAGCCGGGCAGCTTCTGGGTCGTCGAGGTTTTTACCGGCGTTCCGGTGCTCGTCGGTGGGAGATCCGCGCGGAGCAACTCGGCAGCGTGGCGGAACGAGACGCCCTCCGCCTTCATCACCCAGTCGATCACCGAGCCGCCCGATTGGCAGGCCCCCAGGCAGTGCCAGAGGTTCTTCGAGGGCGTGATGACGAGAGACGGCTCGTGATCGTCATGGAAGGGGCACAGGCCGACCAGGTCCTCGCCCTTGCGCGAGAGCATGATGCCGCGAGCCTCGGCCAGGCGCTCCACTGCCACCTCACGCTTCAGTCGCTCGATCTCGGATTTGGGGATGCGCGCCATCGTTTTCCTCCTCAACCCAAAACCTGTCAAGAGTAAAATGCGGTGATGGGTATTTTTATTGGTGGCCAGATGCCGTGCATCGGTATATACATATATGGTATCTACAAAGCAAGAAGATTCTCTTGGGGGCCCTTCATGGCTGAACCCGCCCTTACA
>JAAELW010000111.1 GCA_024226235.1 bacterium
GAATGGAGCTGGGGACGCGTATTCGCGGCACCTGTGGCGCTGGATGAGGGCCACCGGCCACACGGGCCCGGTAGCGCCTCTCGTCCTGTAGTTCATCGGAATCGCTCTCATGGCACGAAGTGTACTGTGTCGGGACGAGGGCCTCGCTACCCAGTCGACACTTGACCGATGGGGCCTCCCACCGGAAGCTAAGGGCTCGGCGAACTCCAACCCCTTTCTTGCTTCGGAATCAGCGGAATCCGAGCTGGATCAGATCATATGTCGCGAGATCGCACTCCCACACAAGAAGAAGATCGGCCGAATCGGAAGATCCAGAGAAACCTGTTCCAGGCCTTCGCCGTCGTCACCTTCATCTTCGTGCTGGCGATTGCGTTGCTGTTGCCGTACCGCCTCTACGAGCGAGATGTCCACGAATCGAGAGCCAAGGCCCGGGAGATCTCCGAGCTGATCCGGGTAGGACTTCTCTCCACCATGATCACCAGCGGTGAGTCCGAAGACGTTCGAGGTCTGATCGCCACTTACCAGAAGGCCTATGACTTCGAGTTTCGGATGATCCGGAGCCGCCATGTGGAGAAGCAACACGGTGTCAAGGAGGACGAGCAGGCTACGGATGACCTGGTGAGAGAGGTGTTGGCGACGGGACGAAGCAAGGACGATTGGGTGGACCGAACCACCTTCCGGTATGTCGCGCCCTTCATCTCAGACGAGCGATGCCAGGAATGCCACGAGTCGACGACGGGTGATGAGATCGGAGTCGGAGAGGTCCTGGGCGCTTCGGAACTCGTCTTCGACCTCTCCCGAAAGGAATCCGTGTCCGTCCGGCTGATCGTGGACGTCGTACTGGTGATGGCCGCCGCACTGATCACGATGGGATCGATCTTCTATCTCATCGTCAAGAAGGGGATCCTGGAGCCCAAGGTCTGGGTCGATCGGGAAGACGATTGACCCAGGTCCAATCGTCCTCTCGGCCATTCCTGATCCGATCAGGGCTCGACCGCTACCCGCGTCTGGGTTTCCGACCCATTGCAAGCAGGCCCAGGCCCAGCATCAGCATGGAGCCGGGCTCCGGAACCGAGGAGGGCAGGAAGTCGATGCCTTCCACGTCGGTGAGTCCGGAGATCTTCCCGAAGGAAGAGTTGGCTCCATCCGACAATGAGAGCTGCGCAAAGAGATTGCGCTTGTCATCCGAAGCGATCAATCGGTCGTTCTCGAAGTCCCAGGCCAGTCCTTCGATCTTGACCGAGGTCGAGATGCCATCTTTCTCATCCGAGTCGATCATGCTCAGGATCGAGCCGGTGAGCGGATCCACCTGGTAGAGGTGGTCGTCGGCGTTGTCCGTGACGAACAGATTGCCGAGGCGATCGAATTCGAGATCCTCGCCACTTCGGACATCCTGCCCCGACCCCGAGAGAATGCCAATGCTGGAGAGGACGCTGCCGTCGCTCTTGTCGAGGACGAAGAGCGAATCGAGGACGTCGCCATCGTCATCTCGATGAAGTGCGTAGAGGTTCCCGGAAACGGGATCGATGGAGAGCCCCGAGATGTTGTCGCCAGGATTATCGAAACCGATCCCGATCGTGCCGAGAATGGACACGATGTTGTGAGAGGCGGTCTGGGCATCGTGGATGTTGAATGAGAGGAGGACGGATTCGCTGAAACCGCCCAGGCCACTGTTGAGGGCCATGTAGGCGGTTCCGTCGGAATCGAGCGTGAACGCTTCGATGTGGTTTCCGACTTTGCGAAGCGTGCCGCCGTCGTCGTAGCGAAGGTCTCCGTAGCTCGTGAAGCCACCGAGGGTCGTGTAGTCATCGATGGAGAAGAGCTCTCCGTCGTCTTCGTCTACTCCCCAGAGTGTGGGAATGGACCAGGATGGGGTCGAGAGGAAAAGGGCCATGATGCATATGAGAAGGATGGAGAGATTGCGGATTGACATCGATTGGACCTCCGGGCGGCTTGCTGCATTGCTCTGAGTGGATTTCGCAGCAGGAGTTTCGAGTCGGGGGGGAAGGGTGTGGGCTTACTGGAATCGCACTCAACAGTGAGTGGCCGCGAGCCCAAACAAGGTCACCTGGAGAAGGGCTCGCTTATTGACAGGGACCCGCAACTCATGGGCAACCCCTGTGCAATGGGTTGCCATGGGTCGCGCCCTGGCTCCCCGAGCCAGACGGTTCGCCCCTGACTCCCCCGCTGTCCTATCCTCCGCAGATGTCCGACGAAGCCGAACGAGATCCGGTCATCCTGTGCGAACTGGACGACGGCGTCGCTCAGATCACCTTCAATCGTCCCAAACGACTGAATGCCTTCACTCCGGAGATGGGCGTGGAACTGATCCGCTTGTTCCGGGAGCTCGACGATGACGACTCGGTGCGGGTCATCATCGTCACCGGTGCGGGGCGTGCGTTCTGTGCGGGAGCGGATCTCGGTGGCGGAGAGAAGACCTTCAGCGGAGGGAGTGCGCAGCAATCGGCCGCCCGCGAGGGGGGCGATGAGGAGCCGCTCCCGCCCGAGGCGCGCACGCGGAACATCCGGCCCTGGTTGATCGCCAAGCCCGTGATCGCTGCCATCCAGGGACCGGCGGTGGGGATGGGCCTGACCCTCCCGCTGCAGTGGGACATGAGGATCGTCGCCGAGGACGCGAAGCTGGCCTTCGCCTTCGTGCAGCGCGGCGTCGTGACCGAGTTGGCCAGTACCTGGATCCTGCCGCGGCTGGTAGGCATCGCACGGGCTTCCGACCTGCTGCTGACCGGACGAACGTTCCTGGGCCGCGAGGCAGTGGAGATGGGCCTCGCCAACGAGGCGTTGCCGAGCGAGCAGGTCCTGCCGCGCGCCAGGGAGATTGCCCGCTACATCATCGAGCGCTGCGCTCCCGCCAGCGTCGCACTCACCAAGCGGCTGCTCTGGGAGCACCTGGGCTACGACGATCCCTTCGTCGCTTCCGAACGCGAAGCCAAGGGTCTGGCGCGGATCGGTCGTCTGGCTGATTCCGCCGAAGGAGTGATGGCCTTCCTGCAGAAGCGCCCTGCAGAGTGGAAGCTCTCGGCCAGGGATGCTCCTTCGGTCGACTGACAGGAACCTCCATGAGCGACCTCCTCTCCCTATCGACCCGAATCATCGACGACGGTGCGGCGATCTTCCCGGTGCGCATCAACCAGGAGCTCAGCGAGGTCGCCGACGGCGTGATGCTCGTGGAGTCGTTCTCCAACGTAGCCGCGATCGAGACGGAGGAGGGGCTGATTCTCTCGGATACCAGCGGTGCCGCGACGGGCGGGGCCGTCGTCGAGAGCCTGCGCGCCTGGAGCGACGCGTGCTTCCATACGATCCTCTACACCCACGGACACATCGACCACGTCGGGGGATCCGGTGCATTTGTCGCGAACTCCGCAGCGCTGGGTCACATGGCTCCACGCGTCGTCAGCCACGAGAACCTGCCCGCGCGATTCGAACGCTACGAGCTGACCGCCGGCTACAACACGGCAATCAACCTGCGGCAGTTTGGCGAGGCCAAACGGATGAGCATCGGCGGGAGCCAGCGCTTTCTGCCCGTGGAGACGCCCGCGCCCGACCTTACCTTCCGGGATCGCATGGGAATCTCCGTCGGAGGAGTGCGCATGGACCTGCGCCACTCCAAAGGCGAAACCGACGACCACACATGGGCGTGGTTACCCGAACGAAAGATGATCCTGCCCGGTGATCTGTTCATGTGGAACTTCCCCAATGCCGGAAACCCCCAGAAGGCCCAGCGCTTCCCCCGCGAATGGGCCGCCGCGCTGCGAGAAATGTCTGGGCTGGGTGCAGAACTGCTGGTACCCGCTCACGGCTTGCCCATTGCCGGCGAAGATCGCATCCGCAGGGTGCTCGACGATACCGCGGACGCCCTCGAGACCCTGGTGAATGCGACGCTGGAGATGATGAACCAGGGTGAGCGCCTCGACACGATTCTGCATACCGTGAAGCTGCCCGCCGAGACTTTCGAAAAGCCCTACCTGCGCGCGCTCTACGACGAACCGGAGTTCGTGATCCATAACCTCTGGAGGCTCTACGGGGGTTGGTACGATGGGAATCCTTCGCACCTGAAGCCCGCCGCGGATTCCGACCTGGCGCGCGAATTGGCAGAGCTGAGCGGGGGCGTCGACGCACTCGTCGCCCGAGCCAGGCAGCTCGCCGAATCGAATGAGCTGCGCCTGGCCTGCCATCTGATCGAGAACGCGGTGCTTGCCGAGCCCGAGCATACGGCCGCGCATCGGGCCCGCGCCGAGATCTTCGCCTTGCGCCGAGATCGCGAGAGCTCGCTGATGGCCCGGGCGATCTTCGGCTATGCATCGCGGGAGTCCGAAGGGAAGCTGTAGCCCGAGGGTCGTGCCCGCGTGGCTCGGGTGGGTTGGGAAGTGTCCGTGGGATGACTGCCACGAGGAGGGGCTCGAACAGATGAACGTCACAGGAAAGAAGTTCGGTCATCCCGATACGCTGCTTGCCGAATTCGACCACTGGGTGGTGCTGCTTCGGCCTGCGCAGGTGACCCTGGGGAGCCTGGTCCTGCTCTGCACCGATGAGGCCGAGCGTTTCGGTGACATCTCGGCCGAGGCTGCTACCGAATTGAAGTTCGCGACCACACGGATCGAAGAGGTCCTGACGAGCGCCTTCGGGTACGACAAGATCAACTACCTGATGCTGATGATGGTGGATCCGGACGTGCATTTTCATGTCATCCCGCGCTACGAACGAGAGCGTTCGCTCGAAGCGCGGGCTGTTTCGGATATCGCGTGGCCGGGGCCGCCGGACGTGACGAGCAAGCTCGATCTGTCCGATGGGGAATTCCAGGCCCTGCTGCGGGATCTCCGCGCTCGTTTCGGCTAGAAGCCAGACCTACGGACGTCCCCCCTCGGGTCGCTGAGAGACGGTCGACGCATGGCGCCCGAGTCAGTCCGGGAAGCGCATCTCGTCGACGAAAACGTCCATGAAGCTCGGATCGGTGGCCAGCGCGACGTGTTCGATGCGCTGGCTCAGAAAGGAGAGTTCGTCGGTCTCCTGCTTTGGCGCGAAGAGCGCAAGCTTTGCACCCAGCAGCGCTGTGTTCCCGACCGGTTCCACCTGGTCGTCGGGGTAGTCGAGTAGACCTATGCGCCGGGCGCTGTCGCGGTTCACGTAGTTGCCGAACGCTCCCGCCAGGTTCACCTGCGGCGGGGGGCCGTCCTGCGCCCCCAGGCGCTCCAGCAGGATCTTCAGTCCGGCGGCGATGGCCGCCTTCGCGAGCTGCAGCTGGCGGACGTCGCCCTGGGTCAAGTTCACCTGGCCGTCCAGCGGGAGGATCTTGCGGCCGTCCGCAAGGCGACCACTGCTTTCGATCCAGCCGAGGTCCAGGCTGGCGGCGACTGCGTCCACCAGCCCGCTGCCACAAATCCCGCGTGCGCCGCGGCCGCCCAGTACCCGGCACTTCAGGATGCCATCGCTTATCGTCACCCCATCGATGGCACCGGTCGTGGCCTGCATGCCCATCTCGATCCCACCGGCCTCGAATGCGGGACCCGCCGCGGTGGAGGTACACAGCAGGCGCTGGGCATCGCCGACCACGATCTCACCGTTGGTCCCCAGGTCCACCAACGCCGTCAGTTCATCGCTTTCGTGCATGCGGGTCGCCAGCGCTCCGGCCAGCACGTCGCTGCCGACGAAGCCCCCCAGACATGGCAGGAAGCGGATCTGCGGGTTGCCCGCGAGCTTCCAGCCGATCTCGTTCGCCTGGAACTCCTGGAGACCGAGGTTTTCGGATTCGAATGGGACGGCGGCGAGCGGCGCCACATCGAGCCCGCAGAAGAGGTGATGCATTGCCGTGTTGCCCACCAGCACCAGCATCTCGAGCGGAGTTCCCTCGAGCCCCGCAGCGCCGAGCGCGCGGGAGACCATCGCCTCCACCGTGTCGCGCACCATGGTTGCCATCTGCTTGCGCCCGGCTTCCGACAACGCGAACTGGATACGGCTCATGATGTCGCTTCCGAAGGCTCCCTGGGGGTTCAGGGCTGTCTGGGCCGCCAACACCCTGCCGGTCGTGAGATCCAGCAGCTGCGCCACCAGCGTGGTGGTTCCGAGGTCCACGGCCACGCCATGGCCTGGTCGAGGCTGGAAGGTGAAAGGTCTGTGATCCACCAGGATCGGCGCCCGGAACTGCTCCACCTGCAGCGCGATCGGTCCATCCACCCGGCAGCGGCATGCAATCCGCCAGCCTTCCTCGCGTTCGCGGTCGGAGAGGATGGCACGCTCTTCCTCGCTGATGGGCAGCGTGCCCTCCAGAAGCTGGACGCGGCAGCGCTTGCAGCGTCCCCGCCCTCCGCATGGAAACTCCACGCCATGGGTGTAGAGGACGTCCCGTAGGTCGGTGCCTCGCTCCACTTCGATGCTGCGACCCAGCGGGCGCAGCTCGACTCGAACCCGATCGTTCACGGATGTGTGACCACGGTGGGCTAGGCCTGGCCGTAGTTCCAGACGGCGTCCCGCATTGCCAAGGCGTTGCAGATTCGCGCATCGTCGGGGAATCCGATCGATCGATCGATGCTTGCGTCGACCAAGGTGCGGTCTTCACTACTCAAGGTCGTCGCTCCCGGGTCGCCACACCGCAGGATCGGTCTGGCGGTTTCCAGTCTACCCCGGATCAGCTCCAACCGATCAACGGGCCCCGGATCGTCCAATAGCAGGCGGGTCACGGCTGCGGCGCCGTGGACGGGACGAGGAGCGTAAAGGAGCCGCCGCCCCCCAATTCGGCATCGACTCCCGGACGTCTCCTCGCCCGTCCATGCACCTGCACAACGCAAACTCTGTGCCAACCGTCTCGGACGCGCAGGTCGCTTTCCGGGCGCGCCCGACGGAACAGCCGTACGAAATGGACCAGCAATGATCGAAATGGAGCGACGAAGTGGGTCGCGCCCGTCAGGCGATCTTCGAAGAATCCAGGGCCCCGCCGGATCGTTCCGCGTGCCGAACTGGTTTGGGGTCTTCAGCGAGCGGCGAGCGCAGACGACCCGTCAGGTTGCTCGACTCCGCGGCTGTCCAGATCTGATCGCCGAGTCCGTGCTTCTGGATCCTGTAGTGCAGGGTTCGCCGGGAGACCCCGAGGCGCTTCGCAGCCCGGGTCTGGTTGAAGTCCGATTCGCGGAGGGCGCGCAAGATGAGCCGGATCTCCGAGTCGCGAAGACTCAGATCCGCATCCGGATCGGAGTGTGACTCCTCGTAGTCGGGCTCATCATCGATTCTCACGTTTCCGACCCAGGTGGGGATCACGTCTACGTCCAACACCGAGCCTTCCAGGCCCGCGGTACAGTGCTGGATCGCATTCCACAGCTCTCGGATGTTGCCCGGCCAGTTGTAGGTCAAGAGCCGGGACATCGCCTCGTTGGAGACCCGGAGAGGCTGGTTCGGCGAACAGGTCTCGAGGAAGGAATCGATCAAGACCGGAATATCCTCTTTCCGGTCCCGCAGCGGAGGGATCTCGATCGGGACGACGGCCAGCCGGTAGAACAGGTCTTTCCGAAAGCGGCCCTCGGCCACGTCCTTCTCGATAGGCCGGTTCGTGGCAGACAGGATGCGAACGTTGGCTGTGCGCGAGACCTGGGGCTCTCCGACGCGATGGAAGACACCTGTCTCCACCGCGTGGAGCAGTTTGGGCTGGAGGTCCATCGGGAGTTCACCGATTTCGTCGAGGAACAAGGTGCCCCCCTCGGCAATCTCGAAGAAGCCCGGTTTCTGGCTCTCCGCTCCGCTGAACGCACCGCGCGCGTGGCCGAACATCTCGCTCTCGACGAGCTGTGCCGGAATCGCCGCACAGTTCACGACCACGAAATCCCGGTGCCGCCGGCCGGATAGCACGTGGATGAACTCGGCGAGTACGCTCTTGCCGACACCCGACTCTCCGACGAGCATGGCCAGAGCCGCCGATGCAGCTGCACGTCGGGCGGTGGCCACCATCGTCTGGAACGCGGCCGACTGGCCGACCAGGGCCGAGGTTCCGACGGTTGGCGAATCTGCCTCGGTGGTCGCTGAATCGTTCTCGCACAGCCGCCGGATGGTCGGGGCGAGATCGTTCGGAAGGAAGGGCTTTGCGATGAAATCGGAGACACCCCCCTCGAGGGCCTCGCGCGCGAGATCGACTGTCGCGAACCCCGTCATCAGAACGACCCTGGTGTCGGGCTGGGCTTTCATCACCTCGTGAAGGAGATCGAGTCCCTTCACGTTGGGCATGCGCAGGTCCATCAACACGACTGCGAAGGGGCGCTCGTGCAACAGCTGAATCGCCTGCGCTCCGTTGTCGACGGTGACCGTTTCGAACGGTTCGTCGGCAAAGCTCCGCTCGATCAGACCGAGGATCCTTCGATCGTCATCGATGATGAGAACCGCCCGGTCGGTAGTCATTGAGCCCTCTTCACCCCACAACTCCATCCTGTACCGCAGTAGAATGCTGTTTCCCTGAGCCCATTGCAATGAGGTTTCTCCCCAATTCCTCGCCGATGCCGGGGTGTCGCGTGTTGGCGCTTTGCCCGAGTTCCATCTGGTTCCCAGAGGCGTCCGGTATGGAACGCCTCCGGTCGCCAGACCCGCTACGGACGGTGCAGAACGTAGTTTGGCATGGCACGCGGTTTGCTCTCTTCCCGGCCGGGGGGTGGAACGATGAATACTGTGGGCCAGGCAAGTGAGGCAAAGGTGGACATCCTTGTCGTAGGCAGCGATCTCACCGAAAACGAATCGATGCTCTTCCGGGAGATGCCCTCAGGTGATCGCCCCCAGATTCACATCTCCGACGTGGTGTTTCGGGTCTGTCAGGAGCTCGCCGAGTCCACCAAGCGTGTCCGCTTCCTTTCTTTCACGGAGGGTGTGGAGGAAAATCTCCGATGCGACCAGGATTTCGTGCTCCGAGAGCTGGGCGACTGGATCGGAGTGATGGCCCACGACCTGGATCTGCATGGTGGCGGGCGGATCGAGATCCACACCCTCGTCCGGCATCAGTCGGCCGCGTGAGCTGAGCTGGCGCTGAAATGGCTGGTCCACTTCGGGAGAAGTAGGCTCGCCTGGGACCATGATCGGCACCCGCGGCCCGGTTCGGCGGGGCTGCCGCCGCGAAGAGGTACCGACAGGGAGAGAGGGCCCGCCTGAGAAGGCACTGCCCGGGTCGCTGTCATTCGGTGAGCCGCGTCCGATTCCAGCGAAACCAGATCACGAGTCCGGTAGGGTCTGCAATCCAACTGCAGGAGAGATGTCCATGAGCAGTCCCAGCAAGCGTGAGCGCGACGAGTACCGCGCTGAGGCCTCGGCCTGGTTCGAGGAGAATGTTCCGGCGCAACCCGACTTCATGTTGCCCCTTACTTTCATGGAGGTCGGGACCGACGACCAATTCCACTTCCTCTGCGATTGGCAGAACCGGGTCTACGAAGCGGGCTATCTCGGCGCGGCCTGGCCGAAGGAGTACGGCGGAGGCGGGCTCGACCAGGCATTCCAGGACATCGCAACCGAGCAGATGCGACGACATGGCAGTCCGATCATGTTGAATACGATCGGGCTCAGTTGGGCTGGGCCGCTGATTCTCGACATGGGAACACACGAACAACGAGAGCGATACATCAAGGGCATCCTCTCGGCTGAGGACATCTGGTGTCAGGGTTTCTCCGAGCCCGATCACGGGTCGGATCTCGGCAACGCCCAGACTCGTGCGGTGCGAGACGGGGACGAGTGGGTGATCAATGGCACCAAGATCTGGACGACCCACGGCAACTACGCGAAGTACATGATCCTGCTGGCGCGGAGCATTCCCGATACGCCGAACAAGTACGCAGGGCTGAGCTTCTTCCTGTCTCCGATGAGGGTGCCTGGCATCGAGGCGATTCCGATCCGCAAGCTGACCGGGGAATACGGGTTCACCGAAACCTTCTTCACGGACGCGCGAATTCCCGGGGACAGCCTGATCGGGGAAGAGGGTCAGGGCTGGGCGGTCGCGATGCGAACGCTCGAGTACGAGCGCAGTGCGCGCGGTGGCCAGGCGGGCGGACTATCGATCAAAGTGCCCGATGCAGAGGAGGTCGTGGATCTTGCACGGCGTGCACGGCGCAGCGGTCGCCCCGCCATCGAAGATCCGGTGGTCCGCGACAAGCTCGTCGAACTCCTGATCGAGGACCGCGGTCTCGGGCTATGTGGTGCTCGCCAACGCCTGGCACCGCTGAATCAGGAGCGTCCGTTTTCGCTCGGGCTCTCGTCGAAGCTGATGCAAACCGAATTCATCCGTCGCCTGAACGAGTTCGCCATCTCCATGCAGGGAGCAAGAGCGGCCTACTATGTGGGCGATCCGGACGCGATCGACGACGGGACATCACAGCGCTCCTATCTGAACGCCTTCTCTGCGACCATCGGTGGTGGCACGAGCCAGATTCAGGCGAATATCGTTGCCGAGCACGTGCTCGGCCTTCCCAAGAGCTGAGGCGGAATGACATGAGCGTCAGACACGGAACGATCGGACTGAGCGAAGAACAGGCAGCGCTTCTCGAATCGGCGAGCAAATTCTGCCGCGACAAGTCATCCATCGAAGCGGTCCGTCGGCTGATCGATGATGAGTTGGGGCACGATCCCGCCGTGTTCGAGGAGATGGCGGAGCTGGGCTGGCTCGGAATTGCAATTCCGGAAGCCTATCGGGGGGCAGGGCTCGAACTCGCCGAGGTGGTACCGGTCGTCGAGCAGATGGGTCGCAATCTGATGGCTGGCCCGTTCCTCTCGACCACACTCGCTGCCCAGGCCGTGCTTTGCGCCGGCACCGAGGCACAGAAGTCCCAGGTGTTGCCGGAGCTGGTGGCGGGTACACCCGCAGCGCTGGCGTTGATGGAGCCCCACGCGGATTGGGATCCGAAGAACATCGGCTGCCAGGCCGTGCGTGGCGAAAAGGGAATCGAGCTCAGTGGAACGAAGGTGCTGGTCACGGACGCAGGCGTTGCGAAGTGGATCGTGGCCTCGGTG
Organism: bacterium; assembly: GCA_024226235.1. Classification (GTDB taxonomy): domain Bacteria; phylum Myxococcota_A; class UBA9160; order UBA9160; family UBA6930. The sequence goes on from JAAELW010000111.1 coordinate 10,978, forward strand.
GTGTACGAAGGCTCACCCGCGCTCGTGCTCCTGGATGCCGAGGCCATCACTGCGTGCAAGCGCCGCCGGGAGACGGTGGTCGATGAGACGCGGCGATCGTTCCAGCTCGGTCTGGATGGCGTGTCCGTTGCCGAGGATGCGCTGCTCGACGTTTCGTTGGTGCCCGCCGCTCTCGAGAGAACCGAACTCGCCGGCAGCTTGCTAGGCAGCGCCGAAATGTGTGGAGGGGGCGTTGGTTGCATCGACTCCACCGTGGCCTACCTGATTGATCGAAAGCAGTTCGGAAGGCCGATCGGATCCTATCAGGCCCTGAAACACCCGACCGTGGATGCCCACCTGGGGATCGAACAGGCCCGCTCTCACGTCTATGCTGCCGCGCACACCTTCGAGAACGGAAGAGAGGGTGAGATCGCGGTTCGAATGGCCAAGGCCCACGCGGGGCCTGCACTGGCCTTTGCGGCGGATCGCGCAATCCAATTCCACGGGGGCTTCGGCTTCACCTACGAATGCGACGCGCAGCTCTACCGGCGGCGTGCACTTTGGTGCGAGAACCAACACGGTGACGCGCTCTACCATCGGCAGAAACTGGCAAGCCTGATCCTCTGAGGCCGCCCACAGAGCGCTCATGCGCATGCGCATCGAGCAGGGAACCGATGAGCAGGCGAAGGATCTTCTCGAGTCCGTGACCAGCCTTCATGTATTCCCGCGAAAGTAGGCGCCCGACCCGCAGTTGACGGGTACTGCCCGGCCCGCTCTGAAATGGGTGCGGCCAGGCCTATACCACGCGTCGCGGCGTTCTAGGCTGCGGTCAGGCTTACTCGAAGTACCCGAGATCGCGACCCAGGAAGAAGAGGGCGATCACGATGGCGGGGCCGGCCGTGACGAAGAACATCGTCAACGAGACCTTCACCCAGAACTGCCAGTTGCTGGCATCTCGTTCGATGAAAGACCAGAGTACATCGGTGGCGTACTCCTCGAGCCTCCCAAAGCCGGACTTCTGGTGGTCCTTCAGGTCTTCAATCTGGTCTTCCGTTGCCATTCCGGTCATCCTTCGGAGCTGATACCCGGAAGCGTATCACGAGACCTGGCAGTTGTTGAGTATGGGCGATGGCCTTGCGGAAGAGCCGGACCAGAACATCTGGGTCCGGGAGCGCCGGGATCCGCCGGAATCCGCCGGGATCCGGGTTCGGTGGCAGCTTGCTAGCATGCTCCGTTCGTAGGAGGTTCCATGGAACACGATGTGTGCGCTCTCGAAGACATCTCGGACGGGGGAAAGAAGGTCGTTTCTGCCGGTCGGGAGAAAGTGCTTCTACTTCGCAAAGGAGATGAAGTCTGGGCAGTCGATTCCAAATGCCCCCATATGAAGCTTCCCCTCAGCACCGGCAAATGGGATGGGGAAACCATCAAATGCCGCTTTCACGGCGCCTGCTACAACGTCTCTGACGGCCGCCGCACGAAAACGGCATGGCTGCTCGCGAACGTCGGAACGGATGCGCTGGCGACCTACCCCTGCACGGTCAAGGATGGGCGGATTCTCGTCGAGGCCGCTGACTGACAGTAGATCGATCCGGCCGGCCCTGGAGAGCCAGAGGGTGCCAGATGGAATATGCGCAAGCGTTGCCGCACGCGATGGCGGCCCTGAACGTGAGCAGCCTGAGTCTATTGCTGATGGGCTTTCGTGCGATCCGGCGTGGCGAGCGCGATCGGCATCGCCGGATCATGCTCCTGAATCTCGGGCTCGCGGCGGCATTCCTGGTCGTCTACCTCGCCCAGGTCTTCCTGGTGGGTCATGAGCGCTTCCCGGGCGAGGGCGGGCTGCGCAGCTTCTTCCTCGCGATGCTTGCCACCCATACGGTGCTGGCCGTATCGCTAGTCGGGCTGGTTCCGCGTACCGTATTCCTGGCTCTCGGTGGGCGGTTCGATTCACATCGGGGCGTCGCACGGATCACGCTCGGAATCTGGATCTACGTGGCGATCACCGGAGTGTTGATCTATTTGATGCTCCACCAGCAGGCCCTCACTCCGGCATAGAGAACGGCTGGATCCAAGTCCGACATCCTGGTGTTCCGTCGTGGACGAGGAATGCCTCGCTCGCACGCCGGTTCGTTATCCTCGGACCGCGATGGATTCGTTACTGCAATCTCTAGCGGTCTGGGTGACCGCCCAATCGACGTGGTTGCCACTGCTGGCGTTTGCTCTCCCCATTCCGTTGCTGATCTGGGGGGCGCTCCGGGCAGACAAACTGCCGGTCGAGGCGGAGTCGGCAGTGGCTCCAGAGACCGAGATGGTGGCGCCAGAGACGATTCCGGAGCCCGTGCCGGAACCAGGGGCCGCACTGGAACCGGATGGGGCGCTGGCGCCAGAACCGGCCCCAGAACCAGAACCGGCCCCAGAACCAGAACCGGCTCCAGAGCCGGAACCTGTCCGGGTTTCACTTCGCGACCGGCTGACCCGCACCCAGCAGGCGCTGGTCGGGCGATTGGGCGGCCTGCTCGGAGCCGGCGCGGTCGATGACGCGGTGCTCGAGGAGTTGGAAGCGGTGTTGTTCACTGCCGACCTCGGTGTGAAGACCGCAGAGAGCTTGCTCGATGATGTCCGCACCTCGGCGCGGGGTGAGCCGGCTTCGCGGGTCCGGGAAGTCCTGCGCGATGGCATTGCGGCGAAGCTCGCGTCGGCGCAATCCACCGAACCGGGGCTGCAGGCGGTCGGCGCCCCGCATGTCATTCTGGTGTTGGGCGTGAACGGCTCGGGCAAGACGACGACGATTGGGAAACTCGCAGCACGCTACCGGGCGGCAGGCCACAGCGTGATCCTTGGTGCCGGTGATACGTTTCGTGCGGCTGCTCGGGAGCAGTTGCAGACCTGGGGTGAACGGGCGGGCTGCGACGTGGTGGTCGGCACGGATGGTGGCGACCCCGCAGCGGTGGCCTTCGACACCGTGAAGGCGGCCCGGGCTCGCGGTATCGACGTGGCCTTGATCGACACCGCCGGCCGCTTGCAGACGAAAGCACCGCTGATGGAAGAACTCGCGAAGATCGCTCGGGTGATCGGCAAGGATCTCCCCGACGCTCCTCATGAGACGCTCCTCGTGTTGGATGCCAACACGGGACAGAATGCGATTTCCCAGGCCCGGGAGTTCACCCAGGCGGCACCGGTCACGGGGCTCGTGCTCACCAAGCTCGATGGCACGGCCAAGGGTGGAGTGATCGTCGGCCTGGCAGACGAATTCGGTATTCCGGTGCGCTTCGTGGGTGTGGGCGAGGGGGTCGACGATCTGCGCGATTTCTCCGCCGATGAGTTCGTGGACGCTCTATTCGGCTGAGTGCCGATTGTGTGGGGAGGTTCCGGCCATGGCCCGTTTCATCCTGGCGCTCGATCAGGGCACGACGTCTTCCCGTGCAATCCTGTTCGATGAGTCCGGAGGCGTCGTTGCGGTCGATCAGTATGAATTCACCCAGCATTTTCCGAAGCCGGGATGGGTGGAACACGATCCGATGGAGATCTGGTCGAGCCAGCTTCGCGCCGCCCGCGGCGTACTGAAAAAGGCTGGCGCCGGAGCATCCGATGTCGCCGCGATTGGCATCACCAACCAACGTGAGACAGCCCTGGTCTGGGATCGAGCGACCGGTGAGCCCATCCACCGGGCGATCGTCTGGCAGTCGCGGCAGACCGCGCCGATCTGCGAGGAGCTTCGCAGCCGAGGCCTTCAAGAAGAAGTGCGTCGCCGCACCGGACTCGTGATCGACGCGTACTTCTCGGCCACCAAGCTCCGTTTCATCCTGGATGCGGTTCCAGGCGCACAGGAACGCGCCGAACGCGGCGAGCTTGCGTTTGGAACCGTGGATAGCTGGCTGCTCTGGAATCTCACGAAGGGCGCCGTGCATGCGACCGAGTACTCGAACGCGTCGCGAACCATGCTCTATGGAATCCGTGAGTGCCGCTGGGATGACACGTTGCTCGACGCGCTGAATCTGCCTTCGGCACTGCTTCCCGAAGTCCGCGACTCGAGCGGGGTATTCGGGGAAGCCGACGCCGAGTGGTTGGGCGCGCCGATTCCGGTCGCGGGGATTGCGGGCGATCAACAGGCCGCGTTGTTCGGCCAGGGCTGTTTCGCACCGGGCAGCGCGAAGAACACCTACGGCACAGGCTGCTTCCTGTTGATGAATACCGGGGGAGAGGCTCCGGAATCGAAGACCGGGCTGGTGACGACGATCGCCTGGGGCCTGGGAGGGAATGTCGAGTACGCCCTCGAGGGCAGCATCTTCGTGGCCGGTGCTTCCGTCCAATGGCTGCGAGACGGACTCGGGCTGGTCGCGAACGCGGCCGACACGGAGGCCGCCGCATCGTCGGTCGACGATACGGCCGGTGTCTATCTCGTGCCGGCCTTCACCGGGCTAGGCGCGCCGTACTGGGACGAACGGGCGCGCGGCACGATCGTCGGTCTGACCCGCGGAACCACCCGCGAACACATCATTCGTGCGACCCTCGAGTCGATCGCCTACCAGAGCCGCGACGTCATCGATTGTCTGCGCAAGGATTCGGGGCTTCCGCTCGACGCGCTGCGCGTGGACGGTGGCGCTTGCCAGAACGACTTCCTGATGCAGTTCCAGGCAGATGTGTTGGGAGTCCCCGTGCGCCGTCCGCGAGTTCTCGAAGTGACGGCGCTCGGTGCAGCAGCACTCGCCGGATTGGCGGTGGATTTCTGGTCCGATCGGAGCGCGCTCGAATCGGTGACCCTGGAGGGTGCCCAGACCTTCGAGCCGGCCATGTCCGAGGACCTGCGAGAGAGCCTCTACGCAGGCTGGCAGCGGGCGGTGGAACGCTCCCGGGACTGGGCGGACGCATGAGTTCCAGAAGGAGGCCTCTGGTCATTGCCCATCGCGGTGCGTCCGGCCAGCTGCCCGAGAACACCCTGCCTGCGTACGAGCTGGCGATCGAAATGGCCAGCGACTGCATCGAGATCGATCTGCATCGCACCCGTGATGGCCACCTGGTGATCACTCACGACGAAGAGCTCGCCGGCCTGGGAGGGGAGGGCGAGATTGCAGACGCCAGCCTGGAGGAGATCCGTCAGCTCGATGCGGGCCGGGGGGAGCGGGTGCCGACGCTGGACGAGGTGCTGGATCGCTTCGGCAGTCGTATTCCATTCAACCTGGAGCTGAAGCGTGGAATGCACGCGGCCTACCCGGGGCTCGAGGCCCAGGCCCTGGCAGCCGTGACCTCTCGCGGTCTGATGTCCGAGACCCTCTTCAGCTCATTCTACGATCCCGTGTTGAAGGAGCTTCGCGCGCTCTCGCACGGTGCCCGGTTGGCCCTGCTCCTCTCCCGCCGCTTTCCCGACGGCTGGCCCGAGCGGGCGCGGGCACTCGGTGCGGAGGCGCTCAATCCGGCGGACGTGCTGGTAGATGAGCCGCTCGTTCAACGCGCCCACGACCAGGGCCTGGCGGTCTACGTCTTCACGGTCGATCAGCCCGAGCGCATGCAGCAGTTGATCGATTGGGGTGTGGACGGCGTCTTCACCAATCACCCGGATAGGCTGAGAGCGCTCTTGGGTGACGCAGGTTCTTGACGCGTTGGGTCAGGACCTCCCGGGGTCATCTGCTTGACACTTCCAAGCCGATCGTTTAGCCTGCGTCCTCCAAAAAAACTAGGACTCTCGCGCACTTCCGGCATTTCGCCACCGTCATTGGAGCCATTTCGAGGGATTCGGGACGCCGATTCCCAGAAACGAAATGCTCGCGGTGTGGAGTGTCTCTCGCGCTCTTCGGCCCCGCTCTGGAGGTCGAGTGCCCCGCCCCCGACAATCGTGCCGCACCGCGTCAAGGGTCCACCCGAAATATCAGGGTGAACGCATGACCGATCCGGGACTCCCGCGAAAACAAGGCCTCTACGACCCGGCGCACGAGCACGATGCGTGTGGGGTCGGTTTCGTGGCGAATATTCGCGGTGAGAAGTCCCACGACCTGGTGCAGAAGGGCATCCAGGTCTTGATCCAGCTCGAGCACCGCGGTGCTAGTGGCAGCGATCCGGATACCGGTGACGGCGCCGGGCTGCTGGTCCAGATTCCCGACGCCTTCCTGCGCCGCGAGTGCAGCGGGCTGGGCATCGCATTGCCCGAGCCCGGTCGGTACGCGGTGGGCATGATCCTCCTCTCCCAGGACCAGACGGCTGCCACCCGCCAAACCGCGATCGTCGAGCAGATCGTGGCAAGCGAGGGACAACGCGTGCTCGGCTGGCGGGATGTGCCGCACGATCGCCAGGCGATCGGCTACCAGGCACGGGAGAGTCTGCCGGGCATCCGCCAGCTCTTCGTCGCAGCCGCTGGGGCGGCTGCCGAAGACCAGGATGTCTTCGAGCGGAAGCTCTACGTGATCAGGCGCCTTGTCGAAAAGAAGATCGAGGAGGAACTCCAGGACGGGCCGTTCTTCTACGTCACCAGCCTGTCGAGTCGAACGATCGTCTATTCCGGCTTGTTGATTTCGAAGCAGATCGAAGGTTTCTACCCGGACGTGGCAGATCCTGAGTTCACTTCGGCACTCTGCCTCGTGCATTCGCGCTACAGCACGAACACCCTGGGCAGCTGGGACCTCGCACACCCCTTCCGGTACCTGGCACACAACGGCGAGATCAACACCATCCAGGGCAACCAGAACTGGATGCGCGCCCGCCAGGGAACGATGGAGTCGGCGCTGTTCGGCGACGATCTCCAGAAGCTCTATCCGATCATGCGTGAGGGGCCGGTTTCGGATTCTGCGCGCTTCGACAACGCGCTCGAATTCCTCTGTCTGGCCGGCCGGGAACTCCCGGAAGCCGTGCTGATGATGGTCCCCGAGGCCTGGGAGAACCAGGACGACATGGACCCGGAGCTCCGGGCCTTCTACGAGTATCGCTCGCTGATGCTCGAGCCCTGGGATGGGCCCGCCTCGCTGGCCTTTACGGATGGTCGCAAGATCGGCGCAGTGCTCGATCGCAACGGCCTGCGCCCCTCGCGCTACGTGGTGACCAAGGACGGCTTCGTGGTGATGGCCTCCGAAGTGGGTGTGGTCGACATCGAGCCGGCCAACGTGCTCAAGAAGGGTCGCTTGCATCCGGGCAAGATCTTCTTCATCGATCTGGAAGAGGGCCGCATCGTCGAGGACGAGGAGATCAAGCGCGAGTACATAGCCCGCAAGCCCTACCGGCAGTGGCTCGACCGCCAGCGCGTCCTGTTGAAGGATCTGCCCAGGGTCGAGGTGCCGGCCGCGCATCGCAGCACGGAGCACCGCTTCGTGCTGCAGCAGGCTTTTGGGTTCACGAACGAGGATCTCAAGGTCCTGCTCGCGCCGATGGCGACGGATGGCAAGTGGCCCACCGGCTCGATGGGAGAGGACGCGGCATTGGCCTGCCTCTCGGATCGCCCGCAGATGCTCTACCGCTACTTCAAGCAGCTCTTTGCGCAGGTTTCGAACCCTGCGATGGACTCGATCAACGAGCGACCGGTGATGGCCCTCTACTCGACGATCGGCAGCGAGGGCAACCTGCTGACCGAGACCGAAGACAATGCGCGCATGATCCGGGTCGATCACCCCGTGATCACCGACGACCAACTCGAGGTGCTGCGCCAGGTCGATCGGCCCGGCTTCGCCTCGCGTACACTGCCCTGCCTGTTCAAACCGGCGGATGGTGGAGACGGACTTCGGGCGGCCCTCGAGCAGCTCTGCACCGATGCCGAGGCCGCGGTACGTGACGGCGTGAACATCTTGATCCTCTCGGATCGCGGAATCGGCCCCGAGCTGGCGCCGATTCCGATGTTGCTTGCCACCGGCGCGGTTCACCATCACCTGATTCGCGAGACCCTGCGCACCCGCTGCGGAATCGTCTGCGAGACGGGTGAAGCGCGAGAGGTGGCGCAGATGGCGCTGCTGATCGGATACGGAGCGGCAGCGGTCAATCCCTATCTCGCGTTCCAGACGATCGAAGAGCTGGTCGCCGAGGGCAGATTCGCGCTCGAGGGGTTCGACCCCGAGGTTGCGAAGCAGAACTTCATCAAAGCCAATGACAAGGGTCTGTTGAAGACCTTTGCGAAGATGGGCATCTCGACGCTGGCCTCCTACCGCGGCGCCCAGATCTTCGAGGCGATCGGTCTCGATCGGGAACTCGTGGCTCGCTGCTTCACGGGCACGTCTTCTCGGGTATCGGGAGTCGGTTACGACGTGCTCGCGGAGGAGGCTGGGCAGCGCCACGCGCGGGCCTTCGCCGGTGACGACTTCGTCTACCCGGAGCTCGATCCCGGAGGCCTCTACCAATGGCGGACCCGCGGTGAGCGCCACACGTTCAATCCGGACACGGTTTCCAGGCTGCAGATCGCGCTGAAGCGGAAGAGCTATGCGGACTACAAGCTGTTCTCGAAAGCGGCAGATGGCGAAGCAGCCAGTGCCTGCACCCTGCGCGGTCTGTTTGCGTTCAGGAAGGCCCTGCGTCCGTCGGTACCGCTCGCGGAGGTCGAGCCGGCCAGTGAGATCGTGAAGCGCTTCTGCACGGGCGCGATGTCGTACGGATCGATTTCATTGGAGGCGCATCAGACGCTGGCGATCGCGATGAACCGCCTCGGTGGGAAGTCGAATACCGGCGAGGGCGGCGAGGATCCGGATCGCTTCACGCCGGACGAGAATGGGGACTTGCGGCGCAGTGCCATCAAGCAGGTCGCTTCGGGACGCTTCGGCGTGACCAGTTGGTACCTGGTCAACTCCGACGAGATCCAGATCAAGGTGGCGCAGGGCGCCAAGCCCGGGGAAGGCGGTGAACTTCCCGGCCACAAGGTGAACGAGACCATCGCCAAGGTGCGCCACTCGACCCCGGGGGTCGGCCTCATTTCGCCTCCGCCGCATCACGACATCTACTCGATCGAGGACCTCTCGCAGCTGATCTACGACCTGAAGAATGCCAACCGGCAGGCGCGGATCTCGGTGAAACTCGTGTCGCTGACGGGCGTGGGTACGATCGCGGCCGGTGTCTCGAAGGGGAAGGCCGACGGAGTGCTGATCAGCGGCATGGACGGCGGAACCGGGGCGTCGCCCCAGGCCTCGATCAAGTACGCGGGCATGCCCTGGGAGATCGGTCTCGCCGAGACGCAGCAGACTCTGGTTCTGAACGATCTTCGCGGGCGCATTCGCGTGCAGACCGACGGCGGTCTGAAGACCGGGCGCGATGTCGTGATCGCTGCGCTGTTGGGTGCCGACGAATATGGCTTTGCGACGGCTCCGCTGGTTGCGCTGGGCTGCATCCTGATGCGCGTCTGCCACCTGAATACCTGCCCGGCTGGGATCGCCACCCAGGATCCCGTTCTTCGCGAGCGTTTCGCCGGCACGCCGGGCAGCGTGGTGCAGTACCTGCTCTGGATCGCAGAGGAGGCCCGGGAGTTGATGGCGGAACTCGGCTTCCGGAACTTCCAGGAGATGATCGGCCACGTCGAAACGCTCGACGTAGACAAGCTGGATCACCACTGGAAGCAGAAGGGGCTCGACTTCTCGGATCTCTTCCATGCTCCGATCGTGCCCCATTCGATCGTGAATGATTCGACCCAGAGCCTGGCGGAAGACCTGAAAGAGGTCCTCGATACGGAGTTGCTGCGTCGGTCCGAACCGGCCCTGGCGCGAGGTGAGAAGGTCCAGATCGAACTGCCGATCCGGAACACGAATCGAACGGCAGGAACCATCCTGGGTTCCGAGGTGACCCGGAAGTACGGTGAGGATGGCCTTCCGGAGGATACGATCACTGTCCGCTTCAAGGGCAGTGCTGGCCAGAGCCTGGGGGCATTCTGCCCGCCCGGACTCACCCTCGAGGTCGAGGGGGATGCCAACGACTACGTCGGCAAGGGCCTCTCGGGTGCGAAGATCATCGTCCGCGTTCCCAAGGGCGTCAGCTTCGATCCCTCGGAGAACATCATCGCGGGCAACGTGCTGCTCTACGGTGCCACCGCTGGTGAAGCCTACTTCGAGGGCAAGGCCGGTGAGCGTTTCTGTGTGCGCAACAGTGGTGCCAGTGCGGTCGTCGAGGGTGTGGGTGACCACGGCTGCGAGTACATGACAGGCGGGCGTGCCGTCATCCTGGGAGAGACCGGACGCAACTTCGGTGCGGGCATGAGCGGTGGCATCGCCTACGTGCTGGACGAGGACGGGCAATTCGCGACCCGGGTCAACCCGGAGACGGTCGACCTCGATCCGACGGACGAGGAGGATCTCGAATTCCTTCAGCGGATGATCCGGAGCCACTTCAAATACACGCGGAGTGCGAAGGCTGACGAGGTGCTCCGGAAATGGGAGACCCTGGCGAAGCGGTTCGTGAAGGTCTTCCCGAAGGACTACAAGCGGGCGCTGGACCAGCGCCTGTCAGCGGAGAGCGGCAATGGGTGACACGCGGGGGTTCCTGAAGCACGGCCGAAAGGGGACATCCTATCGGCCGGTCGAGGATCGTCTGGGGGACTGGCAATGCGTCCAGGAGGATTTCCCGACCGACCAGGCGGAAACCCAGGCATCCCGCTGCATGGATTGCGGCATCCCGTTCTGCAACAACGGCTGTCCGCTCGGCAACATCATTCCGGACTTCAACGATCTGGTCTTCCGCGACAAGTGGGAGGACGCACTCGCTCGGCTGCATTCGACGAACAACTTCCCCGAATTCACCGGCATGGTCTGTCCGGCGCCCTGTGAGCAGGCTTGTGTCCTGGGGATCAATCAGGATCCCGTGACGATCAAGCAGATCGAGTGGGAGATCGTGCGCCGTGGCTGGGACGAGGGCTGGGTACGGGCCCAGAAACCCGCACGTCGAACCGGCCGCTCGGTCGCGGTGATCGGAGGAGGCCCCGCGGGCCTTTCCGCCGCCCAACAACTCACACGGGCAGGCCACACGGTCACGCTGTTCGAGAAGAACGACCGCGTCGGAGGCTTGCTTCGCTACGGCATTCCGGATTTCAAGCTCGAGAAGCACACGATCGACCGTCGCCTGGATCAGATGCGCGAGGAAGGCGTGAGCTTCCAGACTGGTGTGCAGGTGGGAGTGGATCTCTCTGTGGCCGAACTGCGAAAGAGCTTCGACGCGGTACTGCTGTGCCTGGGTGCCGAGCATCCCCGGGATCTTCCCGTGCCCGGACGCGAACTCGAGGGGGTCCACTTCGCGATGGAGTTCCTGCCCCAGCAGAATCGTCGGGTCGCCGGGGATGTGGTGCCCGAAGCCGAGTCGATCCTGGCTCGTGACAAACACGTGGTCGTGCTCGGTGGAGGCGATACCGGCTCCGACTGCATCGGTACATCACTCCGCCACGGAGCTGCGTCGGTTACTTCGCTCGAGCTGCTGCCCCGACCGCCGGAGGGCCGGCACGAATCCGAGCCCTGGCCCCAGGCCAAGAAATACACCTTCAATGTCTCGAGCTCTCACGTCGAAGGTGGCGAGCGACGTTACTCGATGATGACCAAGGAACTCGTGGGGGAAAGCGGTCGGGTCAAGATCCTTCGCGGTGTCGAGGTCGCCTTCGACCGTGACGAATTGAATCGCCCGTTGATGTCGAGCATGCGCGAGGTGCCCGGCAGCGAATTCGAGCTTCGGGCGGATCTCGTCCTGCTGGCGATGGGCTTCCTGGGGCCGGTCCGGGAAGGGCTCGTCGAGGGCCTGAGCGTCGACCTGGATCCCCGAGGCAATGTGCTGGCGGATCCCCAGGGCTTCTCCACCAGCGAGGCCGGGGTCTTCGCCGCCGGAGATTGCCGCCGCGGCCAGTCGCTGGTCGTCTGGGCACAACGGGAGGGCCGGGAGGCAGCTCGCGCCGTCGATGCCTACCTGATGGGGAGTTCCCGGCTCCAGACGCGCAACCGCTACGTCTGAACGCCGAGCCCGTCTGAACGCCGAGCCGGGTTCGGGTCGAATGCAAACCCCGTTCTGATTGATAGAGATTGACGGGTTTCCCCCGCTGCCGGTAGCATTCGACCAAAGAGGAGTTGTGAATGGCGCGTGGTACGGAGGCCCGGTCGAAGGCTCGGACGAGAACGGAAACCGAGCCGGAGGTTCCGGGTGAAGCGGCCTCCGAATTCGCCAAGTTCGAACGCCTGGACGGGCTGGTTCGCACATTGGTCGAACGCTTCCAGGCACTGCACTCCGAGCACATCGAGACCCTTGCTCAGCTCGCCAAACGCGATGAGCAGATTCGCGACCTGAACCAGCGTCGCCAAGATGCGGGCAAGCGCCTGGATGACGTGCTCGCACGCCTCGACCAGCTCGATGTCCAACTCGAACGACGACAGGCGCTTCCGTCGGACGACGGGAGCTAGCTGCAATGCCCGTGAAGCGCGTCGTGGCTGTAACGATCCTTGGCCAGGAGTACAAAGTGCGCGGCGAAGCCGATCCGGCTTCCGTGCAGCGCGCAGCGGCACTACTCGACGAGACCATGTGCCGCGTGCGCGAGCGCGCCGGAACCGTCGATAGTGTCGACATCGCCGTGCTCGCTGCATTGAACCTTGCGAATCGTCTGATCGCGCTTCACGACGAGAGTGAGGCCGGTTTCACGTTGGACGAGAGTCGACTCGATGATCTGCTCGGCCTGGTGCAGGCTGCGGTCGATGTGCCCCCCGTTACGGGCCCACGCGCCTGACGAGCCTTCGCGAAGCGAAGGCGGCCATGCGCAGCGAAACGCGCATTCGCCTCGCCGCGATTTCCAGCCAGACAGCCGAGCGCGCCGGAATGCATACCGCCGCCACCTTGGCCCGTCTGCCGGCCTTCGAGGCCTGTCGGCGCGTCGCACTCTACGCATCGCTTCCGGACGAGCTGCCTTCCAGGCCGCTCTTCGATCGGGCCCGAGCTGCCGGCAAGATCCTGCTCTGGCCGAGAATCGACCGCGGAGGTCTGGTATTCGCTCGTTGCGACGCCTGGGAAGCCCTGGTTCCCGGACGCTTCGGCGTGCTCGCCCCGCTTCCGGAAGCGCCTGCGGAGAGCCTCGACTCCGGAGATCTGCTGCTGGTGCCAGGCCGCGCGTTCGACGCGACCGGTGCCCGGCTCGGACGGGGAGGGGGCCACTTTGATCGGGTGCTGGCTCGGCGGGGCGCCACGCCGGCGGTCGGGGTCGCCTTCTCTTGCCAGCTCGTGAAGCGGGTTCCCGTCGAGCCGCATGACCAATCCGTCGACGCGGTCCTGGTCGAGAGCCAACTGGTAACCTCCAGGCCTGTCGAGGAGAACCGGTGAACGAGTCCAAGAGCGAACGAGCCGAGTCCGAGAGCCGCGGTTCCGAGAGCCGCGAGATCGACCGCCAACTCGAGGCGATGGGAGAAGGCGCCGAGTCCTTCATTGGCGTCCAGGACCTGCGTCCACGCCTGGCCACCGCGATTCGCGAGGACCGTCCACTTCGCATCAAGCTCGGAATGGATCCCTCCGCTCCTGATCTGCATATTGGCCACACCATCGTTCTCGAGAAGCTGCGCGTGTTCCAGGAGCTGGGTCACACGCCGATCTTCCTGGTGGGTGATTTCACCGCGCGCATCGGAGACCCGACCGGAAAGAAGAAGACCCGGCCCGCCCTCGAAGAAGACGCGATCCGACGCAACGCCCAGACCTACGTCGACCAGGTGAGCCACGTTCTCGATACCGAGAGAGCCGAGATCCGCTTCAACGGCGAGTGGATGGATGCGATGAGCCCTGCGGATCTGGTGCGTCTCTGCTCCCACTACACCGTGGCCCGGATGCTCGAACGCGACGACTTCGACAAGCGCTACAAAGCTGGCGAGGCGATCGCCGTGCACGAGTTCCTCTACCCCCTCGTGCAGGCCTACGACTCGGTGGCCCTCCGGGCGGATGTCGAGCTCGGCGGTACGGACCAGACATTCAATCTGCTGGTCGGACGCGAGATCCAACGGGCTTATGGTCAGCTGCCCCAGGCAGTGATCACCCATCCGCTGCTGGTCGGTACGGACGGCACCGAGAAGATGTCGAAGAGTGTGGGCAACACCATCGGCATCCGGGATGCGCCCGAGGAGATCTATGGACGGGCCATGAGCATCTCCGATGAACTGATGGGCAACTGGGTCGCACAGCTGGGGTTCGGAGGCTGGGGGGATCTGACGGAGGCCCCGAGCGACCCGTTGGCGACGAAGAAGGAGCTCGCCGCCCGGCTCGTGGCGCGCTTTCATGGTGAGGCCCAGGCGGGGAAGGCCGCCGAGCATTTCCGATCCCTGATCCAGCGCAAGGAAACTCCAGACGATCTGCCCGAGGTGGAGATCGATCTGTCTGGAGCTGCAGATCTGGGCCTGTTGGACGCTTTGCGGGGTGCTCTGGGTCTTTCAAGCAATTCGGAGGCCCGGCGGCTCGTCACCCAGGGAGGGGCTCGGCTGGACGGTGAGGTGGTCCGGGATCCGAACTTCCGGCTGTCCCCAGGCTCCTATTTGGTCCAGGCCGGTAAGCGCAGGTTTGCCCGGCTTCGATTGCGCTGAGCCCCGCGGGGAAATATGCAGGTGATCGTTGATTTCGGTGCCATCTGTCCCCTGGTGGCTCTTGACGGCCCAGAAGACACTGCTTACATTGCCGATCCCTGCACGGGTCCCCGGGGAACCTGATTTCTCCCCCAGGTAGCTCGTGCGCGGAACCTCCGAGGGTCAGTCACATGGGCTTTCCATGGACTGTCAGTGGGGGGAGTCCCGCCGGCCTCCAACAGGCCAAACGGACTTCGACGGGTCTTTGAAAACCGAATCGCGTGCGGTCTGTGATGAATCACTGCAGGTTCGTCCAGACGGTGACGGGTAAACGTTATAGATATAGATAGAAAACGCGGATCTTCGCGATGCAGAAGCGGAGATTCGCAACAGTCAGCGGGGGAGACATCTTTGATGTCGAACTCGTGTCAAGTTCAAACTGGAGAGTTTGATCCTGGCTCAGAACGAACGCTGACGGCGTGCTTAAGACATGCAAGTCGTGCGAGAAAGTCGCCTTCGGGTGGCGAGTAAAGCGGCGCACGGGTGAGTAACGCGTGGGTAATCTACCCTGGGGTCTGGAATAACATCGGGAAACTGGTGCTAATGCCAGATAAGACCACGATGACTTCGGTCGATGCGGAAAAAGGTGGCCTCTTCTTGAAAGCTACCGCCCCTGGATGAGCCCGCGTCCCATTAGCTTGTTGGCGAGGTAACGGCTAGATC
>JAAELW010000112.1 GCA_024226235.1 bacterium
AGCCAGCTGTTCCACGGCCTCCGCCTGTCGGCCCGTTCTCGCCAGGACGGACGCCTGATTGAGAAGATAGGTCGGTTGGCGCGGATGGGCACGTACCGCTTTTCCGAAGGCCTCCCTGGCCCCGGTCAGGTCGCCCGCCTCATCGAGGGCGATCCCCAGATTATTCCAGGCCGGATCGTATTCGGGCTCCAATTCCAAGGCTTTTTCGTAGCATCCGACCGCTTCGCTCCTTCCGGTGGCGGCGAAGGCGTTGCCCAGATTGTTCCAGATTTCGTGATCCTCGCCGCGCAGATTCAGGGCGCAGCGGTAGGATCGCGCGGCCTCGTCGAAACGACCCAGGTCGAACTGTGCGTTTCCCAGGTTGTACCAGATCTCCGGATCGTCGGGGTTCAGGCTCGTCGCCGCCTCGTATCCGGCGATTGCGCGATCCAGGTTTCCGACGCAAGCCTCGGCGAAGGCCAGATGGTGCCAGATACGGCTGCTTCCGGGGGCGAGTTTCGCCGCCGTCCCGTAGGCTTCGACCGCTTCGTGCATGCGATCCATCCCTGCCAGGGCCGATCCGAAGTTGAACCAGATCTCGTACCGCTCAGGAAGAATACGGAGCGCCCGTCGATAACATCGGGAGGCTTCTTCGGGGAGCCCCATTCTTTCGTAGGCGTTCCCCATGTTGTTCCAGGCCTCGGCCATCGTCGGGTGCCGCTCCACGGCTCCTCTGTAGGCTTCCACGGCAGAGGACGGATCGCCCAGCTGCTCCTGAGCATGTGCGACCTCG
The DNA here is from genome assembly GCA_024226235.1 of bacterium. Classification (GTDB taxonomy): domain Bacteria; phylum Myxococcota_A; class UBA9160; order UBA9160; family UBA6930. The sequence goes on from JAAELW010000112.1 coordinate 773, forward strand.
AACCACGCTTCCGGCCGGTTCGGGCCGATGGTCAACGCGTGGCGGAAAGCCTGAAGAGCGCCGCGGGTATCGCCGGCCCACTGGCGAGCTCGGCCCAGCGTCAACCACTGGTCGACGAACTCCGGCGCGTCGGCCCCACCCATCTCGGGAACCGGCATGGGGGATCGCGGTTCCGGCGCGATGCGCAGCGGCATCGTCTCCGCCGGTCGCATCCGGCGAGATTTCCCCAGGGAATCGGGCTTTCGGTGTCGACTCACAGCTCCCTCGAACCTCGAGCAATCACGA
>JAAELW010000113.1 GCA_024226235.1 bacterium
ATCTGCGGCGGCGCCCTGGCGATCCTGGGCAACATCGTCGCGGGGACACTCAGCGATCGGCTGGGACGGCGCTTGGTCCTGAGTGTGCTCGTCGGGATGGCGGGGCTGGGCTTCCTCGTCTTCTACAACGCCACCGGCTGGATCGTGGCGGCCGCCTGGATCGCCCAGGTCTTCGGCATGACCGGGGCGAGCGTGCTCTTCAAGGCCCTGGGCAGCGAGCTCTTCCCCACCTCCTACCGCTCCACGGCTTCCGGGGTTCGAACCATCGTGGGCACCGTCGGCGGAATCGCGGGCCTGGCCCTCGAGGGGACCCTCTACCAGATCACCGGTTCCCATGCGGCTGCCATTACACTGATGATCCCGGCCCTGGGGATCACCCCTATCGTGATCCTTCTCTTTCTTCCCGAGACGGCGACCCGAGAGCTGGAGGACATCTCGCCGGAGCGCTAAGTGGGGGGGCCTCCCCGGACCCAAAGAAGCGAAGATGGTCGCGTTTTCCGGAGAACGAATGCGCACAGATACAGATGCAACTCCGATACGGGTCGATCGAGCAAGGCTGAAGGCGGCCTCCGATCGCGGCACTCTGCTCAGTCTGTGGGGGGAGCTCTGCGCCGACACCCCGGCGGTGATCTCCGATGCCGGCGTACGGACCTTTCGCGAGCTCAACGCTCGCTGCAACCAGCTGGCGCGGGCCTTTCGGGCAGCGGGCCTCCGCGCTGGTGATGGAGTGGCGCTTGTTTGTTCGAACCGTCCCGAGTTCGTCGAGGTTCAGCAAGCCGTGGCACGTACCGGCCTGCGGCTGACGCCAGTGAACTGGCATCTGAGTCCCGAGGAAGCCCAATACATCATCGACAACTGTGATGCGAAGGTGCTGGTCGTCGATGCACGCTTCTCCGATATCGCCCGGGCGGCGATCGCTCAAAGTGCGAAGGCGAAGCTCAGACTGTCGGTTGGCGGGGACATCGTTGGGTACGAAGCCTACGAAGCCTGCATCGAGCCGCACAGCGGGGACGACATCGAAGCTCCCCTGCCCGGGACCGAGATGATGTACACCTCGGGCAC
>JAAELW010000114.1 GCA_024226235.1 bacterium
GAGCACCAGCTGCCCGATCTTCGCCATGTCCAGCGGCCGCAGCTGGAGCGTTCCGCCGAGTGAGGGATACCCCTCCGACTTGCCCCGCTCCCAATCCCAGATCGTGATCCCGAGCGGCGCGAACAGGGCCCGAGTGGCGAGCTCGTCCGCCTGCATGCCCGTCGCGCGGCGCAGGACCCCGCCGAGAACCTCGAGGTCCGGCGCGTTGATGAGCCATCGGCTCCCGGGCTCGTGAACCACTCGGCGTCCGAACACCTCGGTGAACAGCGCCGGCCCTGCGCCATGCCTTTCGATGACGTCCCGCCGATCCCAGTCCAGCCCCGCCGTCATCGTCAGCAGGTGCCTGAGCGTCACCCGCTGCCAACCGGCCCCAGCCGCCGCTGCACGCTCCGGGAACCACTGCAGGACCGGAGTGTCCAGACTATCGATCTCTCCCCGGTCGCGGGCGATCCCGACCAGGAGCGAAGCGATGCTCTGCGTCACCGACTCGAGCTCGTGCAGATCCTTCCGCGCGAAACCGTGAAAGTACTCTTCGAGCACCAGTTTGCCATGCCGGACGATCACCAGTGAGTGGATAAGC
>JAAELW010000115.1 GCA_024226235.1 bacterium
CCACGTGCCACCAGTGGGGGCCATCAGTAGCACCCAGGCGGAGAATTGCAGGCTCCTCGGCGAGTTGGAAAGCTCCCGTCATGAAACCGATCCGTCTCGTGCTCGTGGTTCTACTCCTGCTGGCCCCCGGTCCGGCCTTCACCCAGGAAGGCGAAACGCCGGGTGGACTGACCGCGGCGCGAGCCGACGAGAAGGCCCGCTCCCGGGCAGAGCGTCTCGCGAGCCCACGCTCGACCATGCGGAGCTTCCTCGTCGCGATGAACGATCTCTGGGATCGGCCGAGCGCATGGAACGAGGCGATTTCGTGCCTCGACCTGGATCTCGTGCCGGATGCCGACGGTCGCGCGCTCGTGCGTCAGCTCTACGCCATCTTGAACCGGGTCGAGTTGGTGGATGTGGAGGCGATTCCCGATGCAGCTGCAATGGAGCGTCAAGAGCTCGGAGAGTGGACGTGGTTTCCGGATCGGGTGCGCCACCGGAATCTGTTGCGCCGGATCGGCCCACCGGCCGGAGGTGTGGTCCTGACCCGGAATGATGCGGGCCTCTGGCGCTTCGATAGCGGTACGGTCGCGACCCTGCCTGCCCTCGAGGCCCAGCTTGCGGATCTCCCGCTGGTGGCGGGTACGGAAGTGCTGACGTTTGGCGACTGGGTGGAGGAGAGGGTCCCGAAGAACCTGATCGCGACCCACTTCATGGGAGTGAAGGTCTGGCAATGGATCGGGCTCTTCTTCGTGATCCTGCTCGGCCTGGTTGCCGATGCGTTGGTGCGTGGGGTGCTCCGCGTCACCTCCCATCGCCTGGCCGAGGGGGTCGGCGGTCGTGAGGACCCAGAACAGCTACGCCGTACGCTTCGTCCGATCGGTCTCACCGCGGCGGCGCTCGTCTGGCTGCTGGCCCTGCGCATCGTCGATCTTCGGACCACCGTCGAGTTGATCCTCCAGGGCGCGCTGCAGACCTTCCTGGTGATTTCGGCCACCCTTTCGGCTTGGCGCCTGATCGATCTGGCGGCGGGTGTGGCCCTGAGCAGCGCCGAGCAGACCGAGAGCAAGATCGACGACATCCTCGTGCCTCTGGTCAGCCGCGCGCTCAAGCTCTTCGTCGCGACGATGGGGCTCGTCTACGCAGCGGATGCACTCGACCTGCCGATCGCGCCGCTCCTGGCCTCGCTGACCGTGGCCGGCGTCGGCTTCTCGTTTGCCGCCAAGGACACGGTGGAGAACTTCTTCGGGTCGATTGCGGTGATTCTCGATCGACCCTTCGATATCGGCGACTGGATCGTGATCGACGATACGGAGGGCATCGTCGAGGCAGTCGGCTTCCGCTCGACCCGGGTGCGCACGTTCTACAACTCCCAGATCACGGTTCCCAACGCGAACCTCGTGCGCGCGCGTGTCGACAACTACGGACGCCGTCGCTTCCGGCGCTGGAAGACGACCCTGGGTGTGCAATACGACACCCCACCCGAGAGGCTGATCGCCTTCACCGAGGGAATCCGCGAGCTGATTCGTACGCACCCCTACACGCGCAAGGATTACTACCAGGTCTGGTGCAACGAGTTCGGCGCATCGAGCCTCGACGTGATGCTCTACATGTTCTTCGAGGTGCCGGATTGGAATACCGAGCTGCGCGAGCGCGAGCGGCTCTTTCTCGACATCGTACGCCTGGCCGATCAGCTCGGAGTGCAGTTCGCGTTCCCGACCCAGACGCTCCACGTCTTCCCCGGTGAGCCGGCCGCGGAGCCAGCCGCGCAGCCCGGCGCCAGAACGGAAGGCGTCGCAACGACCGAGGGCGTCCGCACCGCGCAGCGACTGATGGCGGATCAGCCCTGGCGCCTGGAGAAGCCCGGCCCCGTGGTGTTCTCGACCGCACCGACCGAGCTTCTCGATGCGGCTGGGAATCCGGTGGAGAGCGACGACGACACCAGCCCCCAGAGCTGATCCGGGCTTCGCCTACTCTTCGGCCGCGCTCCGCCTAGCGGGTCGTCCGGTCCTGCCCCGTCCGCCCCGGACCTTGGATCGGTGCGGGCGGGAGAGTTTCTGCTTCGGCAACCAGATGTCTGGCTTCTCTCTCGAGCATGGTCCGCACTTTGCCCACGGCGGTCGCTGCATCGACGTCGCTCACCAGATCCGCCAGCCGGTCCTCGCCCGGCTGCCGAAGCAGGCGTATTGCGTCGATCAGTTGCTCGATCTCGAGCAGGTGGCTGTCGCGCACACCGTCACCCCGCATCACCTGAACGGGCATCGCGGCGAGCAGCGCGTCGAGTTGTTCGATCCGTTCATTCGTCATTTCATCCGGGCCGAACAAGGCGAGTCGGATGCCGCTGCCGTCGTGCTCGATCCGCGCCAACAGCTGACGCTTGCCATCGGCATCCCATCGAGCAACCCGGTAGGTGATCCTTCCGAGTTCAGAGGCCGGCGGATCGTCGGGTAGCTCGAGCGCGATCTCTGCGAACCGCTCGCCTGCCGCGTCGGTCAGCAAATAGGCGCCCGCCCGGCGTGCCAGGTTCCTGATGCGCAGGCGATCGCCGAAACCGATCCATGGGAATGTCGGCCGTCGTTCCAAACCGATGAAGAAATCGGCTCCTACCCTGTCGTCGAGCCAGTCCGCCTCGATGTGATAGAGCGCGGGGCCAAGCGTCATGAAGTCTCCGGCGATTGCGTAGCCGTAGCACCCGCATTCGTGAGTGACGAGAGCGTCGTCGCCATCTGGGGTGAGGGTATTGGCGAGTTCGAGACTCTGGCGGTGATAGTCGAGCCGGCCATTTTCGCCGGTTCGCTTGTGGTGGATCTTGAGCTCTCCGGCCTCGCTGCGGAACAGGGAATCCATTCGCGCGATGGGTTCGTCGCGGCCTTGTCGATCGAATCGTCCCCGGATCCGGCGCCCCGAGATTTCGTACCAGGCTCGCAGCTCGCGACCCGTCTCCTGCTCGTGAAGCCGTTGGAAGGGACGGGTATCCGCCGGCAGCCCCTGGGTCGCGAGCCAGTCGCGCAGTGCTGCGTGCTCGCGATCATTGGTACCGGCCGCATCTCCGCTGACGACGAGCCCATAGCCCTCCACCGGAAGCGGCGCCGCTGGGGCCAGCAAGGTGTACTCGGTGCGGAAGCCGACCTCGCTGCCGCTCATCCTTCCATCGATGCGGACACGCCGCGGGTAGGCGTGCGCGGTGTTCAGCGCTCGCTCCTGGGCCTTCAGCTCGGCCATGACGGCTGGGCCCCGGAGCCGCAGGCCGCCGCTGCCATCGGGTCGAAGCTCTCCCAGCACCTGTTCGTCCCGACGGATCAGGAAGGAGTACTCCCCGACGCTGGCCCACGAGAGCATCACGAATGACTCCGGATCGGCCGGCAGAGCAGAGTTTCCGCAGGCGCAGAACAGCAGGGTGGCGAGCAGGGCGATGAGGCGCATGAAGCCCTCCCGAGGCTGGATGGCGTGGAGCGATCGGCGGGGGAACGACCGGCTCCGAGACCGCACGATGGTCAGGAAGTGCAGAAGGATAGCCCGATACAATCCAGTGCGTTCTGCATCGTGTTCGGGGGATCTCCCGGGCCCCTCCCCAGCAAACACCGGTCTTCCGATCCCCTCGGTCGCCGATGAGCTTCTTGGGGAGGTGGGCGTGGGTTCAGTCAGTGAGCGTGAGCTCCAGAAGAGAATTCGCGAGATGGCTCCGCTCTCGGAATCCGCGAAACAGCTACTCGGGCTGATGGAGGATCCGGACCACGCCATTTCCGATGTGATCGCAGTGGTCGAGAAGGACGGCCCGCTGATCGCACGAGTGCTTCGTATCTGCAATTCGTCCGCGCTGGCTCCGCCCAGCCCGATCGAGCAGCTCGACCACGCGGTCTCCTACCTCGGAGAGCGAACTGTCGTGTCTGCTGCCATGCTGCAGGGTTGCGACAGCTGGCTCCAGACCGACCTGAAGGGCTACCTGACCGGACCCGGTGGGCTCTGGGCAAGTGGGCTGCAAGGCGCCATCGCAGCGCGGGTGATCGCCCAGAACGGTGCGCTCGCTGTCTCCCCTTCGCTGGCCTACACCGGCGCGTTGCTTCGAGACCTCGGCAAGGCCGTGCTTTCGCCCTTCCTGGAAAATCGCGTTGCGGGACTGATGGCCCGGGTGGCGAATGGAACCGCAAGCGATTGGCTGGCCGCTGAGCGCGAGATGCTGGGTGTGGATCACGCTGCTGTCGGTGTCCGGGTTGCCGGGCAGTTCCAGCTAAGCCCTGCTCTCACAGCGGTGATCGAGCACCACCACGGTCCGGCCGGCGCCGCCCCGGAGGTGGCCCAGCTGGTGCAGATCGTTCATGTGGCTGATGGCATCTCGGCAATGACGGGCGGCGCGCCTTCTGCCGATGCCGGCTTCCGGCGCATTTCCGGCGACGATCTGTCGAAGGTCGGCCTGGATACGGATGGTTTCGCCGAGGCCATCGCTGCTGCGGTCGACGAGTTCCAGCAGGTCTCCGACAGCCTGTACTAGACGGGAGAGGAAGCTCTCCGGCGCCGTGCTGCGACGACCAGCGGTACGATGAGCGCGAGTTCGAAGCCGATCCCGCAGGAGCTGCCTGCATTGGCTTCGGAGCCATCGAACGCCGATGCGCAGCCCGGGTCCGGTGAGGGCCCGGTGAAATCGATCAGTCCGTCTGAGTCGTTGTCGACGCCGTCATCACAGGCCGGGTCCTCCGGCCAGAAACCCACTGCGCAGCCCGGATCGTCTGGATAGTCGGTTTGTCCGTCCAGGTCGTCATCTAGCCCGTTGAAGCATTCGCCAGGGGCGAGGGACTTGATGGCCAGTTCCACATCGATCCGCGGCTTCGTAATGCCGTTGCGCGAATCGGTGACGGGAGTGCCCGTATCGATCAACGCCTGGAGCCCATCGTCGACTGTCAGGCCCGGGATTGCCGAGCGCATGGATGCAAATGCGCCGGCGACGTGGGGCGCTGCCATCGAGGTACCGCTCGCCGTCCCCCACTGGGTTCCCCCGAACATGTCCGGGGGGATCGAGGAGGTTACCGAGGTACCCGGTGCCAGCAGGGTCAGGAACGATGCGCTGTTGGAGCTCGAGCTGACCGCGTCGCTATTGGTGGTGTTGCCAACGCTGATCATTCCGGTGATACAGCCCGGAGAGCCCAGTGCGTTCGTGTAGCCGTCGTTTCCCGAGGAGGCGATCGGAGCGATTCCTGCGGCACGGATCGCAGCGATCTCGGAGACCATCAGCGAGCTGCTGGCGTCGCACGAAGCCTGGCTCGTATAGCGCCCACCGCCCAGGCTCAGGTTCACTGCGGCAATCGGGGAAACCGCGACGGTTCGGACAAAGACCAGGCCCGAGAGGATGTCCGATGTGTAGGCCAGCGGGCATGGGTCTGGCCCGCTGCCGCAGTTCGAGCTGCCGCTGAATTCGGAAAACACGTTGACCGCGACCAGGTCGGCCCCAGGACCCACACCGGTGTACGTCGCATTGCTTCCGGCGGTGATGCCTGCCACATGGGTTCCGTGGAAGCAGCTCGACGAGTACGAGCAGTTGACACCGGAGCCTGGACCTACCAGTGCGGTCGTTCCTCCCGGACAATCTCCTCTCAGGGAGTAGCAGGCTTCTTCCACCACCCGGCCAGCGAAGTTGGCGTGGGTCGTATCGATGCCAGTATCGAGGATCGCCACCGCCCATCCGGAGCCGTCGTACAACGCATCGCTCGTCAGGTCAGCTCCGATCAGCGGGACTGTCTGCTGGAGGTCCGGCGCGTAGAGTCGATCCGGGTACACCGCGGCCACGTCCGGTGAGGCTGTCAGAACCTCGAGCGTTTCCGCATCCGCCTCGATCGAGAGCAGAGGGAGTTCATCGAACCGACGCACGTGTCGCATCGCCCGGGCCGGAAGGCTTGCTTCGACACGTGCCCGGGTAGTGGCGATGCGTTGGCGGTCGATTGCGATCCGAGCCCTCTTCTCGATGCCCTGCGAGAAGGCCGGATCCCGAAGCTCGACGATCACCCGAGCGCTGCCCTCGCCCTGGATACGGGTGTTCACTTCCGCCGGGATTGTGGCTGGATCGGCCGTGGCGGCGTTGCTCACCACCAAGGCAAGCAGAAGAACACCGAGCCCCCGTAGTAGCGTCTTGGGAATCGACAAAGAACTCATCACAACTGGTTCATCAGCCTAGAGGAGAGTCAGGGGCATGGGGCAACCGTCCCCACATTCTAGCCTATCCTGGCCGGCACAGGTTTCGGCCGGGCCGCTTGCTTGGTTGCGGTTCCTCTCGCTGTCGGCGGCGCCGCTCGCTCGGTTGCGTACGGGTCCGTATCATCGCCGCCCATGACCGATCCCGCGGCAGACCTGCTCACTTTCATCGATCGTTCGCCCACGCCCTACCATGCGGTCGCCGAGAGCCTCCGGTGGCTCGAGGCCGACGGATTCGAGCCGCTGGATGAGGGGGAGGTCTGGCGTCTGGCGCCTGGTGATGCGCGTACCGTCGTGCGGGGTGATGGCTCCCTGCTGGCCTTCAGAGTGGGGGAAATTTCTCCCGCTCTGGGGGGGTTCCGGATCGTCGGTGCCCACACGGATTCGCCGAACCTGCGGGTGAAACCGCTTCCCGACCAGGGCAGCGAGGGCTACCGACAGCTGGCAGTCGAACCCTACGGAGGTGTGTTGCTCCACAGCTGGTTCGACCGGGATCTCAGCCTTGCGGGTCGGGTGAGCTTCGAGCGGGAAGGGCGGCTGTACTCAGCGCGCATCGATTTCGATCGGCCCCTGCTGCGAATTCCCAACCTGGCGATCCACCTCTATCGGGAGCTGAACCGCGATGGCTTCAAGGCGGATGCCCAGAAGCACACCGTGCCGGTGGTGGGCCTGGAGAGTGCGCCGGAGCTGGCCGAGCTGGTCATGTTGGAGCTGGGTCGATCCGGTGAGGGCGATCTCCAGCCCTCGGATCTGCGCGGCTGGGATTTGATGACCGTCGACTGCCAACCTTCTGCATTCGCCGGAAGCGGCGAGGAATTCGTGGTGGCCTCGCGGCTCGACAACCTGGCATCCTGCCACGCCGGGTTGGCCGCTCTGCTCGCGGCTAGCAGCTCAGCGATTCCGGCAGCCACCTGTGTGGCCGTGCTCTATGACCACGAGGAAGTGGGAAGCCGAAGCGCCCAGGGTGCGGGAGGCACGTTTCTGTCGGACGTGCTGGAGCGCATCGTCAGCGGCTTCGAGAAGCCAGAGGCGCAAGGCATGGCCCGAGCCGCCGCGCGCTCGACGCTGATCTCCGCGGACATGGCTCATGCGGTGCATCCGAACTACGCCGATCGGCACGAGCCCGGCCACCGGCCGCGGCTCGGCGGGGGGCCGGTGATCAAGGTGAACGCGGGTCAGTCCTACGCGAGTGATGCTCGGACGGTCGGGCTCTTCACCAGTCTGTGCCGGCAGGTGGGTGTCGAGCCCCAGCATTTCGTTACCCGCAACGATTTGCGCTGTGGATCGACCATCGGGCCGATTTCGGCAGCTCGCGTCGGGATTCCCGCAGTGGACGTCGGCAACCCGATGCTGTCGATGCACTCCTGCCGCGAGATGGCGGGGCGGGCGGATGTGGCTCCGATGATCGAGGTACTCACCGCGTTCTATTGCGGCACGTTGGAGGGCTGAATGGCCGAATTCGATCCCTTTGCAGAGAAGATGCGCGCCGAGGGGCTGCCCGAACTCGCGATTCGCACCTTCGAGTACTACTACGAGCAGCTCGAGGCCGGAGCGACCGGAACCTTCTCGCGCGCTGAGATCGACCCGGTTTCAGACGTGCCGAGCGCAGAGGAGCTCGATGCCCGCGGCGCCGGAGAAGAAGCGTTGGCGCATACCGTCGTGCTGAAGCTGAATGGCGGGCTTGGTACATCGATGGGCATGACTCGCGCCAAATCGCTGCTGCCCGTGAAAGACGGGTATTGCTTTCTCGACGTGATCGCGAAGCAGATCCTCTGGCTGCGAGAGCGGCACGCCTGCCGGGTACCGCTGCTGCTGATGGACAGCTTTCGGACACGGGACGATTCGCTTGCCGTGCTCGCCCGACACGCGGGTCTGGCCGGAGAGCTGCCGCTGGATTTCCTGCAGCACAAGGTTCCGCGCATTCGTGCCGACGACCGAACGCCCGTCGCCTGGCCCGCCGAGCCGAACTACGAGTGGTGTCCGCCCGGCCACGGCGATCTCTACACGGCACTGCTCACCTCGGGCATTCTCGATGCGCTGGTTGACGCCGGCTTCCGCACGGCCTTCGTCTCCAACGCGGACAACCTGGGCGCCGTGCTCGATCTCGATCTCCTGGGCTGGTTCGCCGAGTCCGGCGCGCCCTTTGCGATGGAGGTGAAGCAGCGGACGATTGCGGATCGCAAGGGCGGCCACCTGGCGCTGCGCAAGGAAGGCGGCCTGCTGCTGCGCGAGACGGCCCAATGCCCTCCGGAGGAGAAGGCCGAGTTCGAGGACATCGACCTGTACCGCTTCTTCAATACCAACAACCTGTGGCTCGATCTTCACGCACTCCGCGACACGCTCCGGGCCCGGGACGGTGTGCTGGGTCTGCCGATGATCAAGAACCTCAAGCCGGTCGATCCCAGGGATTCCGACTCCCCCGAAGTGATCCAGCTGGAGACCGCGATGGGCGCGGCCCTCTCGGTTTTCGACGGTGCCCGCGCGATTCGTGTTCCCGGTCATCGCTTTGCTCCGGTCAAGACCACGAACGACCTGCTCTCCGTTCGCTCGGATGCGTACGAGCTGGCGCCGGATTTCCGCATCGTGGCCGCGCCTGGCGCGCACCCCGAGGACGCACTGATCGATTTGGATTCGGGCTTCTTCAAGACAGTGGACCAGCTGGAAGCGCACTTTCCAGAAGGCGCGCCTTCGCTCAGGGAGTGCGAGGAACTGGTGGTACGCGGTGATGTGAGCTTCGGCGCGGGTGTCGTGGTACGCGGGGCGGCGCGGGTGGAGGCGCCGGCGGGCGAAACGCTGACGGTGCCGGATGGGACGGTGCTCGGCTAGCCATGCTCGAGCGCTGCCGATCCCGGGCCACCCGCCGCCGTTGGATCGAGCCCCTGCCGCTTCATCTCGGCCTGATGAAGACACCCTGCTCCTGGGTTTTCCGGCTCCTCGGGTTTCGAGACCTTCTTCGGCGCCTACGTACTCACGGTGGAGCCGGAGTCCGGTTCTCGACGGGACCGATGGCGGACCGAGTAGGCATGCGCACACTGCACTGGCTGTTGCTGGGGCTCCTACACGGCGCGCTCGTGCTCGCCTGTGGTACGAGCACGGACGAATCGGTCCCCCGCAATCCGACGCCACTCCACAACCCCGTGATTCCGACGCGGGGACTCGCAGATCCGGCGGTCGTCCTCCATGAGGGAACGTACTTCCTGTATCCCACCGCGGACAACCAGGGTTTCGATGTCTACACGTCGGTGAATCTGCGCGACTGGCAGAGGACTGCTCGCGCCATCAATCTGAAGGGGCCCAATGTCTGGGCGCCCGACGTGTTCCGCGATCCGGCGGACGGCAGGTTCTATCTCTACTACAGCGCGAACTACAGGGTGGGGGTGGCGGTCGCTTCCGATCCAGAGGGTCCGTTCGAGGACCAGGGAATTCTCCTCGAAGACGCGATCGATCCACACATGTTCCGCGACCACGACGGTAAGTACTACCTCTACTACGAGAGCCTGGCCGATGTGGAAGCGACGATCCGGAGCCTCTCAATTCCCACCGGTCGCATCTTCGTGCAACCGATGGCCGGCCCCCTGCAGACGAGTGGCGAGCCACGACTCCTCCTGGAGCCGGACGAATCATGGGAGCGCGGTTGGTTCCGGATCGTCGAAGGTCCCTGGATGCTCGTGCGTGATGGCAGCTACTATCTGATGTACTCCGGGAACGCCGCGTTCAACGCCAATTACGCGATCGGGTACGCAGTTGGCCCCACGCCCCTCGGCCCATTCCGGAAGGCTCCGATCAACCCGATCGCAGCGCGAGGCAATGGCGTCTTCGGTCCAGGCCACCACTCTGTAGTGACGGGGCCAGATGGCGAGCTCTGGATGGTCTATCACCAGAAGGCGTCCTCGGACTGGGCCTGGGATCGCTTCATCTGCATCGATCGTCTCGAGTGGGACAGCGACGGCGCGCTCCATGTCACCCCGACCCCCATGAGGCAGCAGGAGACGCCCGAGTAAA
>JAAELW010000116.1 GCA_024226235.1 bacterium
ATGGTCATCGCACTGCAACCCGGACACACCGACCGGGATACGCGCGTGGAGGTCGAAGCAACATGACGAACCGAACACCCGGACAAGTGTCGCGACGCACCTTCATCGCGGGCGCCAGCGCCACGGGACTCTCATTGACGATGTGCAGGCTCGAGGACGAGAACGAGCGCGTATGGCCGGACCGTCCTTCGATCGAGCCGGCAGAAGTAATCCGCTACGGCGACCACACGGACATCTATCGGGCGCGCTGGAAGTGGGACAAGATCGCCAAGGGGACGCACACGCGCGCCAACTGCATCGCCGCATGCTCGTGGAACGTCTACGTCAAGGACGGCGTGGCCTGGCGTGAGGAACAGGCGGCGGTCTACGGAACCCCTCGCACGGACGTTCCCGACCCCAATCCGCAGGGTTGTCAGAAGGGAGCGTGTTACAGCGATCTGCAGGTTTCCGAGTCCCGGGTCACCTACCCGATGAAACGCGCCGGCGAGCGCGGGGACGGCAAGTGGAAGCGCGTGAGCTGGGACCAGGCACTGGAGGAGATCGCCGACAAGATCATCGACGCCGCCATCGAGCAGGGGTCGGAGTCGATCGTCCACGACCACGGCACCACCAACGCTGGCTACGGCCCGGAGACCGCAGGCGAGTTCCGCTTTACCGAGGCGGTTGGCGCGACGGTGATGGACTCGTGGTCTGGGGTAGGCGACATGCCCATGGGTGCGGTGCAGACCTGGGGCATGTACAACTGCGAAGGAACCGCCGCCGACTGGTTCCGTTCGGACTACATCGTGGTGTGGATCGGCAACCCTGCATACACGCGCATCCCCGAGATCCACTTCATGCACGAAGCGCGCTACCGGGGCGCCAAGCTGGTCGTCATTGCGCCGGACCTCAACGCCACCAGCATTCACGCCGATCTGTGGATCAACCTCAAGCCCGAGACCGATGCGGCCCTCGGTCTCTCCGCGGCCCAGGTGATCGTCGAGGAGAACCTCTTCGATGCCGACTACGTCCGCGAGCAAACCGACCTCCCGATTCTGCTGCGTACAGATACCGGTCAGTTCCTGCGCCAGAGCGACCTGAAGAACAAGGGGCGTGAGGACCAGTTCTATTTCTGGGACGAACAAACGAACCGCCTCGAAGAAGTTCCCGGCTGCCAGGGAGACGGCGAGGGTGGCCGGTCCCTCGCTCTGGGCGATCTCGTCCCGTCACTCGGGGGTGCTCACCGTGTGACGCTCGCAGACGGGAGCGAGGTCGAGGTGCGGCCGGTCTTCGATCGGCTGCGCGATCACCTCGAGCAGTACGTTCCCGAGAAGACCCGGCAGGAAACCGGCATCGCACCCGCCGTGGTCCGCGCCTTCGCCAGAGGCATGGCCGGAGCGCCCGCAGCCATGATCTTCGCATCGTGGGGCGCGTGCAAGCACTACCACAGCGACCTCGCCCAACGAACCATGATCCTGCTGATGGCACTGACGGGAAACCAGGGCAAGCCGGGCAGCGGCATGCGGATCGCCGCATGGTGGGGCCTCGACGGACTCGACGGCCTCAGCGCCAACGGTCTGAGCCCGATGGAAATCTTGCGCGCCATTCCCAAAGCGATCCGTGGACTCACCGCACGAGACTACGAACAGTTCTTCCGCGAGCACAGCCTGAAGCAGCCCAACGTGCCGTTGATGCCCTTCCTCTACGTGCATGGGGGCTACAAGGAGCTCTGGGATCGCCCCGAACTCGCGGACCCCACGCTCCCACGCGGTCTCGCCGACTACATGCGCGAGTCCATCGAGAACGGCTGGACCGAGATGCACCCACCCCCGGATCGCGAGCCGCGGGTCTTGCTCTTCTCGGGCTGTAATCCCCTGCGGCGCTGGCCTGCGCCCCAGGTCGCGAAGGCGAACCTGTGGCCGAAGCTCAACTGCATCGTCGCCGTCAACTTCCGCATGAGCACCTCCGCGCTGCATGCCGACTACTTTCTGCCGGCGGCCGGCTACTACGAGAAGCACGGCATCAAGTACGCGCAGAGCTACATCCCGTACGTCGTCCTCTCGGACGAAGCGGTGCCGCCGCTGGGCGAATCGAAGAGCGAGTGGGTGATCTTCGCGCTGCTCTGCGAAGCGGTTGCCAAACGTGCAAAGGAGCGCGGCGTCGAGTCCGTGCGCGGCTACAAGGACGAGCCTCTCGATCTCAGGAACGCTTATCTCCACTACACCTCGAACGGGGAGTACGACCCGAAGGATCCCAAGGATCCCGTGAAGCTCATCGACAACATCATGCGCCGCAGCCCGAGCGTGGGGGGCATCGGGGCCGAGGAGGCGCTCGAGCTCGGAGCGGTTCCCATCACAGGACCCGCCCGCCCCTCACCGATCTACCAGACCAGCTCGGATTTCGACCCGGACGACACCCACTGGCCCCACCGATGGTTCGTGGAGAAGAAGATGGCCTGGCCCACGCTGACCGGACGCCAACAGTTCTTCATCGACCATCCCTGGTACATCGAAGCCGGTGAGCAGCTGCCGGTACAGAAGGCACCTCCGGGAGCCAGCAGCGAGCTTCCCCTGCGCATCAACGGCGGCCACACGCGTTGGAGCATCCACGCCATCTGGCGCGATCACAAGCTGATGATGCGGCTGCAACGCGGGGAGCCGGCGTGTTTCCTGAACCCCCACGACTCGGCTGAGCGCGGCATCCAAGACGGCGATACGGTCGAAGTCCACAACAAGATCGGCTCCTTCCAGGCGGCAGCAAAGGTCGCCAGGGGCGTGCAGCCCGGCGAGGTGATCATCTACCACGCCTGGGAGCCGTATCAGTTCAAGGACTGGAAGGGGCAACAGGAGCCGGTCGCGGCACCATGGAAGGCGATCCACCTCGCCGGCGGCTACGGACAGATCCACTATCGGATGTTCTACGGCTCACCGAGCCACGCACCGCGAGGAGCACCCGTCGAGGTGACACGTGTCGCCAGCACGAGCAAACCGGTGAGTGCCTGATCGTTGTCGTTGCGCAGTGGCTGAGGATCTGGGAGACACAGTGGCACGACTGCAGCAGGAGACCCCGTGCGACCTACGACCCTGAATCGTCGCACCTTTCTTCAGGGCACCGGTGCGGCCATCGGGCTGGCACTCACCCACCTTCGCATCACGCCCGCCGTGGCCAGCGCCGAA
>JAAELW010000117.1 GCA_024226235.1 bacterium
CGAAGAACTCGAGAAGACACTCGTGCCACTGTTCGACCGCATCGGAGACGCCCTCAAGGGCCCGGGGATGCCGGACATGGACTGCGGCCAGGCCGTTGCACAGGCCACCCTCATGGCTTTCGAGCAGGGGCTCGGAACCTGTTGCCAGGGTTCGGGGGATTGGGAGAAAGTCCATGCCGCATTCAACTTCCGCGAGAGCTGCCGCATCGTGGTGGCGCAGACCGTAGGCTACCCCCTCGAGAATCCCGACGCCGGCGGTCAGCGCCCGCGCCTGCCCTTCGACAAGCTGTTCCAGCTCAATTCCATCGACAATCCCTTCCCCCGTGCTCAGGAAGTCGTGGACGACCTCACCGGTGACAAGCTCTTCCAGGCCGCGGCACCTGTGGCTGGACGCGAGGAGCAGATCGAGGAGATCCGGGCGAAGTTCAAGCTGCCGGGCTCAGGGATGATCTAGGGTTTCAGTTCACAGCGATCGTGACAAGAGAGGAAGGATCAATGCGTTTGAATGCAGTCATCGCTGGCGTGGGGATGACCCGCTTCGGCAAGCACCTGGACAAGAGCCTGAAGCAGCTGGGTGGCGAGCCGGTACTCGAGGCCGTAAAGGACGCGGGCCTCGAACTCTCGGACATCGAAGCCGCCTACGTGGGAAACTGCGCGGCCGGGACGGTGACTGGGCAGGAGTCGATTCGCGGCCAGGTCATTCTCAGTTCGATCGGCCTGGGCAAGATCCCGATCATCAACATCGAAAATGCCTGTGGGAGCAGCAGCACCGCGCTCAATCAGGCGGCCATGATGGTTTCCGCTGGCTACTACGACGTCGCGCTGGTCGTCGGTGTCGAAAAACTCTTTCACGAGAACAAGGTCGTCACCTACTCGGCTTTTTCGGGCGCAGTGGATGTCGAGGAACGCGACAAGTTCATCGCCGAGATCACCGCTGGCCAATCCGAAGGCTCGGGAGAAACCCGCTCCGTATTCACGGACTTCTATGGTGTCATGGCCCGCGATCACATGCGCGACTACGGCTCCACGCCAGAACACTTCGCGATGGTCACGGCCAAGAACTCCTTCCACGGCAGCCTGAATCCCAAGGCACAGTTCACCAAGGAAATGACCATCGAAGAAGTACTCGCGCAACCGATGATCAGCCCACCGCTGACACGCCCCATGCTCTGCCCGGTGGCGGACGGCGGTGCGGCCGCCGTGATCGTAAGCGAACGCAAAGCGCGCCAGCTCGGGATCACCAAGCCCGTGCGACTGGTATCGAGTGTCGTGCACTCGTACTTCGACCACCCGGCGGGCGCCGAAGAGAACGTGAGCAGCCTCTGCATCGA
>JAAELW010000118.1 GCA_024226235.1 bacterium
TCCAACATCGCGTCGATGTTGGAATGTTAGACCTGACCCCTCGCGGCGGTCTCGATCTTTGCCGCTATTTCTTTGGGATCGAGGCCAGCCGGATCGATCTCGAGCACCTGTGCTCGATGGCGCTTACGCAACACGGTGACGATGCGACGATAGGCCTCGTCCAGTCGCTCCATGAAAGTCTCGGTTTCGTAATCTTCGAGCTCGGTCCCTCTGGAGCGAAGTTTCTCCATCAGTGTCGGAACCTGCGTCGTGAGAAGCACCACCAGATCCGGGACCGGCGCCTTGACCAGATTGAATACGTTGACCAGCCAGACCTCTCTCGCCTGGCGAATGTAGCGCCACCACAGACCGGCCCGAATGTCCTTCTGCCCGGCGACGTACTGGATCATGCGATTCAGCTGAGCTTCATCGAACGTTCCCGGCGGGGTGTCGGCCTCGGACCAGGCCGGAAGGTCGGCCAGCGCGCTACCCTCGACCACCACGAATCGAGTGTCATGGCCATGCTGCAAGACCTCGTTGACCTTGGCGCGCTCGACCATCTCCACGAACCGGTCACCTCGGAATCCTCCGCGGGTACGAAATAAGCCGGCCAGCACCCTCAACCAGGCCTTGCTGAGTCCGAAGGCCGCCGGGCCACTCGATTCCCGCACCCCGTTCCCGTCGGCCTCAACGGTGCCCGAGCCGATGCCGACGGTATGACCGGAGCTCCCGAGGCGCTCGACCGTGGCGCGTACGATCGCCCCGCGAACATCGCCGTCGATCCCGCAAATCGCCACACGAGAAGGAGGGGCAGGAGGTGGACCGGGAACCGGCGGCGGTGGAGGAGCCAAGGCCAGCACGTCCTCCCGCACCCGCTCCGCGATCACTCGAGCGTCCAGATCCGCGGAGTAGGTACGCGGACGCCCCACGTGAGCGTCGATACTGCTCAGCGGGACCGGAACCTCGCCGCGGGGCCAGATCCGCTCCGGCCCCGACAGGAACACCGGGACGACCAGCAGTCCAGGGTTCCGCTTGACCAGCATCCCGATTCCGGGGCGAAACTTCGCAACGACCCCCGCCTTGCCGCGACTCCCCTCCGGGAAGAAGATCAAGCTCTCGCCTTGCCGGATCTGTTCGGACAGCGGGCTCAGGGGATCCGTGCCGGCAGGAGGGCGGCGTTCGATCGGAATTCCGTTCATGAACCACATCGCCATCATGTTCATGAACCAGCTCTTGCCGAAGTAGTCTGCAGCGGCAACCGGATGCACGTGCGGCAACCTGCGTAGCGAGAACAAGCCCATCAGGACCGCGGCGTCGAGATGGGAATTGTGGTTGGAAACCACAAGACACGGTCCCTTCGGCACGAGATGCGCCCGACGGTAGCTCACGCCAGCCAGTCCGCCCAGCACCGGCTTGGCGAAAAACAACCGGAACGCGTAGACGGCCAATCTTCTTAGGAAGGCCTTCACGCCACTCACGCAAAGTAGTTCAGATAGTGGAAGAAAACCGGTGCGGCATACAGCACCGGAATCGCGCGGTCGAGCAGGGCTCCGCGACCGATCCGAGTGGCCGGTGCGCCGACCCCGAGATCTCGCAGCGCAGCCTCGGCAACCATCGCCCCCATCGTGACCGCAATGGCCACGAGCAGCCCCGCGCGAGCCCCATCCTCCTCGACAATCCCGCACCAAGGTCCGAACCTGAATCCCAGTCCCGCCGCCAGGACCGCTCCCATCGCGACCCCGATTGCCGCTTTTGCCCGACCGTTGTTGTTGCCCGGCCGCCACCGTCCCATCAACCGCTGGGGCAGCTCGGCTGCCAGGACCAGGATGCCGAAGAGCGCCAGGCACCCCTCGTAGCGCCAGCCGACCAACAAACCCAGATGCGCCGCACAGAAAACGAAGAGCAGCACGCCGAGCAGGATCCGCCCCATCGAGTCGAGGAGCCCCTCGCGAGACTCCCCCATCGAAAGCAGCACCGGAAAAAGCATGAACACCACCACCGGCACCGTCGCCAGGAAGGCCGCAGGCTTGCCGGTCAGACCCGGATAGAGCGCGAACGGGATCGCCAGGTACGCGACGACGATCGCGTAACGATCCCGGGGCCTCAAGGGCGCCAACGAAAAGTAGGTTCTGAGCCCGCCGAACATCAGCAACCCGAGCACCGACAACGAGGCCGTTGCCCATGCGTGGGAGAGCAGGAACAAGATCGTGCCGAACAACACCCAGGACCCGGACCAACCCAGCAATCCGCGGTACCGTCCACCTCTCGGGCTCACGAGCAGAGACACGGCGGCCACGACGATGACGGACGCGGCCATTGCCAGATCGATCTGTCGGATCGAGTCGATCCATTCGGTCATATAGATCTCCAGGGCGATCCAATTTTAGGAA
>JAAELW010000119.1 GCA_024226235.1 bacterium
ACGCCTGGCGGGTGCGTCAGTCGGAAGCCCGAGAAGCGCTTCCACGTCGAAGTGGGCGATGAAGAAATCCGGATCATCACTTCGCAGTACGACGGCGCGCACCGCATCGTCTGCCGCAACTTCGCCGGCAAAGCGGGCAAGCTCGCCGAACAGCTCCAACGTCATCAGGTTGATCGGCGGGTTGTCGATCGTGGCCCAGGCCACGCCATCCTCGATCCTGACGATCAGCCGCTTGTATTCATCGGCCATGGACGGTCCTCCCTCGCGGGCCACGGTACCGTAGTGGGTTCTGGTGTGTCTTCTGATGAGTCCGAAAGGGAAACGGGGATCGGTGGGATGCGACCCGGGGTTCGATACATGGTCCTCTCGGCCTTCGCCTTCAGTGTGATGGCCGTCTGCGTGAAGCATGCGGTCGTGCGCCTACCCACCGTCGAGGTCGTCTTCGTCCGAGCTCTGGTCGCGGTCGCGCTCTCGGCAATTGGCCTGGCATGGGCTGGTGTGGCACCGCTGGGTGTCCGCCGCGGTCTGCTCCTGGTTCGCGGGATGCTCGGCTTCGGCGGTCTTCATTGTGTGTTCTATGCGGTGGCGCACCTTCCCCTCGCCGAGGCCATGGTGCTCCAGTACTTGCACCCGATCTTCACCGCGCTGTTGGCCTGGAGGCTGCTCGGTGAATCCGTGGGCAGAGGGGTTGCCGTCGGTGTTCCGCTGTCGCTTCTCGGCGTGCTGCTCGTTACCGGAACTCCGGCTGGGGATGCTGCTCTCGATCCCTTTGCGGTGGGCGTAGCTGTGGCCGGTGCCTTCCTCAGCGGCTGCGCCTATGTCGTCGTCCGTCGGCTCTCGCGAAGCGAACACCCGCTGGTGATCGTCCTGTACTTCCCGATGGTCACGGTGCCGGCCACCCTGCCGTGGGTGCTGGCCAATCCGGTATGGCCCGTGGGCCTGGAGTGGCTCTGGTTGCTCGGCGTGGGTGTGGCCGCCCAGGTCGGCCAGGTGGCGCTCACCCGGGGCATGCAGCACGAGCCTGCCGCCAGGGCCACCGCGCTCTCCTACCTGCAGGTGGTGTTTGCGGCGTTCTGGGGTGCAGCCGTGTTTGCGGAAGTCCCCGGCCCGGCCGCGATCCTTGGGGGAGGCCTGATTCTGGTGGGCTCGTTCGCGGCCGGGCGTGAGCGATAACATCAGGGGATGGTGGACGCCCTTCATCCCAGGGAACTGGTCGAGCAGCTCGCTGATCCGACCGCCTTCGAGCGCTGGTCCGTGCTGACGGGCGAGGGCGTGCTGGTGATGGATCTGCGTGGGGAAGGCCGTGAGCTGCCCGCGGATTCTCCGATCGAGCGCCTCGGACAGCTGCCGGCGATCAGTGTGGCCCTGGTCGACGAGGAGCCCGGGCCCAGTCTGCGTCCGCTCGTGGCAGCAGCCGACGTACTCGTTCGGGAAAGCGCCTCGCTGGCGCTGCTGCGTTCGGTCGTTTCGCGCAGGCCGCTCACGGCCCTGGCGCTGGTCCAACTGCTGCGCCACTCCGAGGGCCGCAGTATTCATGACGGGCTGACTGCGGAGTCCTGGGTCTACTCGATGCTTCAGTCCGGACCGGAGTCTGCAGACTGGCGCGAGGGGAGGGAGCCCAGGCCCGAAGACCCCTCCCACGAGCCTGCGGTCCTGACCCTGCGCGACGGCGATCGACTCAGCCTCGTGCTGAACCGCCCCGAGCGGCGCAACGCGTTCTCGGCGGCAATGCGCGACGACCTCTGCGAAGGGCTGGCCCTCGTTCACCAGGACCCGACCCTGATGTCGGTCGAGCTGCGCGGTGCTGGTCCCAGCTTTTCGAGCGGCGGAGATCTGGACGAGTTTGGCAGCTTGCCCGATCCGGCGACCGCCCATGCCATTCGCTCCACCCGCAATCCCGGTCGACTCCTGGCAGGGGTTGCCGGGCGGGTGCATGCCTACGTCCATGGGGCCTGCGTCGGTGCGGGGGCAGAGCTTCCGGCGTTCTGTGCACGAGTCACGGCTCGTCCCGATGCCTTCTTCCTGTTGCCCGAGGTCGGGATGGGGCTGGTCCCGGGTGCCGGAGGCACGGTGAGCCTCCCACGGCGGATTGGCCGACAGCGCACCGCGTGGATGGCACTTTCTGGCGAACGCATTCCTGCCGAGCGCGCGTTGGCCTGGGGGCTGGTGGACGAGATCTCGGACGCGGGCTTCCCCAGGTGATCGACCCCGCCCACGGACGCGGGCTTCCCCAGGTGATCGACCCCGCCCACGGACGCAGGTTTTCCAGGTGATCGACCCCGCCCAGGCATGGGCGCGCCAGCTGGCGGATGCGCTGCTGCCCGGTGCGCCGCTCCAGCTCGCGACGCCTGGCGAGCCCGCGGCCAGTGCGTGGGCCCGCTCCGGTGCGCTCTGGCTCACCGGTTGGTCCGAGAAACCGCCGGTCCTGCCCAGTGTTCCGCTGCCGAGCTGTATGGATGGCGCTGTTGCGGTACTTCGCGCACTGGCGCCGGAAGCGGAACTCGATGATCTGGATGGTGCGGCGCTGCTCGGCGAGCACGCCGCTCTGGCCGGGCTGGGCCGGCGCGGGCGGATTTCACCCGGTGGAAGTGCACGCCTGTTGCCGGCCGTCGATGGATGGCTGGTCGCCAACCTTCCACGCGATGAGGATCTTCGTTCCCTGCCGGCCTGGCTTGGCATCCAGCCTACGACGGGAACGGATGTCTGGGGAGCGGTCGCAGCCGGCATCGCAGCTCGACCGCTCGAAGAGCTCATCGAGCGAGCCCATTTGTTAGGTATCGCAGTCGATGCGGTTCGCCCTGCGGGCCTGTCTTCGGAAGCGCCATGGCTTCGCGTTGCCGAGCGGGGCCCGAGTGGCCCGCCGTGCAACAGCCGACCGCTCGTCGTCGACCTCTCCTCACTCTGGGCGGGCCCTTTGTGTGCTGACCTGCTCCGGCGTTGTGGCGCGACGGTGTGGAAAGTGGAATCGATCCGTCGCCCCGACGGTGCGCGCGCGGGCCCGCCGGCGTTCTTCGACCTGCTGAATGCGGGCAAGGCGAGTGTTGCGCTCGATCTTGGCGATGCGTCGGGCCGCGCCGCGCTCCGGAAGTTGGTTGACGCCGCGGACGTCGTGATCGAGGCATCTCGCCCCCGTGCGCTCGAGCAGCTCGGGATCGATGCGGCGGCCTGGGTTCGCAAGCAATCCGGACGGATCTGGTTGAGTTTGACCGCCTACGGGTTGGGTGAATCAGCGCGCGACCGGGTCGGCTTCGGAGATGATGTCGCGGCGGCCGCAGGTCTGGCCTGGTCGATGACCGGGGGGCCGCTCTTCGTTGCAGACGCCCCGGCAGACCCGCTCACAGCAGTCCACGCGGCGGTCGCTGTCCTGGCGGCGCGACGACGAGGGGAGTCGTGTCGCCTGGACGTTTCTCTCGCGTCCATGGTTGCAGCGGTCTGCGCGATGGCGCGGGACGTCCAACAGGATCTGGGGCATCGCATTCTGAAGCCGCGCGCTCGAGCCGCATCCGAAGTGGCCCACGTCCTGGGAGCGGATACCGAAGAAGCCCTGGCCGCCGCTCTGCTCCATCCAGCGCCACGATGACAAGTAGCCCCCATTTCGTAGTTTCTGGGGGCCCGAACCCGGTCAAGCGGGTCCAGCGGAGCGCCGAAATGCGAGTACCAGGGCTTCGTCCGCCCCGGAGCGCCGCTCCGACTGGGGGAGAGTGGAAGAGGCCTGGGGTAGAGTGGGAGAGGTCGAGATCGGTCGAATGCGCGAGGCAGAATCCAGATGACCCAAGATTCCATGACGATCGATTCGTCGGATACCGCCGCGGGAGTCCGCCGGGCCAAGAGCAGCAAAATCCTGGTGTTCGTCGTCGCCTACCGTGCCGAACGCCATCTGGTGTCGGTCTTCGAGCGCGTGCCTGCGCATCTGTTCGATGATCCCCGCATCCATTTCCTGGTGATCGATGATGCGTCCGGCGACGCCGGGCCGGACCTGCTCCAGGCCTGGATCGATGAACGGGGTATCGAGAGCGTCACCGTCACCCGCAATCCGATGAACCAGGGCTACGGCGGCAATCAGAAGCTCGGCTATCGCCAGGCGATCGACGCCGGATATGACTTCACCATCCTGCTTCACGGTGACGGTCAGTACGCACCCGAGCTGCTGCCTCGGTTCATCGAAACCTGGGAGCGCACGGGCGCGGACGTGGTACTCGGCTCGCGGATGGGCGATCTGGCCAGCGCTCGCGCGGGAGGCATGCCGCTCTACAAGCTGGTCGGGAACCAGGTCCTCACGCGTTTCCAGAACCTGCTTACCGGCCGCAACCTCTCGGAGTACCACACGGGCTACCGCGGCTACAGCTCGGCCTTCCTGGCCAAGGTGCCGTTCGAGATCAACACGAACGATTTCCATTTCGATACGGAAATCCTGCTGCAGGCAATGCACGTCAGTGCCTCGGTCGAGGAGTTCGACATTCCCACCCACTATGGCGACGAGGATTGCCACGTGGATGGGCTCGAGTACGCCTGGAACGTCACGTTGGAGACACTTCGCTACCGCATGCACCGCATGGGCATGCGATGCTCGCTTCGCTATCGCAACCTCGACGATCCTCCGTGGCGCAGCCAAACGGGATCGGCGGCACCCTATTCGGCCCATCGAATGGCATCCGAGGCGTTGCAGGCGCTGTCGGCCCATACCGTGCTCGACATCGGCTGCGGTGCAGCGATCGTGGCCGGAGCTGCCGAGGCGATGGGAGCCGAAGTGACCGGTATCGATCGGCAGCAACCCACCTCGGGTCGGCTGCATCGCTTCCTGAAGGCAGACCTCGATGATCCCCTGCCTGTCGATCCCTTCGAGTACGACGCCGTGTTGCTGCTCGACATCCTCGAAGAACTCGAGGATCCCGAGGGCTTCCTGCTGGCTCTGCGAAACAGGAGTCGGGTGCTTCGGCCCGGCGCTGTGGGGCCCGCCGTACTGGTTGCCACGCCTAACGTTGCGTTCTTGACCAATCGAATCGCCCTGCTCTTCGGGCGCTTCAACTACGGTGACCGCGGCATCCTCGACATTGCGCACAAGCGCCTGATGAATCGCGCATCCCTTCTGCGCATGCTGAGAGATTGCGGCTACGAGATCGAGTGGGTACGCGGTGTACCGATTCCCTGGGAAGCAGTGATCGGGGGAAGACTCGGACGATGGCTGGAACGGGTCAGCACGCTTCTCGCGAAGTATTGGCAGACGATGTTCGGCTTCCAGCTGCTCGTGCAATGCCGCCCCCTGCCGGGCGTGGAACAGGTGCTCGGCGATCGGGAGCGCCTGGCTCCCGCGGCGGATCCGTCCCACGAGAGCTGAAGCCCCGCAGCGGGACCCGCAGGCCCTGCTGCTCCAAGCCTGCGAGGTCGACGGCCGGACTGCGGATGTTCGCGTACGCGAAGGCCGGATCGAGTGTATGGGCCCGCAGCTCGTCCCTCTGGTGAATGAGCAGGTGTACGACGCGAAGGGAGGGGCGCTGCTGCCAGGGCTCCACGACCATCACCTCCACCTGTTCGGGCTCGCGGCAGCGATGCGGTCGCTTCCGTGTGGTCCGCCGCAGATCGCCGACCGGGAGGAACTCGCCAGGGCCCTTCTGCGGGCCGAGCCCATGGACGGCTGGATCCGGGGCGTGGGCTACCACGAAGCTGTTGCAGGGGAGCTCGACCGGTCGGCGCTAGACGGCTTCCGGGCCGATCTTCCGGTTCGCATCCAACATCGAAGCGGTGCTCTGTGGATGCTGAACTCGGCTGCGCTCGAAGAACTCGAAGCGGTGGATCGCTGGCCGGACGGGCGTTTGTTCCGGGCCGATCGCTGGCTCCGGGATCGGCTGGCGGCTGCCGACCCTCCTGCGCTGGGAGCTGCCACCGAGCGGCTTCTCGCGGTCGGAGTCACGGGCTTCACCGACGCTGGCGCAGACAACAGCGTGCAGACGCAGGCCCTGTTCGCTGAGGCGGAGCGCGCGGGCCGTCTGCCGCAGCATTTCAGGATCATGGGCGGTGCGGGTCTGGCCGGAGGCGAGCGAAAGCTTCTGCTCGACGAGCCGCGCCTACCGCCCTTCGCCGAATTGGTCGAGTGGATCCGGATGGCCCACCAGGAGGGTCGGAGCGTTGCGATTCACGCCGTCACCCGTACTGAGCTGGTACTTGCGCTGAGTGCCCTATCGGAGGCATGCCCGCGGTCGGGCGATCGCATCGAGCATGCAGCCGTGGCACCGCCGGAAGCCGTCGAGCTGGCGGCAGAGATGGGTGTCACTGTGGTCGTGCAACCGGGCTTCTTGTACGAACGCGGGGACAGCTACCTGCGCGAGGTCGAGTTTCGGGATCGCCGCTGGCTGCTTCGCGGACGTGCGTGGCTGGAAGCAGGTGTTCCGATTGCGGCCGGCAGCGACGCACCCTACGGCACAGCCGATCCGTGGCGAGCCATGGCCGCAGCGGTCGACCGACGGACTCGCCTGGGTGCATCGCTCGGGCCGGACGAAGCGCTCACGCCCGAGGAAGCCCTCGCGCTTTTCAGTGGCCCTCTCGAGCAGCCGGGAGACAGGCCGCGGAAGGTCGAGGCCGGGGCGCCGGCCGATCTGTGTCTGCTCTCTCGTCCCTGGAAGGAGGCCCGCAAGGTACTCACGAGCGAGCTCGTGGTCGCCACCTTCTGCGCGGGGCGCCTATTCACCAGGCGAAGGGGCTCGGGCAACGGATAGCGCGATCTACAGCTCTGCGGTATCAGACGTGTGAGAACGGCCCTGCCGTGGAGGAGAACAATGCGCATCGGAATCATGCTTGGAGCGACCGAGGGCCCGGACAGCCACCTGGACGGCCTGGTGAAGCGGGCCCAGGACCTGGAGAGCCGCGGATTCGACAGTTTGTGGATGGCCAACATCTTTGGCCTCGACGCCATCGGTGCGCTGGCCATCGTGGGGCGGGAGACCGATCGCATCGAGCTCGGTACCGCAGTCGTGCCGACCTACCCCCGCCATCCCGTCGCGATCGCACAGCAGGCACTCACCACCCAGGCCGCCAGCGGGGGTCGCTTCACGCTGGGGATCGGTCTCTCGCACAAGATCGTCATCGAGAACATGTTCGGCTTCTCGTATGACAAGCCCGCGCGGAACATGCGCGAGTACCTCGAGGTGTTGACTCCGTTGCTTCGTGGAGAGCCCGCCAAGTTCGAGGGCGAGCACTACCGGGTGAATGCCGGCCTCCAGGTGCCTGGGGCCGGAAACACACCGCTCCTGATCGCTGCCCTCGGCGACGTCATGCTGAAGCTCGCGGGCACCTACACCGACGGAACGATCCTGTGGATGACGGGGCCCGCAACGATCGAGGGCCACATCGGCCCGAAGCTGCGCGCTGCCGCGAGTGAGGCGGGAAGGGGTGCCCCGCGCATCGTCGCCGGCCTGCCCATCGCGTTGACCGACGATCCCGAGAGTGCCAGAAGCTGGATCGCCAAGAATCTCGCCATGTACGGAACCCTTCCGTCCTACCGTGCGATGCTCGACAAGGAAGGCGCTGCGACGCCTGCCGACATCGCACTCGTTGGCGACGAAGCCGTCCTCGACGCTGGCCTCGACCGTCTACGAGACGTCGGCGTCACCGATTTCGATGCTGCGATGATGCCCGTAGGCGAAGGCGTAGAAGCCCGGACGCTGGAGTACCTGCAGAGCAAGCTGTAGGGCACAAGAGGAGTGGAAGACGCCCCCTCCCTTGCTCTACTCCTGAATACGGAACCGCTTCGGAAGGTTCTCGAATTCCGGTGCCCGCTTCTCTTGTTTGGCCCGGAAGGCTTCGGCCATGTCCTGGCCGAAGAACATTCCCGATTGCCAGGTCGCGATGTGCTGGAGCCCCTCCTGGACGCTGTGATCGCGGGAATGGTTCAGCATTTCCTTGGAGCCCCATACCGCGAGAGGCGATTTCTCCGCGATCTCATGCGCAATTTCCAGGACGTCGCCTAGCATTGCATCCTGGGTCGGATAGACAACATTGACGAGCCCTACTTCCTGGGCTCTTGAGGCCGGCATGCGGCGGCCCGTGTAGGCGTATTCGCGTGCCACACCTTGCGGGATGATCTTCGGCAGCCGTTGGAGCGTTCCGACATCGGCGGTCAGACCCAGGTTGATTTCCTGAATGCAGAAGAACGCATCCTCCGTGCAATAGCGCATGTCACAAGCGCTGATCATGTCGACTCCGCCGCCAACGCATCCGCCCTGGATGGCTGCGATCACCGGCATGCGGGCTCGCTCCAGAGCATTGAATGCTTCCTGGAAGAAGAGCACGCTCTCACGAGTCGAAGCGCGCGTGCGACCGATTTCGGAGGCCCCGCTTCCCTCTTTGGGGGAGTTCTGCCCGACGCCATCGAAGACGGCCAGGTCCATGCCAGCGGTGAAATGCTTGCCCGTCGAGGAGATCACGATCACGCGGGCCTCGGCTTGCGCGTCGAGTTCGTCGACGATGGAGGGCAGTTCCCGCCAGAAGGCCCGGTTCATGCTGTTGAAGACCTCGGGCCGAGACAGCTTCAAATGGGCCACCTGGCCCTCCAGCGAGACTTCGAAGCAGGTGGATTCAGCCATGGTGTTCTCCTCGGGGGCCGCTTGAATCGGACCGCCCCGTACAAGTACCCTCGCTCCATGTCCCGAGCAAGGAGAACTCACGATGTTCCGTCCCCGTGTCCTGATGGCCTGCGTTTTCGTAGCGCTCATGCTCTCGGGCTGTGGCGTCTGGCGCGCCCTCTATCCGAAGGTCGAGTACGAGACCGAGCCGCCGACCCTGCCGACAGATCTCGGCTCACCTGCGATCCTGGTCTTTACGAAGACCAATGGTTTCCGCCACGAGGAGGCGATTCCCGCCGGCGTCGCGCTGATCGAAGAAATCGCATCCCGCCGCGGCTGGTCGACCTTTCATACCGAGAACGGCGCGACCTTCACGCCGGAGCTGCTCGAGCGCTTCGACGCCGTGGTCTGGCACATGACCAGCGGAGACGTCCTGAACGAGAAGCAGAAGCTGGCCTTCCGGGGTTGGATCGAGGCCGGTCATGGCTTTGTCGGTATGCATGCTGCGGGAGACGGTTCCCACATCTGGCCCTGGTACCGCAGCACGATCATCGGTGTCGACTATGGGGAGCACCCGCTCGGCCCCCAGTTCCAGGAGGCGCGGCTGATCGTCGAAGACCGGGATCATCCGGCTACCGCGAAACTACCCGAGAGCTTCGTGCACATGGAAGAGTGGTATTCGTTCGCCGAGAGCCCCCGCACGAAGGGCTTCCGAGTGCTCGCTCGGGTCGACGAGAGCACCTACAGCCCCGAGATCGACTTCCTCTGGATGGAAAAAGACCTTCGCATGGGCGATGACCATCCGATCGTCTGGACCACCTGCGTCGGCCCTGGGCGCGTCTTCTACAATGCCCTCGGTCATCAAGCAGCCGCCTATCAAAAACAGGAGCTGAAGGACCTGCTGGAGGGTTCACTGGTCTGGGCCCTCGGTCTGGAAGGCCCCACCTGCCAATAATGTCCCCTCTGTGGCGTCAGGCTCGGGCGCGGTCGATGGCGAGCAGTACTCCGAAGATCAGGATCAGCAGGGCGGGCAGGATCGCCAGGGTTTCGAAGGAGGTTCCAGCGGCGCTGCGCAGGATGTCGGCGAGTGGCTCTCCTTCGAGTGCAGCGAAGGCAGCCTCACCACCTGCCAGCTCGATCTTCGCTTGATCGAAGATCCTTCCCAGTGCGGGCAGTACCAGTTGGATGGCCAATGCGCCGGCAACGCCCATCAGTCCGATGAAGAACTCCCCGCCCCGGGGAAAGCGCTCCGAGACGTTGGCGAGCATCGTCGGCCAGAAGAAGCAGACCCCGAGGCCCCAGACGGTGGCAGCGGCAATCCCGCTGGCTGGTGAATCGACCCGGGCGAGGGCCAGCAGACCGAGAGCGGCAAGGACGGACGAACACCAGAGCATGGCCGTCGTCGAGATGCGGTGCGCGATCGCCCCCGCGAAATGGCGCAGCACGAACATCATCCCGCTCACGTAGATGAGCAACCAGATCCCGCGCATGCCGACGGTATGGGTGAGGGTGAGGTCGATCCACTGGCCGGGCGCGAGCTCCGAGGCGGCCGTCAGGAACATGCACAGCCACCAGACCAGGAACATCGGCTGACGGAAGATCTCACGGAACATCTCGCCCATCGAAACACCGGCAGTCGCGCGCTCGGTGCGGGGGAAGCGGGTTCCGATGCAGAGCACGATCGCGGCAACCGCGGGGATGATCACCATCCCGAAGCGCGCCTGCCATCCCCAGCCGTACGCGCTCATCCCAAGTTCGATCAACCCGCCGGTGATGATGCCTGCCGGCCACCAGGCGTGGACGACATTGAGGCGGTGGACCTTGTCCTCGGGGTAGAGGGAGGTGACCAACGGGTTGACGGTGGCTTCCATGAAGCCCCAGCCGAGACCCGAGAGAAGGAAGCCAACCCACAGCCAGCTGTAGAGGTTCTCGCCTGCCAGGCCAGGCGCCGCGATCGCAATCCCGGTGCCCGTTGCGAAGGAGCTGGCCGAGATGATCAGGCCGCGGCCCATGCCGATCTTGTCGAGGAAGGAGCTGCCGAGGAAGAGCGTCGTTGCGAAACCCGTGAACGTGATGCCGAGCAGCTGGCCGGCCAGCGCCCCCGATCCGGCCGGATCGATCGCGACGAGGTACTCGCTCTCGAGGGTCGCGATGATCCCGGCCCGAAGCGAGAAGGAGAGCCCCGCCGTGAACAGCGTGAGGGTGCTGACGAGGAACAGACGGGTGGTCTGGAATTCGGCGCGCGCTTGGTTCATGGTCTGCGTAGAATAGGGTACATGCATCGCATCGTGTTTCTCCTCGCCGTCCTGGCGCCGCTTGCCCTGCCGGGCTGCAACGCCATCCGGACCTTCTTTCCCTCCCATGCCTACGAGAGCGAGCCGCCCGAGCTGCCCGCTGATCTCGGTGCTCCAGCCATCCTCGTCTTCACCAAGACCAACGGATTCCGCCATCAAGAGGCGATTCCGGCGGGTCTGGAGCTACTCGAGAGCATCGCCCAGGAGCGCGGTTGGTCGATCTTCCATACCGAGAACGGTGCCGCCTTTACACCCGAGATCCTGAGCCGATTCGCTGCGACCGTCTGGCACAACAGCAGTGGGGATACGCTGAGCCCGGACCAACGCGAGGCCTTCAAGAGCTGGCTGCTGGCGGGCGGCGGCTTCGTCGGGCTCCACGGCGCCGGTGGCGACCCGGCCTACGATTGGGCGTGGTACGTGGAAGAGTTGATCGGTGCGCAGTTCATCGGCCATCCGATGGGCCCGCAGTTCCAGGAAGGCACGCTCGTGGTCGAGGACCGGACCCATGCGGCGACCCGCGAGCTGCCCGCGAGCTTTGCCCACGTCGAAGAGTGGTACAGCTTCGACCGGAGTCCCCGTGCCCATGGCTTCCGGGTCCTGGCTCGGGTGGAAGAGAGCAGCTACTCCCCAGAACTCCACATGCTCTGGATGGACGAGGATCTGCGGATGGGAGACGACCATCCGATCGTCTGGTCTCGATGCCTGGAGAAGGGCCGCACCTTGTTCTCGGCGCTCGGCCACCAGGGAGCTGCCTATCAGCGGAAGGAGATGCGCTCGCTACTGTCCGGTGCGATCGCCTGGGCCGCGGGCCTGGAGGGCCCTGGCTGCTGAGCCTGGCCGGGATGTCTGCCGAGATCGACCGTCAGTCCGCACCCAACAGCTCGCGGGTGATCTTCTGGGCCAGCCCGCCATCCACGTCGCCCTTGTGGGCCTTCATCAGGGCTCCCATCACCTTGCCCATCTCGTTGGGTCCACTGGCTCCGCTTCCCTCGATGGCCTCCTGAACCCAGCTCCGGGTCGTCTCCTCATCGGCCAGGCTGGGCAGGAACTCCTGGATTACGCATAGCTCCTCACGCTCGGCCCCGGCCCGGTCTTCGCGGCCGGCCTGCTCGAAGGCTTCGATGCTTTCCTTTCGCTGCTTTTCGAGCCGACGCAGCGCACCGATGCACACCTCGTGATCCAGAGTCTCGGCACCGTCCTTCTTCATCTCGTTCAGGAAGACGGCGCGGATGCTGCGCAAGGCCGTCACCCGAACAGTCTGCTTGGCCTTCATCGCGGCCTTCATGCCTTCCGAGACTTCTTCGACGAGACCCATGCTTCCCCCAAACTGCCGAGATGAATGAACACCTTGAACGAAAACCTAACCTGATTGGACGGTAACGCCCGTACATGCGCGACGCACAGACATCGTCAGCGTTCAGGATCGCTTTCAGGCTTGCGGGTCAACGGCACGAAACGCACCGGGTACTCGCCGCGTTCCGAGAATCCCTCTTCGGTCCGCTCGACTACCCGCAGCATCTGTTTCCTGCGGCCCACCGGGATGACGAGCTTGGCCCCCACCGCGAGCTGCTCGAGGAGTGCCGGTGGAATCTCTGCGGGTGCCGCGGTGACCACGATGCCGTCGAAGGGCGCAGCCTCGGGCAGGCCCTTCCAACCGTCGCCCGTGACCACCTCGACGTTTCCGTAGCCGAGCTCGGCGAGCAGCGCCCGGGAGCGCGTCGCCAGCACCGGCACGATCTCGATCGTGAGGACCTTGGTGACCAGCTCAGCGAGTACGGCCGCCTGGTAGCCCGAGCCGGTGCCGATCTCGAGGACCGTATCGCCAGGCTGGGGATCCACGAGTTCCGTCATCGAGGCCACGATGAAGGGCTGGGAGATCGTCTGGGCCTGGCCGATCGGAAGCGGGCCGTCGCGATAGGCCTGCTCCGCAAGGTCCTCGGGTACGAAGCGATGTCGCGGCACCTTTCGCAAGGCCGCGAGCACCCGCGGATTCCGGATGCCCCGTGCCTCGATCTGTTCGCGCACCATTGCCTCGCGGCGCCGGCCGAAGTCCTCGGGTTCGCTGTTCACGCTCGTCGTTCCCATCAGCGCACATGCCGCCCACGTGGCTGCGAGCCGTCGCTTCGCCGTCACGGCCTGTCCTTCTCTCCCTTCGGTTCACCGAGAGCCTACCGGACATCCGGCCGCACATGGTGCCTCCGGGGGGATGGATCCTTGTGGGCCGTGGCCTCCTGCCCCGGAGCGGGGAGGCACCCAGGGGCGCAGTGACTCACCCCACACTGCCCTGACCTCGCATCGACCTTGGAGTTGGAACGCGAATTGCGAGGCATCCGCTCGGGGGAGGGTCGAGGAACGCCAGTGACGACGGGAGCCCGGGTAGTCGCAGGGGTGCTGATCGGATGGTTGGCGCTGGACGCAACGGTCGCGGCTTCCATCGAATTCTGGGATCGCAGGGTCCAGGTCCACGGCTACTACGACTTCCAGGTCCGCGCGATGGCTGACGACCTCGACTGGGCCGACGACTTCGACGTGAGCCAGATGGCCCACCTGATCAACGTGGAGATCGAGGCCGATTTCGCCCCCGACGGCATCGGCCCGTTCGATCTGGTGTCCGCATTTGCGCGCATCGAAGCCCGTTATGACTGTGTGTGGACTCGTGCCTGCGGCATCTTCCCGAGCGTCAACGCCTTCGGTGACGGTGCGAAGCGGTATCCCAAGCGCATTCACAACGGCCGGCGTTTCGGGTATGTCGGCAGTGTCTACACCGGTGACACCCGCCGCTGGCGGGCCGATCCGGTCGATACCTTCTCTTATGCCTTCAAGAACCGCCCAGAAGAGTCGCGTGTTCCGGTGGGCATCGAGCACACGGAAGCCTTCTGGACGCTCTTTACCTCGCCGGGTGGTGACCAGGTGTTGGGAACGGCCGACGATCCGTCGCCCTTCTACTTCGACCGCTACTTCCAGCCGGGGCGCTGCAAGTTTGCGGTCAAGAGAACCCGCGGATACACCGACGGCGTCGGCGTTCTCTCTCTCGGTCCGATGGATCCCGATTGCGAGGTCGAGCCGATCGCTGCTTTCGTGGACAAGCCGAACCCGTTCCGTGCCCGGGATGCCAATCCGCTCACTGGTGGAGGAGGAGCCGGGGCGTTGCCGTTCCGGCCCGCAACGCAAGTCGCTCACACTTCGCGATCCCCCGATTGGGTGCCGCGGGGCCTGTGGATTCCGAACCCGGAGCTGCGGCGCATGCTCGAGGACGGCGACCTCGACGAGCCCGACATGAACTCCAGCCAAAACGAGTTGGCCTGGAACCACGGAGCCAGTCAGGGCTTCGAGAAGGAGCTGAAGGAGCTCTACGTCGATCTCGAGATGTTCGACAATCGGCTGTGGGTGAGGGCCGGGAAACAGACCATCGTCTGGGGCAAGACCGAGCTCTTTCGCAACCAGGATCAGTGGAACCCCCAGGACCTGGCACTCTCGTCGCTGCCCGGCCTGGAAGAATCGCGCACTGCCCTGTGGGCGATTCGCGCGGTCTACTCCTTCTACGACGTCGCTGCCTTCGAGGACGTGAGTCTCGAAGTCTCCCTCAACTTCGATGAGGTGGAGGGGGCGGATCTCGGCTACTGCGGCGAGCCCTACACGGTCTATCTGGTGTGCGCCGGCAGTTTCGGATTCCTGGCTCACGGCTTCGAGGCCAAGGGCCTTGCGGGTGTGCGCAATCCGCCCTCGCCGTGGAACAGCTGGCACGGCCTCGAGGTCGGCGCTCGTCTCCAGTTCCGCTGGCAGCGCTTCAGCTTCTCCCTGACGGATTTCTACGGATACGATGACCTCCCCTATCTGGAGAAGCTCTACACGTTCGAGCGCAACGTGGATCCGCAAACCGGCCGACCTCGGCGCGAAAACACACGCGGCGGTTGTCGAACGGGTAGTGAAGACGGGTGCCTGCGAGGTGGCAGGGATGCGCTGCTCCACCACTCGGCGAACCAGACCCTCTACGCGAAGAATTGCGCCTCGACCTTCGGGATCGTGGCTCTCGACCCCAGCGCCTGCGGCTTGACGATCTTCAACAGCCAGGTGCAGACGGACCCCACCGAACCGCTCGCGCCTCGCTTGATGATTGCGTTCAGCAATATGTGGGCCGGGTCGAACCTCGGTCTGTTTGGCCTTCATGGCGCCGGCGCAGAAGTCTTTGCCGGTCTCGCGGCGTTCAACGCCCGAACCAATGCAGACCTGGCGAGGTTCCCCTGGACTCCCACGGTCGGTGGCGTCGGCCCCTCGGGAGGAAACCAGACGCCGCTCGTGCCACTGAGTGTCGACCCGAATGACGGCGGGCTGTCAGTCGTACCGGCCCGCTTCGCATCCGATGTGGGTGTCCTGTTGTGGCAATCCTCGGCGCTCCAACCCGTGCTGACGGATGAGCAAGAGGCCTTGCTCGGCTGTGGCGACTTTTTTGATACCCAATGCGACATCGACGGAATCGACCTGCTCAACGCGGAAGCCAGCGCAATCATGCAATCCTTCGTGGGTTTCGACGGTACGGTCGGAGACTGGAGCACGACAGACCGGAGCCGCGCGCAGCCCGGAACCGTGGGCTTTCTCGGAGGTCCGGTCTGCACCCGTTTCGAGCGAGGCCAGCTGATCGTGTTGCCGGGTTGCCGTGGCCGCGGTGAGGACGGCTACTCGGTCCTGGTCGACGGTTCGACCGGTGGTGCAGTGCAGCCGTTCACGGGCCAGGCGTTCCGCAGCGAAATGGCGATCTTCTCCTGGAACTTCATGATGGTGCTCGTCGGCAATTCGATTCCGAAGGATCCGAAACGGCCGGGCGTCGACGAGTTCGATCCGAATCGCGCATTTCGCAGCGATGGCTGTTCGTTCGCCAAACCCCAGTTCTGCAATGCCTTCGACAGCTTCTGGCAATCGATTTCCAGCAAGCGGCCGAGTCTGCGGGCAGGCGGCAACGGACGGTTCGGTCGGCGCGATTTCCAGTGGCACGACGGAACTCCGGTGGTCATACGTTTCCAGAAGCGCAACGTGCTCGGCTTCTCGATGGATTTTGCTGAAGACATCAGCAAGAGCAACTGGGCCATCGAATTCACCTGGGTCGATGACGTCCTGCAAGCCGACAACGACGAGTTCGAT
>JAAELW010000120.1 GCA_024226235.1 bacterium
ATGTCGATGGACACGAGTCCCTGGAGCGGCATGGGGAGCGGGGCGGGGGCGTCGGGCTGCTCCCAGGCTTCGGTCCAGTCGTTGCGCAGAACCCGAGCCGGCTTGCCGGTCACCGAGCGCGTACGCACGGTGTCTCGGCTCGTGGCGGCCAGATACGATTCTTTCTGGGCCATCGCGCCGGCAGCTTCCTTGACCGTGAGCCACAGCGAGCCGCTCCAGGTTCCCGCGGCTCCAAGCGCCAGGGCAGCTGCGATCTGACGTCCCGACCCGACACCGCCCGCGGCCAGAACGGGAGTCGGAGCCACGGCATCGACGACCTCCGGCCACAGCACCATGCTGGCGATTTCTCCCGTGTGTCCACCCCCCTCGTGCCCCTGGGCAATGATGATGTCGACCCCGGCATCCTTGTGGCGGACTGCCTGCTGGGGGTTTCCGCACAGCGCCGCAACCATGCGTCCAGAAGCGTGGGCGCTCTCGATGACGTCGGGTGGCGGGGTTCCGAGCGCGTTGGCCAGGAGCTTCACCTTCTCGTGTGCCAGTGCGATTTCTACTTGTGGCAGGGCCGTCGCATGGGTCCAGCTGAGCAGCTCACGGCCCTTTTCCTCTTCGGGAAACTCCGGGAGGTCGTGTTCTGCGAGAACCCGGTCCGAGAAGTCGCGGTGCTCCTGTGGCACAGCCGCGCGAAGGGCCGTTTCGAGCTTGGCCGCGTCCCTCTCGGACTGGCCTTCGTAC
>JAAELW010000121.1 GCA_024226235.1 bacterium
CAACGTCACCATGAGCCTTTCCGTCCTGGCCTCGCTGGTGCTGGCGCTATCGATGCAACTGGTGTCGCTGAAGTTCGTCGCGCCGCTGCTGGACAACGTGCCCGAGGCGAAGACCGGCAAGGCCCAGCCGGCCCAGGTCGAAGGACGACTCGAACTCGACGGTGTCACGTTCTCCTACCCGGGACAGCCGAACCCGGCACTCAGCAACGTATCGCTCGCCATTAAAGCGGGGGAGTTCGTTGCCGTGGTAGGCATGTCGGGGTCCGGCAAGTCCTCGCTGGCGAAAATGATCGCCGGGCTCGATAAGCCGACGCGCGGGCGGGTGTTCCTTGGTGACTTCGACCTCCAGAGCCTCGACCGGCATGTGATGCGCGAGAACATAGGCGTGGTCCAGCAGGACTTCAGGCTACTCCCCGGCACCCTGTTCGAAAACATCCAGGGCGCCACCCAGTGCAGCATCGAGGACGCCTGGGAAGCGGCGCGCATCGCCTGCATCAACGCGGACATCCGCGAGTTCCCGATGGGCATGCACACCATGGTGAGCGGAGATTCGCAGGTGTTCTCGGGCGGGCAGATCCAGCGCATAGCAATCGCCCGGGCCCTGGTACGCAAGCCGAAGGTTATGGTATTCGACGAGGCGACGAGCGCGCTCGACAATCGCGTGCAGGGCCGGATCATGAAGAACCTCTCGG
>JAAELW010000122.1 GCA_024226235.1 bacterium
CGTCGGCTTTGTCCACGCCCGGATCAGCGCGGTCATGGGTCGAACCTTCCCCCACTGGCCTGATGAGGGTGAAGGGTTTCCAACGCCCGGCACCCTGGACTACTGGACCTGGTTTCCTGGCTTGGGCTTCGGAGACGTCAAATTGATGGCGTTGGTCGGCGCCTGTGTCGGGCCGATGGGTGTGATGCTCACGATCATCGGTGCGGCCTTCGTCGGGCTGTTGTGGGGTGGTATCTCCGCTGTCGGCCACCGCGCGGCCAACGTTCCCTTCGGTTTCGGTCCCGCCATCGTGATCGCAACGATCGGGGTGATGATCGTTCCCGCCTCCTGGCTCGAGAGCCTGCTTCGCTGAGCTTCCGTGCTACGGTGGCGCCGATGAGTGATCAAGAAGAATATTGGAACGAGCATGGCAACACCTGGGTTGTCTGGCAGGAACGTCTCGATCGCCAGATCGCACCCCATGGCCAGTTGGCCCTGGATGCGCTCGCGGTCAAGCCGGACGAGGCGATCCTCGATGTGGGCTGCGGTTGCGGTGACACATTGCTCGCACTGGCCGAGCGGGTCGGTGTGGGCGGTCGGGTCGTCGGCCTCGACGTTTCGGCTCCGATGCTCGAGCGTGCCCGGGAGCGGGTAGCCAACGCGGGCGCCGACCAGGTGACGATCCAGCAGGGTGATGCAGCCAAGGCGTCGCTCACCGCGGAGAGTTTCGACGCGCTCTTCTCCCGCTTCGGCGTGATGTTCTTCGAAGAACCCATCGAAGCCTTCTCGAATTTCCACCGGGCTCTCCGGCCGGGCGGGCGCATGGCCTTCGTGTGTTGGCGGGGCCCCCAGGACAACCCGTGGATCACCGTTCCGATGGCTGCAGTGGCTCCGCTGCTGGAGTTCCCGCCGCCTCCGCCGCCCGGCTCCCCGGGCATGCTGGCCCTGGCTGATGAGGAGCGCCTGCGCGGCATCCTTGCCGAAGCCGGCTTCACCGAAATCAAGCTGCAGCCTGAGGACATCGCGATGGCGCCGGGTGGCGGCACTCTGGACGGTGCGGTGGAGGTGTTCATGGAGGTCGGCCCCGTCGCTTCCGTCCTGCGCAACAGCGGCGCCGACGATGCGACTCGCCAGCGAGTGGAGGATGCGGTCCGCCAGGCGTTCGCGGCCGAGGGTGGCGACG
The DNA here is from genome assembly GCA_024226235.1 of bacterium. GTDB lineage: Bacteria > Myxococcota_A > UBA9160 > UBA9160 > UBA6930. Next base: position 1,163 of record JAAELW010000122.1, read on the forward strand.
AGCAACTCGAACTCGGCTCCGGCTGCTGGCTGGTGACCGCGCGGCGAGCGTAGCCGTCGTCCGGGACGTCCCCGGTGGGGCCAGAGGCAGGAATTGGATCCCCGGCATGGATTCGAACCATGATTCACAGATTCAGAGTCTGTTGTCCTGCCGTTAGACGACCGGGGAGCCGTTCTGCGCGGGCCTCTGATGCCCAGACCCGCGGGAAGGTAGGCGACCGTCGTCAATCCTCAAGCCGGTAGCTTGCCAGGAAGGCTCCGGGTCTGCTATCGCCCTGCCTTCCCAACTGTCCGAGATTCAAGAGGTTTTCTTTCGTGGAGCTGCTCGTCGATCGCCTGACCGAGGACCCGAGCGAGCTCGAGTTCACCGGCTCGGCCGACTGGCTGGCCAGCTGTGCTGGGGATCCGGGGCTCGCGGCGGGTCTCGCCGCGCCCGCTCGCTTCAGGCTCCGGGCCCATCGAATGGGGGAGGATCTCTATCTGGAGGGGGTCGCCGAGGCCGATTTCGACCTCGGGTGCGGTAGGTGCCTGGAACGCTATCGTCAGCCGGTCCGTGAGCCGTTCCGGTTGGTGCTCGAGCCTGCCGGGTCCCGAGTTCCCGCCGATCCGGAGGGTGCCGAGGCCTTGGCACGTGACGGCCTGGTGCTCTCCGAAGAGTTCGAGGCCGGATGGTTTCGCGGTAGTGAGGTCCGGCTCGATCGTTTCCTGCAAGAGGTGATCGCCGCGGGCCTCCCACAGAAGCCCCTGTGTCGTGAGGAGTGCGCCGGTCTCTGTCCAAGCTGTGGAATCGACCGAAATGTCGAATCCTGTGAATGCCAGGAAGAGCAGCCCCATTCGCCCTTCGCAGCCTTGGCCGGTCTCCGAGATCGGTTGGCTTCGAAGGAAGGAGAATCTGAATGATCGTTCCCAAGCGTCGAACTTCGAAAACGCGTCGCAACAAGCGGCGCAGCCACCACGCGTTGGCCGAACCTGCCAAATCCGTGTGCCCGTCCTGCGGCGCACCGAAGGCGCCCCACCGGATCTGTGGGCAGTGCGGTGTCTATCGCGACCGTACCGTGATCGAGACGGACGAGGACTGAACCGCTGCCGGTGGCTACCGAGACGGACGAGGAGTAAGCCGGGTGCTGGCTTTGTTGTTTCCAGGCCAGGGCTCGCAAGAGGTTGGCATGGGCCGAGACGCCCATGACGCATCCCCTGCTGCGCGCGCTGTGTTCGAGGCCGCTGATCGCGCGCTGGGATTCCCGCTTTCGAAGCTCTGCTTCGAGGGGCCCGAGGACGAACTCCGTCGCACGGAGAACCAGCAGCCGGCCATCCTCACCACGTCGATTGCGCTCTTGCGTGCGCTCGGGGAGAGAATGTCGGTGACTCCTTCCTTTGTCGCGGGGCACAGCCTTGGCGAGTACACGGCTCTGGTCGCTGCGGGAGCGCTGGCCCTCGAGGATGCGGTGAGGCTGGTCCACGCGCGGGGCCGTTTCATGCAGGAAGCGGTGCCGGAGGGGCAGGGCGCGATGGCCGCGATTCTCGGCGGTAACGCGGAGATGGTGGCGGACGCCTGTTTCGAGACGGCGGAGAAGACCGGCCAGGTGGTCGTGCCCGCCAACTGGAACTCGCCCCAGCAGACAGTCATTGCCGGCCACACGGCCGCGGTCGGGCAGGCCGGCGAGCTTGCCAGGCAACGCGGAGCGAAGCGCGCCATTGCATTGCCGGTCTCGGCGCCCTTCCACTGCAGCCTGATGGAGCCTGCCGCCGACAAGCTGGCCGCCGAGCTTGCCCAGGTGCGTTTCTCCGACCCGATGATGCCGGTCGTGACCAACGTCGAGGCCAAGCCGAATGCGGAGGGTGCCCGGATTCCGGAGCTTCTTCGCCGTCAGGTGACAGCCGCGGTGCGTTTCACCGAGACGGTGCAACGGCTCGCCTCACTGGGTATCGATCGCGTGCTCGAAGTGGGGCCGGGCCACGTACTTTCCGGGCTCGTGGCCCGGATCGATCGCAAGATCCAACGATCGAACGCGAGCGGCATCCAAGAGATCAACGAGCTCGCCGCAACAGCCGCGGCTGGGTGAGAGGAGGGGTTCCCATGGGATTGGAAGAACGCATCGGAGAGATCATCGTCGAGCAGCTCGGCGTCACGGCCGAGGAGGTCGTTCCCAAGGCGTCGTTCATCGATGATCTCGGCGCGGACTCGCTCGATATCGTCGAGCTCGTGATGGCAATGGAGGAGGCCTTCGACGTCGAGATCCCGGATGAGGATGCGGAGAAGATCCAGACGATCGGCTCGGCGATTTCCTACATCAAGGGCAAGCTCGGCGGGGAGTAGCCCGGATCATGACCCCGGACGCCGCTGCGCGCCGGGTGGTCGTCACAGGACTTGGCAGCGTGACCCCCCTCGGCCTCGACGTCGCTTCCAGTTGGGAGGCGGCGCTCTCGGGGACGTGCGGCATCATTTCGCTGCCCGAATCCGATGAACGTCTTTCGTCGCGGATTGCCGCGCCGGTGCTGGGTGATCTGGATCTTGGCGATCTGGACCCAAAACAGCGGCGCCGCTATGACCGGGCGATCCTGCTGGCTCTGGCGGCTGCGCGGGAGGCGATGGCCGATGCCTCCCTTGCGGGCGCCATCGATCCCGATCGTGTGGGAGTGGCGATCGGCTCGGGCATCGGAGGCATCACCACGTTGCTCGCCAATCACCGCACCTACCTCGAGAAGGGTCCACGGAAGGTCTCTCCGTTCTTCATTCCGATGACGCTCGCCAACATGCCGAGTGGTGTCGCTGCCATTCATCATGGCTTGCGCGGCCCCAATCTGTGTCATGTGACCGCATGTGCCTCCTCGGCTCATTCCATCGGCGAGGCTGCCCGGGCGATTCGCCATGGCGAGGTCGATGCGATGCTCGCGGGTGGCACGGAGGCCGCCATCCAGGATCTCGTGATCGCCGGGTTCGCAAGGATGCAGGCGCTTTCGAAGCGAAATGACGAGCCAGAGCGGGCCAGTCGGCCTTTCGATCTGGACCGGGACGGTTTCGTGCTGGGCGAAGGCTCTGCACTGCTGGTCCTGGAATCCCTGGATCACGCCCGTGCCCGGGGTGCTCGCATCTACGCAGAACTCGCGGGTTATGCGGCTTCCAGCGATGCAGCGCAGCTCGCCGCACCGGACGTCGAGAGTGGAGGAGCCATCCGCTGCATGCGGGCGGCTCTGGCCGATGCGAAGCTCGAGCCGGAAGCCGTGGATCACATCAACGCTCACGCGACCAGCACACCGGCCGGCGACGTGGTCGAGGTCGAGTCGATTCGACAAGTGTTCGGCGAGCATGTCGAGGGCATTGCCGTATCGGCGACCAAGGGCATGACCGGCCATCTACTCGGTGCGGCCGGAGCCGTGGAGGCGGTCTTCTCCGTCCTGGCCCTCCAGGATGGACAGCTTCCGCCGACGATCAATCTGGACCGGCCCGACCCGGCATGTGTCCTGGACCATGTGGATGGGAAAGCGCGTGCGGCGGACGTTCGTGTGGCACTCTCCAACTCATTCGGCTTCGGCGGCGTGAATGCTGCCCTGGTCTTTCAACGATGGGAGGCGTGATGGGGGATTCGATTCTGCTGGCCGGGGACCACCGTGGAGTGGCTCTGAAGAGTGCACTGAAGGATCGTCTGGAGGAGGCCGGTCACGAGGTTCGCGATCTGGGACCCATCGGTGACGCTTCTGTGAACTATGCGGAGTTCGTGGCGCCGGCGGCGCGGGCCGTTTCGGCCGGACAGGCCTCTCGCGCGATCGTGATCTGTGGGACCGGGTTGGGTGTCACCTATACGGCGAACAGGTTTCCGCGTGTGCGGGCTGCCCTCGTGCACGATGTAGAGACTGCGACATTGGCTCGCGAGCACAATGATGCGAACGTGCTGGCGCTTTCCGCCAATCGAACGGGCATCGACGACGCCTGGGCGATCGTCCGGGCCTGGCTCGAGGTGCCCTTCGAGGGGGGGCGGCATGCAGCTCGCGTCGAGCAGATCGACAGCCTCACCCGGACATACGACGGTGCGTTGGTCCGCCAGGATCCGACCATCGCGAGCATTCTCCGCCGCGAGGCCAGCCGCCAGGCCCAGGGTCTGGAGTTGATCGCATCGGAGAACTTCGTTTCCGAGGCCGTGCTCGAGGCCGTGGGCTCGGTGGCCACCAACAAGTACGCCGAAGGCTATCCGGGGCGGCGCTACTACGGTGGCTGCGACGTACTCGACGAAGCCGAGAACCTCGCGCGGGATCGCGCCAAGGAGTTGTTTGGCTCGGACCACGTGAACGTCCAGCCCCACTCGGGCTCCCAGGCAAACGAGTGCATCTATCGCGCCGTGCTCGAGGTCGGCGACACGATCCTGGCGATGAACCTGGATCACGGAGGGCATCTCACACACGGAAGTCCGGTGAACTTCTCCGGAAAGCTGTACGACATCGTGCCCTACGGCGTCGATCGGAAGACCGAGACCATCGACTACGACGCGCTCCGGGAGCTGGCGAAGAAGCACCGTCCCAAGCTGATCCAATGCGGAGCTACTGCCTACTCGCGGATCATCGATTTCGCGAAGTTCCGCGAGATCGCAGACGAGGTGGGGGCGCTCTTGTTCGCGGATATCGCCCATATCGCGGGTCTGGTGGCGACGGGCCACCACCCCACGCCGGTGGGACAAGCCCAACTGATCGGGACGACCACCCACAAGACCCTGCGCGGACCGCGGGGTGGGATGATTCTCTGTGATGCCGAATTTGCCAAGAAGGTGGATAGCGCCGTCTTCCCGGGCGGTCAGGGTGGGCCCTTGATGCACGTGATTGCCGGCAAGGCTGTCGCCTTCGGCGAAGCTCTGCAGCCCGACTTCCGCGCCTACTGCGGACAGATCATCGCCAACGCCCGTGCGTTGGCAGATGCATTGGCCAAGCGGGGCTTCAGCATCGTTTCCGGTGGGACCGACAACCATCTCCTCCTGCTCTCGCTGGTCGGTCGCGAGCTCACGGGCAAGGTGGCCCAGAACGTGCTGGACGCGGCCGGAATCACCACCAACAAGAACATGGTGCCCTTCGATCCTCGCAAGCCGTTCGTGACGTCGGGTGTGCGGGTCGGTACGCCGGCGCTCACGACACGGGGCATGGCCGAGGCGGAGATGGAAGCCGTGGCCGACATGCTGGCGCGGGTGCTCGATAATCCCGAAGATGCTGCGGTGCGCGACGAGGTCCGCGGGGAAGTGAAAGCCCTGTGTGATCGCTTCCCGCTCTATGCGGATCGTTGGCAGCCGGCGGTCTAGGTCGTGGTCCTTCCCCGTTTCGATGAGGATCGTTAGGTCTTGCGTTGTCCCTTCTGCAACGAGGCGAGCAATCGCGTCATTGATTCCCGCCTCTCGCGGGAAGGCCTCGAGATTCGACGTAGGCGCGAGTGCGACGAATGTGGGAGGCGGTTCACCACCCGGGAGCGACTGGAATCGGTGTTGCCGAAGGTGATCAAGCACGATGAGCGCCGAGAGGAATGGGACCGCTCGAAACTCGAGCACAGCGTGCAGAAGGCGTGTACCAAGCGCCCCGTCAGCGAGAATGAGGTGCAGCGCCTGGTGGATCGCGTCGAACGCCGTATTTCTGAGCTGGGAGAGGCCGAGGTCGCGACGGATCGGGTCGGGGACGCGGTGCTCGACGAGCTGTCTGGGTTGGATGTCATGGCCGCAGCCCGCTACGCGTCGGTCTTCCGGGAGTTTGCAAGCGCCGCCGACTACGACGCCTTCTTTGCAAACCTGGTCGACGGGCGCGAAGGCGAGTAACCCCGGCGGTATGGATCCCGAGCGCGTCATGCGTCGGGCCCTCACCCGGGCCCGAGCCCGCCAGGGGCGGACCCATCCGAATCCGGCAGTCGGCGCCGTCGTGTTTCGGGGTGACCGGATCCTCGGGGCGGGTGGAACGCGCCCGCCCGGGGGAGCCCATGCGGAGATCGTCGCGCTGGATCGGGCCCGTCGACGCCATGGCGAAGCCGCCCTGCGCGGTGCTTCCCTGGCCGTGACCCTCGAGCCCTGTCACCACCAGGGCCGGACCGGCCCGTGCACGGCGGCCATTCGCGAGGCCGGAATCGCCCGGGTGTTCGTCGGGACGGATGATCCCCATCCTGCGGTTTCCGGACGAGGCCTGCGATGGCTCCGGCGGGTCGGGATCCGCGTGCAACGCGGCGTGTTGGAGGAAGAGTGCCGTTGGCATCATCGTGGCTTCCTCTCGGTATGCGAGCGCGGCCGGCCCTGGGTCGCGCTCAAGCTTGCTGCGACCCTGGATGGACGGATCGCCACCCAATCGGGTGAATCGCAATGGATCACCGGGGATGCCGCACGGGACCACGTCCACCGCTTGCGCGATCACGTCGATGCCGTGATGGTCGGCTCCGGGACGGCCCTGCGGGATGATCCCGTGCTGACGGTGCGTCGCAATGGGAGTTTCGTGCGTTGCCCCATTCGCGTGCTCGTCGACTCCGGTCTGCGGGTGCCCGTCAAGCGCAGCCTGTTTCAGGACGAGCATTCGGATCGTACCTGGGTCCTGACCGGCCGCCGGGCGCCCGCAAACCGGCGGGCAGCGCGGGAGGCGGCTGGCGCCCGGCTGTATACCGTGCCCGGCCAGCGCGGAGTGTTGGACCTGGAAGCTGCACTCGTGAAGTTGGCCGATGGGGGGCTGGGAAGCCTGCTGGTCGAGGGCGGCGGAGGCCTGGCCGCCGCGCTGCTTCGCCGCGGCCTGGTCGACGAGGTTCACTGGTTTGCGTCGCCGTCGCTGCTGGGTGGGGACGCTCGCGAAGCGATCGGCTCGCTGGGTATCGGGAAGCTGGGCGGCCGTCCGCGCTTGATCGTGCGGTCCATTCGACGGCTCGGACAAGACGTGTACGTTCACGGGGTCTTGCCCCCCAACCCCGGAAGCCCGACATGAAGACCTACTCCGCGAGCCGGAATGCCAGCGGGCTACGGGTGGGCGTCGTGGTGTCGCGTTTCAACCCGTTGATTTCGTCCAGGCTGCTCGATGGCTGCGTCGCTGAACTCGAGCGCCGTGGTTGCGCACCTGAGGACGTACACGTCGCCTGGGTGCCCGGCGCCTTCGAAATCCCTCTGGCGGCGCGACTGCTGGCGAGTAGTGGACGGTACGATGCCCTCGTCACTCTCGGATCTGTGATCCGCGGTGGTACGCCGCACTTCGAGTACGTATGCCGCGGGGTGACGGATGGGGTTGCCGGTGTGATGCACGAGACTTGCGTACCCGTCGCTTTCGGTGTTCTCACCCTCGATGACATCGATCAAGCACTCGAGCGAACCGGCGGCGCCCATGGCCACAAGGGCGCGGAGGCTGCTCTCGCGGCCATCGAGATGGCTTGTCTGGGGCGCGTTTTGCAGGGATCGCCGTCGTGACCGCTGCCCTGGCCGGTCGCCGGCGCTCACGTCAGGTCGCACTCCAGGTGCTCTATGCCTTCGATCTCGGGGATCGGAAAGGCCAGGGCAGGCAGGCAGATGTCGAAGCCGTCTTCGAGACCTTCGCCGACCACTTCGAGCTGCCCGAGGGTGCCCGGGCCTTTGCGAAGGAGTTGGTCGCTGGTGTCGTCGCCCATCGCGACGAGCTCGATCTGCGGATTGCCGCCTCGGCCCGCAACTGGCGCCTCGAGCGGATGGCTGCAGTCGACCGCAATGTGCTCCGTCTCGCCGCCTATGAACTCGTCCACCTGGGTACGCCCGTCCAGGTGGCGATCGATGAGGCGGTCGAACTCGCGCGCCAATTCGGGGGTGACCCCTCGCCGGGCTTCGTCAACGGAGTGCTCGACGCCGTAGCTGCCAGCCTTGCCGAGGTGGCGTCGTGACCGCCGTGCTCCTCGTCGAAGTCTGTGAAGGCCGGCTCGACCAGATGAGTGCCGACGTGCTGGTGGCGCCGTTCTTTGAGAGCCACCGCCCTTTGCGAGGACCGGTTGCCCACGTCGATTGGCGCCTGTCGGGCCTGCTCTCGACCGAGCTCGCTTCTGGACGGATCAAAGGGGCTCGCGGTGAGGCGACCCTGTTGATCAGTGCCGGCCGGTTGCAGGTGCCGCGGATCATCGCTTTCGGTCTGGGCCCGAAGCCCGGTTTCTCGGAGCGCGACCTGAAGGATCTGGCTGCAGAGCTGGTACAGCGCGTGGTCGGGCTCCGTGCCGGGCGGGTCGCGATCGCGCTGCCGGACGAACTCGTGATGGGCTTCCCGATCGAGTTGAGCACTGAGGCGCTTGTGCGCGGAGCGGCCGAGGCGTTGCAGGAGCAGCCGGCCGCCCTGCACTTGAAGCTGTTGTGCAATGCTCGAGGGGGTGATGCGGAGCGCGGCGTACGAAGGGCCGCAGCCCAGGCGGCGGTCCCCGTCCGCATGGACGCCGGAGGCCCGGTTCCAGAGCCCGGCCCAACGGCCGGGAGCCCGGATCGGGTTCGCCAACCGGCAGATTCGATCTCTCGGCCCCTGCCGACCCGCTAGGCCAGCAGGGATTTCGCGGGGACGACCCTCGCCTTGCAGACGTCGTGGCAACGATGGGTGTGGGGATCTGGCCTCGCTCTACGCGGCAGCGGACTCCTGACCCCTGAGTGGCATTAATGGGAATCCCTGGTTCAAGTCCCGTTCGGGTCGGCCGATGGATTCTTTGAGATTATCGATGACTTCGGAGTCAGCGCTTCTCCCTGGGTGGGGGTTGTCGTGGCCTGCCGGAGCGCAAGCGAGGTGGGCAGCGCATGAGCCTGGTCGGAAGTCTCGAGGACCTGGGCCTCGACGACATCCTGCAGATCATCAGTCTCTCCGGAAAATCCGGAGTGCTGGCTCTGCAGGCCGATGAAGGTGGCGGAAAGATCCTTTTCGAGGAGGGTCGGATCTGTTCTGCTCTGGTCGAAGGTGGACCGGTCAGCGTGGCCGAGCTGCTGGAGAGTCGGAGCCTGCCATCTGCTGATCAGATTGCAGCCGAAGAGCTCGAGGCTGCGATCTCAGATCATGTCGAGAGCTGTGTACTTCGCATGTTCACGTGGTCCGCGGGCGAGTTCAGCTTCGAGGTCGGGGCCCCCGCAACACAGGATCTTCGTGGGTTGACATTCGAACCCGGCTTCAACCCCCAGTTCCTGGCACTCGAAGGAACACGCCGGGCCGATGAGCTCATGGCTGCTGGGCGGGGTCCAGCAGAAGAGCTGGCTGCCCCGGAGCCGGATGGCGATATCGGTTTCGAATCGGCGCCGGAGCCTGAAGAATCGCTGGCTGATCTGGTGTCGGCGCCGGAGCCTGAAGAATCGCTGGCTGATCTGGTGTCGGCGCCGGAGCCTGAAGAATTGCTGGCTGATTTGGTGCCGGCGCCGGAGCCTGGGGGAGTGCGGCCCGAACTGGATGCGGAGAACCTGGCGGTTCTCGCCGATTCTCCTGCTCTTCCGCCCCTCGTGTTCATCGATCCGGATCTCGCGATCGTGGAATGGGCGCGTTCGTCGCTCCCCGAGGAGCTGGCTGCGGCCCACCTCTTTCAGCTGACGGAGCACGGGATCAGCCGGATTCGTCAGTACCTTCGTCGAGCGGAGGTCCCTTTGGTAGTTCTCTCCGCATGTGCGTTGGCGGATCCGACATCCGGAGCGCGGACGCCAGCCGAGGTCGTCGAGCGGCTCCTTCGGCAGGCACCGCAGATGCGCATCCTGATCCTCGAGGAGGCCGGTCGTCCGATCGCGCCCGGTCTCGAAGCCCAGACCCAAGGGCGGGTCGACAAGCCCTCAGCGATCCAGCTCACCGATCCATCGATGGCACCTGCTCGCGAGCGTCTCGGACACGAGCTCACTGGCGTGATTCGGCGGGTCTGTGAGATGGAGCCTTCTGCTCCGCCGCCGGTCGTCGAAGACCTGCGGCAGATGAGCATGCAGCTTCGGGAGTCGGCGGCCTCCGGGGAAGTCCTTCCGAGGGTGATCGAGTTCGCATCGCGAATCTTCTCGAGAGTTGCCCTCTTCATGGTTCGCGATGACGAGGCGGAAGGCATTGCCCAACACGGGCTTCCGCTGGCAGGCGGCCCGGACGATGCCGGGATCCGATCCCAGAGCCTTCACGTTTCCGAGTGTGCCGATCTTCGCAAGGTGATCGAACACCGTGCACCCGTCTGGATGGCCGGGGAAGGCGGTGAAAGCCGGCTGATGGCCGGGCTGGCGACGGTTCCGCCGCAGGAGGCGTGGCTGGCTCCGATCGAGATTGCCGACCGGGTGGTTGCCGTGGTCTATGGCGACATGCTTCCCGGTGAAGAGCCGATTCCGGATACAGCGGCGCTCGAGGTCGCGCTGCACCACGCCGGTCTGGTCCTGGACCGTGCCGCGCTGGAGCGGGCTCTGGAAGAGCCCGGCTAGCCCGGGCTTCGAGCGCAAAGAGCCCGGTTGGCCCGGGGCTTTGAGGGCAGATTTCCACGCCCGCGGGGCAGCGCAGTGAACCGGGGAACCCTGTGTGCTCTCTCAAGAAATCCCCCTAGTCGGCCGATGCGCAGGCCTTACCAGAGGGCCCTTCGGGCCTGGGAGGGAAGGGTGGCGCGCATCCTCATTGTCGAGGACTCCGGCACGATGCGGAGCCTGCTGGTTCAGGCGCTCGAAGGCGTAGACCCGAACGTCAAGATCGATGAGGCCCAGAACGGCTTCGAGGCGCTGCGCATGCTGCCGCGAGAGCGCTACGACCTGATCCTGACCGACATCAACATGCCCGACATCAACGGACTCGAGCTTGTGTCGTTCGTCAAGGGCAACGAGACCTACGCGACGATTCCGCTCGTGATCGTGTCCACGGAAGGATCGGAACGCGATCGCGCGAAGGGGCTCGATCTCGGGGCAGAGGGCTATCTGGTGAAACCCTTCGAGCCGAGGGAACTCCAGGAACTGGTCGCGGATCTCCTCGATTTGAGCCAGGGAGGCTGAGGGCCCGTGGCTGCTTCGGGAAAGGAAAGCGCCGGCTCAAAGGCCCAGCGTGAGTTCGTCTCGGAGGCCGAAGACATCCTCGAGCGGATGCGCGACGATCTCTCGGAACTCGCCGAAGCCGCAGGGGGCGGTGCAGAGCCCGACCCGGATCTGATCAACAGTCTCTTTCGGTCGGCTCATTCGCTGAAGGGACTCTCGGGCATGTTTGGCCTCGAGAGCCTCGGTGAGCTGGCTCATCGCCTGGAAGACCTGCTCGACGGTCTGCGCATGGGCCGACTGGTGCTGGGCGCCGACGGCCTGGCATTGTTCGATGACGCGATCGAAACCTTGAGTACCGCATTGGTCGAGCTCCAGGCTTCGGAGATCGGCACTGCAACGCGCGAGACCATTGCGGAGCTGTTGGGGAGGATCGAGGGGTTTGGCGGGAACGAATCTGCATCGGAAGATGCATTCGGCGATTTGGCGCTTCCGTCGTCGATCCTTCGCGCACTCACGGAGTACGAGGAGCACCGGCTACGCGACAATCTTCGACGTGGTCGGGGCATCTATGTCGTCGGGGTCGATTTCGAGATTGCCAACTTCGAGCAAGGTCTGGCGGAAGTGACGGCCATGATCAAGGAGGTCGGCGAGATCCTCTCGACGCTTCCGTCGCCAGGCGAGACGCCCGATTCCCAGATCCGCTTCTCGCTGTTGACCGGCACAGACCTTTCCGCAGCAGATCTCGCGACTCGGCTGGAACTGCATCCGGATTCCGTCGAGACGGCAATGGCTCCGTGCCCGTCGTCGAACACCGCGCCCACACCGGAGTCGTCTCCGGCCCTGACGAAACCCGAAGACGAGGATCAGCCGTCGGAGCCTCAGCGGGAGGCCGTGCAGGAGTCAGGCTCGCTCAAGTCGATCAGCGGAACCGTTCGGGTCGATATCCGAAAGCTCGACGAGCTGATGAACCTGGTGGGCGAACTCGCGCTGCAAAAGGGAGCGCTCAAGCATCTCACCGATCGCCTGACTTCCGAAACCAGCACCCTGGGAGCGGGTACCGAACTCGGGAAGATCTACCGCGGACTGGAGCGCAAGCTGTCGGAACTGCAGGCCGGGGTTCTCGAGGTGAGAATGGTCCCGCTGCGCCAGGTGTTCGACAAGCTGGTCCGCGTGGTGCGCCGTCTGCGTCTGGATCAACGCAAGGAGGTGCGACTCGAGGTTCACGGTGTGGACACGGAACTCGACAAGCTGATCGTAGAGGAGCTGGTCGACCCGCTGATGCATCTGGTTCGCAATGCCTTCGATCACGCAATCGAGCCGCCGGCTGAGCGTATTCGTGCAGGAAAGGAAGCTGAGGGCACGATCCGTCTCGAAGCGACCCAGCGCGGCAACGACGTCGTGATCACGCTTTCCGACGACGGCCGTGGAATCGATACCGAGCGGGTTCTGGAACGCGCCCGAACACAGGGGCTGGTGGATGCTGAAGAGGAGTTCTCGGAACGGGAGATCCTCGATCTGGTCTTCCACCCGGGTCTGTCGACCCGTGAGGCGGTGACGGAAACCAGTGGGCGCGGCGTCGGAATGGACGTGGTGCGATCGAATATCGCTTCTCTCGGCGGGATCGTGGATATCGAGTCGACGGCCGGTCGAGGGACGACAATCACCCTCACATTGCCGATCACCCTGGCGATCATCCAGGCGTTGATCATTGGTGTCGGTGAACACCACTTCGCCGTGCCACTGAACTCAGTACGTGAAACCCTGCTTCTGGATCGCTCGGAAATTCAGAGCAGCGAGGGAAGGGAGATCCTGAACCTGCGGAGTGAGCCCCTGGTCGTCAAGCGGCTGGCTCGGGAATTCGGGATCGAAGAGGAGGCCCGCGGAGCAAAGATCTACGTCGTCGTTCTCGGGATGGGCGACGCGCGGATGGGGTTGATCGTCGATCGACTGGAGGGGCAACAGGATGTGGTGATCAAGCCGATCCAGGGGCCCGTCAGCAATGTGCGGGGCATTGCGGGTGCCACCGAACTCGGAGAACAGGGTGCCGTGCTGGTGCTCGATGTGTCGGCTTTCATCGAAGACCTGGGTCGTCGCACGGTTCCGATCTTCGACCGGAGTCGAGTCCGCCGGAGTGACGCATGAGCAGTGTGGCCACGCCGGATTTCGCCTGGGATGAGCTTGCACGGGCTGCCACCCGCCTCGGAGACGAGGCCGAGGCGGAGGTCTTTCACGAATTCCTGGCCTTTCCGCTCGGTGCCGATCGCTATGCACTGCCGGTCGATCGGGTCAGGGAGGTGGTGCGATTGCGCCAGATCACCCCCGTGCCTCGGGTCCCTGCGGATATCCTCGGAGTCATCTCCTTGCGCGGTGAGATCGTGCAGGTTCTGGATCTCTCCCAGCGGCTGGGAGGTTCGATTGGCCTGCGGACGCCCACCTCCCGGATCGTGGTCCTGCATGGCAGGGAAGGCGACGCGGCGGGCCTGCTGGTGGAAACGATCGCTTCGGTTCTGCGAGTGCCCGAACATGCATTCCGGGACGCTCCGGACAGCGATACCGATTTCGTTTCGAGGCTCTGTGAGGACGAAGGTGATTTCGTCTCCATTCTGAACCTCGAGAAGGTGTTGGACCTTGGCGAGTAGCGTACTCACGGCCAATGAAGGGCAGATCGAACTGGCCTGCTTCGAGATCGAAGGCCAGGTCGTCGGCATCGATGTCTTCCAGATCCGGGAGATCATCCGGAACCAGGAAACGACGCCCCTTCCGAATGCGCCTGCACTGATCGAAGGTGTCATCGATCTGCGAGGCCAGGTGATCCCCGTCATCGATCTGGGGCGCGCGTTGGCTCAAGGCTGCTCCAAGGGCGGCACTTCTGCACGGATTGCAATCGTCGAGATCGAAGAACTGATATTTGGGCTGCGGGTGGATGCAGCCGTGGATGTGCTCTCGGTGGCATCCGGGACCATCGAGGGGCCGCCCGCGCTGGCCACGCATTCCGGATATGCCGCAATTCGTGCGGTCGTACGTTGCAAGGACGCACCTCCGGTGATGGTGCTTTCCCTGGACCAGATCCTGGAGAGCGTCTACCGCTCGAACTCGCGAGCAGGGGAGGAACCGCGATGACGGAGCTGGCCTACGGGAGTGGCAAGGCATTCCAGAGGCGTCACGTTCTGGGGTGGTCGCTGATCAGTCTCTCCGGGGCGGTCCTCAGTGTTGCCTACCTCGCGACGGTTCTGATCCTGACACCGGAGCAGTGGTCGGCGTTCGGGCTTGCAGGTGGTATTGCGGCCGCTGGGTTGACTGTCTTTGCCCAGGCTCTGCAGCGCCGCTTCTCACGACCGATTCTGGATGCAATCGACGCGATCGCAGCGGGCGATTCAGCCCCCGATGGATTTCGGATCGCCTTCGCCCGGCTCACACACCTGCCCTATCGGAGCGCGCGTGACACGCTGATCGTCTGGAGCGGCGCCGCGATCTTCGTGCCCTGCTTCCTGGCCGTTGCCCTCGAATCGGTCTCGATCTTTACCTGCATTGCGATCGCAATGGCCACGCTAAGTGGTGGAACGATCGCCGCGGTCTTCATGTTCTTCGGCATCAAGCAGATGGTCGCGCCGCTCGTGGACGAATGGGCCCAGAGCCTTCCGGACGGTTCAGAACGCGCCGAGTTGATGCCTGACGTCTCTCTCTCGACGAAGCTCGCAGTACCCCTGCTCGCGGTATCGACCGTGACGCTCTCCTTTGCGCTTCTGCTCTCCTATGCATTGGCGAGCCGGCCTGTCGAAGCCCAGGATGTACGTGTCAAACAGGCCTACTTGGAGTACTCGGTCGATGAGTTGGCCAAGGACGCCGATGCAATCGGGCGCTTGCGTGAGATCGGCGCCGCCTTCTCCGCGACCCATGCGATGTTGATCATCGATCGCCGGCAAAGGGCGATCGTCGACGGACCCCCGGACGGTATGCGACCTGCGGAGATCGAGTGGCTTCTCGGACAGACCGAGGAAGCGACTGGTGAAAGCACGGGCTTCGACTCCCCGAACAGTTTTGCCTGGCTGAACCTGGAAGCTGACGGTCGGAGGGTGTTGGTCGCGGTCACCCCGGGTTCGGTCTTCGCTGCAGATCAGCTGGCTACGAGCATGGCCTTCGCAGGCGTGACGTTCATCGCCCTGATGATCACATTCCTCACCTGTCGGGCGCTCGCCCGGGATGTCAGTGTGACGACCCAGCGCCTGATCGGTCGGGCCGAGCGGATCGCCGATGGAGATTTCCTCGCGCAGGACGTGGTCGAATCGGAGGATGAACTCGGAGTCCTGGGGCGCACCTTCGACCGGATGGTGGACTCACTGCGCGAGATGCTCGGGCGAGTGGCTGCAGCCGCTGACGGTCTGGATCGGGCCGTCAATGATCTCGGGGCAATCGGTGAGGCGGTGACGACGGCGACCGACGATCAGCGCGCAGACATCGAGCAGGCGACCGCCCAGGTGGCTGCCGTCAACCACAAGGTCTCGCAGATCACCGGGAACGCCCAGGCGTTGAACGCCAACGTCGAAGAAGCCAGTAGCTCGATCCTCGAGCTGGGTGCCGCGAGTGAGCAGCTGAACCAGACCGCCACGACCCTCAGCAGCCACGTCGAAGAGGTGGGGGGGTCGATCGAGCAGATGATTCGCAGCGTCGCGCAGGTGGGGGAGAACACGGAAGGATTGGTTGCGGGCGTGTCCGAGACTGCCAGTTCGATGTCGGAAATGGCGGTGGCGATGACCGAGGTGGATACCAATGCCACCCACGCTGCCGGCCTGTCTTCCCAGGTGGTCGAGCTCTCCGAGCGAGGGCAGGAGCGCGTCCACGAGACGATCAGCGGCATGGAAGCGATTCGAGACACGACCGAGACCGCAGACGAGGTGATCGGGAGTCTGGCCGGACGCATGGCCGAGATCGGAGCAATCGTCGACGTGATCGACGACGTCGCAGACGAGACCAACCTGCTGGCGCTGAATGCAGCGATCATCGCCGCCCAGGCAGGTGATCAAGGCCGCTCGTTTTCGGTCGTCGCAGAGGAAATCAAGGATCTGGCGGATCGCGTACTCAGCAGCACCAAGGAAATCGGTGAGCTGATCCGGGCCGTGCAAAACGAAACGGCGAACGCTACCGAGGCGATCGGTCGTGGAACGGAGCGCGTGCTGAGCGGTGTAGAGCTGGCGGCCGAGGCCGGACTTGCACTCGAGGAGATCACCGGCGCCGCACGGGGCTCAGGAGGCCGCATCCAGGAGATCGTTCACGCAGTACGCGAGCAAGCGGGAGCGGCTCGGCATGTGGCGGGCCTGATGGACCACGTCAGTGCGCAGGTCGAAGACATCCAGGAAGCCGGTCGGGAGCAAGAGCGCGGAAATGATGTGATGGTTCGCGGTGCCCATGTGACCCGTGATGTCGCCCAGCAGACCCAACGAACGACTGAGGAGCAGTCGCGGGGAGCAGGGCGGATCCGGCACAGCATGGAGAGTATTCGCGACACCGTGGATCAGATCCACGCCGGGCTGCAGGAGCAGACCCATTCGTGTCGCTCCACAGTGTCATTTTTGGAGCAGGTCTTCGAACGGACCTGCTCTAACGAGGAATCGTCTCTTCGTCTCGCCAATGCGACTCGTGCGCTGGGCGAGCAGGCTGCAGCCCTGCGCGACGGCGTGAACCGGTTCCGGATCCAATGAACGTCAGGAGAACAAGATGATTGCGGCTTGTCCCACATGTGCGGCCCGCTACCGGATCGACAAACACAAACTCGGAGACAAGGGCGCTCGGCTTCGCTGCTCGCGCTGTGAATCCGTCTTTCGCGTGCGCGCGCCCACTTCCCAGCCTGCGGAAACTTCCGTTTCTTCTGCCAACCAGCAGCCTGCGGAAGCTCCGGTTTCTTCCGTCGAGCAGCGGCCTGCGGAAGCTCCGGTTTCTTCCGTCGAGCAGCGGCCTGCGGAAGCTCCGGTTTCTTCCGTCGACCGGCAACCTGTGGAAGTCCCTGTTTCTTCCGCCAACCAGGACCCGCCGGAAGAGAAGCCGCGGGCGCAGATCGTCATCGCGATGCCCGATGCCGAGGTCGCCAAGAGGACAGCCGATGACCTCAGCGCCCGCGGTCTCCACAGCATGGTGGTCTTCGACGGGGTCGATGCGATGCTCGAAATCCAGCGCCAGGAGCCGGTCGCGGTCTTGTTGGCTGCAGAGCTTCCGAAGATGTTCGGCTTTCAGGTCTGTGAGATCGTGAAGCGTAACGCGAGCCTGCGCGGCATCCACGTCGTACTCGCTGGAACCGTCCACCATCCGGAACGCTATCGGCGGTCGCCTTCGGAATTCTACGGTGCCGATTCCTACGTCGAGGTTCCGGATCTGCCCGGGGCACTCGCCCCAGTGCTGGTGGAGGCTGGAATCCTGTCGCCAGAGAATCCTCCGCGAGAAGAGCCGTCGCCCGTGCCGGAGCGGTCAGAGCCGAGTCCGCCGGCCGAAGCGCTGGAGCGGCCTGAGATATCGGGTCCGGCGCCGACGCAGCCGAAGCAAGAGGAGCCGGCTGCAGCTTCGGCTTCACCGTCTCCGCAGCTCCAAGAAGAGCAAGCCCAGGCAGAGCGCCTGGCTCGCATCATCGTGTCAGACATCGTGCTCTACAACGAGGAGAAGTTCGCGTCCGCCGTGCAGGCCGGCGACGTGGCGGAGGCGATGGCCGCTGACCTTGCTGAGGGGCGGGGATTGTTCGAGCAGCGGATCGACGAGAAAGTGAGAGGCAAGGGCGATCACCTCCTGGAAGAATTATTGCGGGTCGCCCGTGCTCGCGGGATGCAATGAGCTTCGTGGACAGGGACCAACACGATCATCTGCTTTACGATCTGAGGAGTTCGGACGACGAGGTTCGTCGGCTCGCGGTCGAACGGCTTACGACGCTTCCGCCGAATGAAGCGATTCCCGCTCTCGTTGCGCAGCTCGCGGATCCGAGCTGGCGCGTCAGGAAGGCTGCCATCGAGCGACTCTCGGAGACCCCCGAGACGTCGGCCGCAATCCCGGCGTTGGTCGAAGCCCTGGCCGATGGCGAGAATCCCGGCCGGCGCAACGCCGCGCTCGAGACGTTGACGCGATGCGGCTCCTCGGCCCTGCCAGTGCTCTTCGATGCGTGTCGCGGCCCGGATGTCGATGTACGCAAGCAGGCGGTGGATGCATTGGCGGGGATCGGAGATCCCGCAGCAGTCCCCCGTCTCCTGGAAGTGCTGTCCGACCCGGACCCGAACGTGCGCGGTGCCGGCGCGGAAGCCCTGGGCTGTGTCGGGAATGAAGACTGCCATTCGATCCTACTGCGCCTCGTCAGCGCCGATCCGGAAATCCTCGTACGGTTGTCGGCGCTTCGGGCCCTCGATCGACTCGAAGCCCAGGTGGATACGGCCGAGTTGCGCTGCGCATTGGACGAATCCCTGCTTTGCGCTGCGGCCTACGCGGTATTGGGCCACAACGACGAGCCGGGCTCCGTGCAGGTGCTCTTGAAAGGGTTGGAGAGCGGAGGTCGGTCGACCCGAGAGGCAGCCCTCCAGGCGTTGGTACGTATCTGTGCACGTCCGGGGAGCGAGAACGAGGCTCGGGCAACCGAGGTGAAACAGGCGATCGGGCCGGAAGGGGAAGCGTTCGCGTTCACCACGGCTCAGGTTCGCGAAGGCGACCTCCCCGTGCGGCTGGCAGCCGTCCAGATTCTCGGACTGCTGGGTCATGCCGAAGCTGTGGTGCCGATGCTGGATGCGGCCTGCGACGAAGCGCTGTCGGAGGTCGTGCTCGCGGCCCTGGAATCCATGGGCCAGGCGGTCGTTCCGCCGATCGAGATCGGCTTCGACGATCTCCTTCCGGAAGAACGCCGGATGGCCTGCCGCGCTCTGGGCGCCGCACCTGGTGAGCCAGCTCGTGGAGTTCTGCTGCGTGCGCTTGCCGACACGGAACATCAAGTGCGGGCCGATGCTGCGCGCGCTCTCGGCCGGCACGGAATGCTCGAGCCGATCGCAGAGTTGGTCGCTCTACTCGGTGCCGCCGCTCGAGAGGGTGGAGAATGGGGAAACGAGGAGCTGGCCGCATCGACTGCGGCTCTTCGAGCCATCGGGTCGAATGATCCGGCTCCCGTGGTCGAGGCCCTGGAGGAGTGTCTCCCCGAGGAGGGGAAGGTCTTCCGGCTCGCAGCAACCGAGGTGATCGGCGCTGTCGGCGACTCCCGGCAGCTCGAGTTGCTGACGCGGTTGGCCGCCGACCCCGAGCCTCCGGTTCGTCGGGCCGCTGTCGAGGGAATCGCTTCGGTCTCCACGACTCCGCCGCTCGAAACGTTGCGCCTTGCTCTGGCGGATGAGGACGTGGGTGTGCGGATCGGTGCTGCTCGCGCACTCACGGTCTCGGCTGATCCGGAGGTGATGGCCGATCTGGCACATCTGACGGAGGATCTCGACCAGCGGGCGCAAGCCGCGGCATTTCGGGCCCTGGGACGCTGGGCTTCACGACATGGGATGGAGCAGGCACGGCCGCAGATTCTCGAGCTGGTATCGGCTGCCATTCGCCGGGGAGGGACTCCCGCGATGGCCGGTCTGGAGGTATTGGATCGGCTCGGTGGCGGAAGTGCGGCCACGCTGGCGACCGCGGCATTGGGGGCGGACGATGCAGAGCTCGTGATGGCTGCCATCGGTTGTGTGGGGCGGCATGCAGAGACGCTGGCGCTTGCCGAACTCCTGCCTCTGCTGACTCATGACCATTGGGCCGTGCGTGCCCAGGTGGTGGATGTACTTGCGGAAAGGCGATCCCACACGGCGGTTCCGGCGATTCTCCGAAGGTTGGAGTCCGAGACCGATGAGTTCGTCCGAAGCGCGATCTTCAATGCGTTGGACGCTCTCGAGTAGTCATGATGTGCGAGCGAGACGAGATCTCTCTTACCGATGCGGAGTTTCGCATGTTCCGGGATTTTTTCCGGGACTATTGCGGCCTGCATTTCGGAGAGGACTCGCGCTTCCTGCTCGAGAAGCGCCTGGCCCGTCGGGTGCGGGAGCTCGATCTCGGGAGCTTCTCCGCCTATCACTATCTGCTGCGCAAGGCGGGGCAGGGTGAGCAGGAACTCGGGCACGCCATCGACGCACTCACGACGAACGAGACGTACTTCTTTCGCGAACGCTCCCAACTCCAGGCGCTCGTGGAGGAGATCATTCCCGAATGCCTCGAGCGACGCCGCAAGCGGGGTGGGCGAATGCTCAGCATCTGGTCCGCGGGTTGCTCGAGCGGCGAGGAGCCGTACTCGATCGTGATGATGGCCAAGGAGGCTGGCCTCGTGCCAGGCGACGATTTCCGCGTTTACGCGTCGGATATTTCAGGTGCCATCCTTCAGAAGGCCCGCAACGGGTTGTATCGGCCAGCCTCGTTTCGGGAAGGCCTGGATCACCTGCAGAAGAAGTACTTCGAGGAGCAGAGTGGCTTGTGGCGGGTTTCCGATGAAATCAAGCGCCACGTGGTCTTCACGCGGGTCAACCTGTTGGACAAATCACGCGCGGATCTGCTGGGCGCGATGGATGTGATCCTCTGCCGGAATGTGATCATCTACTTTGATCTCGAGACCAAGCGAGAGGTCATTGGTCGCTTTCACGACAAGCTGCCGCCCGGTGGCTATCTGCTTCTGGGCCACGCAGAGTCGTTGATCAATGTGTCGAGCGCCTTCAGCCTCACCCATCTGAAACGGGACATGGTCTACCGCCGCCCGCTTCCTGGTGAGGAGCTGCTCGATCCCTGGCATGCGGCGGCCCGGGCCGCGATCTCTCCGATGGAGCGGGAAGAGGGATGAAACCGAGCGAGCGCATTCGAGTGCTGGTGATCGATGATTCCGCCTTCACGCGAAGAACCCTGGTTCGCATGCTCGAGGGGTCACCGCTGATCGAGGTCGCCGGTTGGGCTCGCGATGGCGAAGAGGCGCTTCGCATGGCGCTCGAGACCGATTTCGACCTGATCACGCTCGATCTCGAAATGCCGCGCATGGACGGCTTCACGTTCCTGCGCATCATCATGGCCAGGAAGCCGACTCCGGTGATGGTGGTGAGCGGGCGCTCCGGGCATCAGGATGTCTTTCGCGCCCTCGATCTCGGTGCGGTGGATTTCCTCGCGAAACCGAGCCTCCGGATCGGCCCCGAACTCCAGACCATCGAACAGGAGCTGATCCGAAAAGTCCACGCCATCCGGCAGCTTCGCATCGCCAAGGTGCAGGATCGGATCGGCACCACCCAGGCGCTGGCCGGGCCTTCGGCCGCTCCGGGTGTCCCCCCGCGGGTAGTGGCGATCGGCGCTTCGACCGGCGGCCCGACGGCCCTGATGCAGATATTCAGTGCTTTTACCGAGCCCCCGAGTTGTGGCTTCATCGTTTCCCAGCACATGCCGAAAGGGTTTACCCAGAGCTTTGCGGCCCGCATCGATCGCCTGACGGTTTTTCGGGCACAGGAAGCCGAGACGGGAAGTACTGTGGAGGAAGGCATGGTCCTGGTGGCACCCGGTGGCAGCCATCTCGAATTTGAAAGCCGCGAGGAATCTTCGCGGGCGATCGTCGTGCCTTCCGTGCCCGGCGACAAATACGCACCCGCGGTTGATCGCATGTTCCAATCCGCGGCCAAGATCTTCGGATCGGAGCTGCTGGGAATCGTCCTGACTGGCATGGGTGACGACGGCCGCCGTGGTGCGCAGGCGATTCGTGAGGCCGGGGGTCGTGTCTTCGCCGAATCCGAAGAGACGGCTGTGATCTTCGGCATGCCGCAGCAGGTGATCCGTGCAGGAGCCGCCGACATCGTGGCGCCTCTGGGGGAGATCCCCGCTCTGATCCAATCCGGCCGGCCGGCGTCATGATGGGGTCCTACCATGAGCAATGACGTGTTCGAGAGAGCAGATGAAGTGCTGGGCCTGTTCCGTCGGGGTGCAGAGTTCACCCGTGAGCTACTGGAAGAGAACAAGGTGCTCCGGCAACGCCTGGCGCGTGTCGAATCCCATCAGCAGGATGCTGCGCAGGACAATGGCGAGTGGGACAAGCTGCGCTCCCAACTGCTGGAGCGAATCCAGGGCCTCGAGTGTGAGCATCAGGATGCGATCGAACGAGTGGCGGTTCTCGAGGACGAGAACATGCAATTCGCAGGTCGGTATCTCGAGATCGAAGAGGAAAACAACGCGCTCGCGAACCTCTATGTGGCGAGCTTCCAACTCCACTCGACACTCGATCTCTCCGAAGTCTTCAGGATCGTCATCGAGATCGTGATCAATCTGATCGGCGCCGAGGTCTTTGCGGTCTACGCCCTCGACGAAAAGAGCGGAGTGTTCGAGCCGGTGGCCTCCGAGGGAGTGAAACTCTCCAACGTGCCCACGGTGCAGCTCGGTCAGGGTCTGATCGGCGGATCCGTGACGGAACGAGAGACGGCTTTCGCGGATCCGGGGAGCCAGACCGACTTGTCGCGGCCGCTCGTGTCGATCCCGTTATGTGTCGATGATCGCGCCATCGGGGCGATCGCGATCTTCAAGTTGCTTACCCAGAAGAAGGAATTCAGCCCGCTGGACCACGAGTTGTTCACATTGCTGGCTGGGCATGCGGCGACCGCGATCTTTGCGGCTCAACTCTATTCTCAGTCGGAACGCAAGCTCAATACCATTCAAGGGTTCATCGATCTGCTGACGAAGTAGCTCGCTCGTGTGCACCGAGCGGGAGGGGACCATGGAACGTCGAAATCGGATCTTGATCGTCGAAGACAGCCCGACCATGCGTCAGCTGTTGATATTCGCACTCAAACGGCTCCGCAACACGGATATCATCGAAGCCCAGGACGGGATGGATGGGCTGCGCAAGGTTACGGCAGATGACTACGACCTGGTCCTGGTGGACATCAATATGCCAGTGATGGATGGGCTGAAGCTGATCAGCTTGATCCGGGGCGAGGAGCGCCTCGAGGAGATGCCCATCGTCGTGATCACGACCGAAGGCGCCAACGAGGACCGCGCCCGGGCGCTCGCGCTCGGGGCCAACGAGTACCTGACGAAGCCGATCCAGGCGAACAAGGTCCTCCAGGTCGCACGCGGGCTGCTGAAGATCGAATCCCGGTCCACCTAGGCCAGGTCCCCATTTCAGCGGTGTGGGCCGATCGGCTGGGCCTTGACCGAGCCACCCGTCTCACAGGTGCCGACGGCTGCGGTTCTGGCCTCGAAACCGGGTCCGGTTTCGTCCCCCGAATCGCCCTGGAGCAGATCGCGGCTAGAGATCGGCGGGCGGATCGCAGCCGGGCTGGCTATACCAAGCGGCGATGGCAGGCATCTCGATGCGGATTCTGGCGCTCGTATTCCTGGCGACACACCTCTTGGGGTGCGGGTACCAGCTCGTTCGTTACGCCGATCCGGTCGGAGACGCCCGGCGGATCGCTCTGCAGCCGCTCCTGAACGACACCTTCGAGCCGGGCATCGATTCGCTGCTGCTCGATGCCTTCCATCGGGAGTTTCTGCGACGAGGCGGGCTGCGCATCGTCGAGGATCCCGAGACGGCGGATCTGATCGTCGGCGGAGTGATCGACAGCCTGTTGACGCGTGGACGGAGCTTTTCGTCGATCCAGTTCGCTCTCGAGTACGAGCTCCTCCTTCGGGTCGATCTGGAGGTGACCCGCCCGGATGGAACCCCGGTGCCGATCGATGGGCGGGCCTTCAATGAGTCCGAGATCTACCTGTCGAGCGCCGATCTCGAGGTGACGCGAACGAATCGGGAGGAGGCGTTGCGGCGGCTCGCCGGGACGATGGCGACGCGTCTCCACGACGCGCTGTACGAGCGCATTCAGCCTTGAGTCCGCCCGCACGGACGAGCCGGCGCGGTCAGGGCGGCGGACTTCCGGTGCAGGCGTTGCGTAAGGAGATCGCCGCAGGGCAGTTGAGGCCTGCGTATCTGCTCGGTGGAAGCGAGGCACTGCTGCGCGATGATGCGCTGGCGGCACTTCGCGAGGCGGCCCTTGACGGGGTGGCCAGTGATTTCAACTTCGATCGTCTCGACGGGGAATCGGCGAAGCCTGCGGACCTGATCGACGCTGTGCATTCCCTGCCCGTGATGGCAGCGCGCCGACTCGTCTGGTTGCGGGAGCCGGAAGGTAAGCGCGGCAAGGGGCTCGGCGATACGTTGGTCGAACTGCTTCCCGGAATCGCCGAACGGGAAGATGTGGTGCTGGTTGTCACCGCCAGCCAGATCGATCGGCGTTCGCGTTGGGTCAAGGCGTTTCAGGAACCCGCCATCCTGGTGGACTGCCAGCCTCCTTCCGCCGGAAAGGGACTGGTAGCGTGGATTCGGGAAGAGGCGACGAGCCAGGGCGTGCCCTTGGACGCGGACGCGGCCCAGGCTCTGGCTGAGGCCACGGGTCCGCAGCTGCTACTACTGCGCCACGAGGTCGAGAAGGCTGCGCTCTATGCCGGGCCCGGCGAGCGTGTGACCCGCTCCCACGTTCTGGGCACCGTCAGTGATGTGGCCGAAGATCCGATCTGGGACCTGACCGACGCGATCGGAGAAGGGCGGACCGCCGATGCATTGGGGGTGCTCCACCGGTTGGGCGGCGCGGGAGCACCGTCGCCGGTTCTGCTGGCTTCACTGGCCGGGCACTTTCGAAAGCTCGTACGCGCTCGCGCGGGCGAGGCTCCGCGTGGCCATCCCTTCGCCGTGAAGAAGATCCAGCGACAGGCTTCCCGCTACACGGCGCCGCGTCTGCGCGCCTGCCTGGATGCCATCCACGAGGTCGACGAGATCCTGAAGGGGCAGGGCAACCTCGATCCCACCCTCGCGATGCAGCGCCTCGTGCTGGGCTTGTCGGCCTAGCTTTGGAGCCCCCGGCTCTTCTCTGCCAGAGGGCGCCGCGGATCCACGCCAGCGATCTCAGCCGAGCTTGCTGACCGCTTTCGCCAACCTGGACACACTGCGGCTGGCGGTCTCGCGCTTTATTACGCCCTTGCTGGCAGCCTTGCGGAGTGTCTTCTCGGCGTCTCGGAGCCGGGTCTGGGCATCGGTCGCGTCGCCCTCGCTGATCGCGCTTCGCAGGGCCTTCACGGAGGTTCGGACTTCGCTGCGGACGGCCCGATTGCGGTCGCGGCGCTTCAGCGATTGTCGGACACGTTTTTCTGCGGACTTGTGATTCGCCACCGGTGACTCCCTGCGAGGGCGCGCAGCATAGGCAAATCCACCGGACGTCGCCCACGGGGAGGGTCCGGTCCCCTATCAGGGTCATCCCGTGATCGACCGATACCCCGAGGTGAACCCGCCGAGGTGCCTTTCGTTGGTTCGGATGCGCAGCGTGATCTTTGTCTGCTGTTGGCTCGGGATATGGATCCTCCCCGGGGTGGCTTTCTCTGCCACCTCGGAGCCGGGGGACGTACGCTCCGAGGCGACCGCCCCTGCGCCGCCACAGGCTCCGCTCCCCCAGGGGAACATGCCTCGCGATCCGACCCTGCGGCAACTCAGTGCCGCCTGGGCGATTCCGGCGGCGGGATTCGACGAGCGCGTCGAACGGCTCCAGAAGGCCGGGGCAGCCCTCGGCCTCGCGAACCTGGAGGGCCCGGCCCAGGCGATGCTCTTCGATGATCTGGGTACCCCCTATGAACGGGCAAAGGCCGCCCAGGCATTGGCCCCGGATCTGCCGGCAGCCCATGCTGCACTGGCCCGCGCCGCTTGGGCGCGAGGAGAGCCGGGTACGGCCTGGCGGGCATTGCTCGACGCGACAGGCGCGATCGGCCGCCATCTCGAATCTCGCAGCTGGCTGGGCCTGTATGCCTGGCATGCAGTCTGGTGGGCGGCGTTGCTGGCGGGCGCCGGCTTTCTGTTGCTCGCGTTGGCTGTCGCATTGCCTTCGATGACGCGTCGGCTGGGTGCGGTCACGCCGGAGCTCCCGACCGCCGCACGCCTGGCCACGCTTGGCACGATACTCCTGCTACCCGCTGCGCTCGGCGAAGGCCCTCTCGGTGTCGTCCTGGCGGCTGCCGCTCTGGCAGCGGTGCAAGGGGGGACAGGTCAACGGCTCGCGCTGGCCGCTGCGGGCATCCTGACGCTGGTGGCCATGTATCCACTGCTCGATGCAGCCGCGGAGGCCCGGGTCGACCTCACCCGGCAGGCCACGGTCGTTGCTGCCCAGCAAGTCGAACGCGGTGTGGCCTCGCCGGTCGAGCGGGGCCGTGTCGCGCGTCTGGCGGAGGTCGATGCACGGGCCGGGCGCGCTCGAGCGCTGGCCGAACGCCGTGCCGGCGCGCATTCCACAGCAGAGGCACGCTTCGCCCGGTGGATGGAAGAAGCCGGTCCCGAGGCGCTGGCAAATGCCGCGGCAGCGAGTTTTGCGCTGGGGGACCGGAAGCAGGCTGTCGTATTGCTGGAACGGGCGGCCCACGCAGGTGATGACCCGATCATCCTGTTCAATCTTTCTCAGGCCTACGGAGGAGTCGTGGCGATCGAGCGCCAGAACACCGCGCTCGCCCAGGCCCAGGCGCTGGATGCGGATCGAACCCACCAGCTGGTGGCCAGCTTTGGGCCCGGTCAGATGGCGGATCGACCGTTGCGGCCACTCGCGCCGGGCTCATCCGATCCGGAAAGACTCGATCTCGCCAGTGGCGTATCGGCGACCGAGGTTGCGGACGTTCAGCGTCGTCGGCTTGCCCCGGGATACCTCGGGGATGGCGCGTTGCTGGCTGCACTGGCATTGCTGGCCGCGTTGGTGCTTGGCACGCTGGCCGGTGGTTTGCTCGAACGTGCAGGCGTGGGCGAAGTCGATCTTCGGACGCGCATTGCCCAGTTGATCGAGAACCGCCTCGGCGATGCGTCGGAACGGCTCCAACATCTTGCTGAGCTGCGTCGGCGAGAGGAGTTCCAGGTGCGAGCCGAGCGAGTCTTCCAGGTGCTCGTGCCCGGCGCAGCCGGGTTGCTGGGAGGCCGGCCCCTGCTGGCCTGGGTTGGATTCCTGTGGGCGGCGATCTTCGTCAGCCTCGGGCTCGTCGGGAGGAGTATTCCGGTGCAGCCACTGGCCCTCGGTGGCTGGCCGGAACTCGTGTTGCCATTCCTGTTCGTGGTGGGCTTCACGGGTCATCTCGCGTGGGCCCATCTCTCGATCCGAATCCAGGAGCGTGCCTGAAATGTCCGTTGCTCTTCATGGGAACCTTCGGGACTTCGGGATCGGCGAGGTCTTCCAGTTGATCGGTCAACAACAGAAGACCGGAATGCTGGCCGTGGACGGAGAAGCCGGGTGTCTGCGCATCGCTTTCGACGGCGGCAGCGTCGTCTGGGCGGAGAGCGCCGGTGCCTATGAAGGAGCGGCGCTCGGCGACATGCTCGTGCGAGTCGGGTTGATCCGACCGGAGAGCCGCGCACGGTTCGAGGCCGGGGTCGCCGGATCGGAGCAGAGCCTCGGCGATCTGGTCGTCGAGAGTGGGGAGATCTCGAGCGACGTCGTTCGGGAGATCACCGACCTGGTCACGATGGACACGATCTTTGCGCTGCTGCGCTGGCGGAGTGGTTCGTTCCACTTCACGTCCCAACCGATCTTCCACGATCGCGGCCGCTCGGATCTCCTTCCTGCCGAGCAGATCCTGATGGATGGTCTGCGCATGGTGGACGAGTGGCGCACGCTGGATCCGGTGGCCACCTCCAGTGATGGGGTGTTTCGTCGCACGGGCAGCTTCGATGCGTACCGTGAGACCCATGCCGGTGACCCACCCGAGCGGCTGGCGGAAGCGGAGCGTCTCTTCCTGTTGATCGACGGTCGGCTTCAGGTGCGGCGCGCGATCGATCTCTCGCGGCTCGGCGACTTCGAGGGTGCCCGGCTGCTCTCCCGGTTTCGCAAGCTGGGGGTGATCGAACCCCTTTCGCCCGAGGAACTGGCCCGGGCCCGCGAGCGCACCCAGGTCCGGCCCCGTCCCGCGATGCTCCGCCTCGACCCGGGGCGCCTGCTCGTGGCTCTTCCCTATGTCGCGTTGGCACTGGTCGTCTGGCTGGCGGTTCGGCCAGCTTCCGCTCCCGAGAACCCGCTGGGCGCCGGTCCGATGGCTCGGGCCGATGCGGCCCACGATGCGCTGCGGCTCAGGCAATCCGCGCTGGCCTACCGCTACGCCCGTGGGAATTGGCCGAGTCGGGCTTCCGACCTGGATGAACTCCGCGGGGCAGGCAGGATGGCGGGGATGGAAGCGGATTCGTACTATTTCCGACGACGCCACGACGGCGTAGTGGTGCTCGCACCCGAGCACTGAATTTCGCCGGCCGTTCCACGGAGGAAGCCCCTGAACGATCAGGACGCCAGCAGCCGCCAGACATTGGTTTTCGATGACAACCACCTGGCCGCTGCGCTCTACGGGGAACGTGAACGCACGCTGCGAATCCTCGAGCAGGATCTCGGGATCCAGGCCCGAGCGCGCGGCAACCAGGTGAAGCTGGTCGGCGCCGAGGCCCAGGTGCGGATCGGCCGACAGGTGCTCGAGGAACTCTACGGGCTGCTGCGTGAAGGCCAACCCGTGAAGCCGCGCGACGTTCGCAGCGCTGTCCAGATGCTGGCCAAGGTGCCCGGTGTGCGTCTCCAGGACGTGTACCAGGATGTGCTCGCGAGTGTCGGTGGACGCCGGCGCATTGCGGCCAAGAACCTCTCGCAACGCCGCTATGTGGAAATGATGCGTGACCACGATGTGGTCTTTTCCACCGGTCCGGCAGGGACCGGCAAGACCTATCTGGCGATGGCGATGGCGGTTGCTGCTCTCAACCGCCATGAGGTGGCGCGTGTCGTGCTGACCCGCCCTGCGGTCGAGGCGGGTGAGAAGCTCGGCTTCCTGCCGGGCTCGATGGCGGAGAAGGTCCATCCCTATCTGCGCCCCCTGTACGACGCCCTTCACGACATGATGGACTTCGACAAGGCCGGACGCCTGATCGAGCGCGATGTGATCGAGGTCGCGCCGTTGGCGTTCATGCGCGGGCGCACCCTGAACGATTCCTTCGTGATCCTCGATGAAGCCCAGAACACCACGCCCGAGCAGATGAAGATGTTCCTCACCCGGTTGGGCTTCGAGTCGAAGGCCGTGATCACCGGGGATACGACCCAGATCGATCTTCCCTCCGACCGGCCCAGCGGGCTGGTGGACGCGGTGCGGGTGCTGCGGAACACCCGCGGTATTGGCTTCCATCAGTTCACCGAGGCCGACGTCGTGAGGCATCCGTTGGTGCAGTCGATCGTCCGGGCCTATGACCACAAAGAGCGCGCCGCTGACCAGGCCCGCGCTGAAGAGGCTCGTGGTTCGACCGCTGACAAGGCTGGTGCCGACGCCGTTCCCGGGCCGGCCGCCGACGCTGTTCCCGGGCCGAACGCCGACACCGGAGATTGACCGGGTGCCGGTCCACGTGTCCGGACCGCCTCCCGAGGTGAACGGACCTGTATTCGATGCGGATGGCTTCGCCCACCAGGCCGAGCGATTGCTGAAGGCGCTCGAAGTGCCGGATGCCGAGCTCTCCATCTCGTTGGTCGACGATCGGGCCATGGCCGCGATGAACCAACGCTTCCGCGGACGCGAGGGTCCCACTGACGTGCTCTCGTTCTCGTTGCTCGAAGGGGAGCATGCCGAGCATCGGGGGGGGATGCTGGGTGACGTGGTGCTTGGTCTGGAGGTTGCTGATCGGCAGGCGGCCTCGTTGGGGCACAGCCTCGATGAGGAACTGTTGCGGCTATTGATCCACGGTGCGCTTCACCTGCTGGGGTTCGATCACGGGCTCGACCACGAGGCTCATGTGATGCAGGAGCGTGAACGGGAACTCCGAGTGCAACTCGCGTGACGGAGGGGTCGAGGCCATGAGCCGGCGCGCGCGCCTGGGCTGGGTTCTGCTGCATGTGGGCGTGACGTTTCTCGCCTTCCCCCAACCGTGGGGAGAGGGCTCGATCGATCTGGGCCCGGTGCTCGCGTATGGCGTTCCACTGACGGCGTTGCTCGCGCTGCGTGGTCTTCCCGTCGGCCGCGCTGCGCTGCTCGGCTTCGTGCAGGGCAATCTGGCCCTGGCTGCGGTGATCCACTGGTTCTTCGTCGTGACCCACTACTACGGGCATGCCCCACTCGTTCTCGGGGTGCTCGCACCGTTGGCAGGTGCGGCCTATGGCGGGCTCTTCCAGGCCGCCTGGGCTGCGGTCTACGCGTTCCTGGCGCGGCGTGGCGCGGCTTCGATCTGGATCCTGGCGGCTTGGTGGGCTGCACTCGATCATGGACGCACGTTCTTCCTCGGTGGGTTCCCGTGGGGCACCCTTGGCTATGCGCAGCACGGCAGCCCGCTGCTGGCCCTGGCCCCGTGGACGGGCGTGTTCGGGCTGTCCTTCGTCACCGTGTTGATCAGTCTGGCTGCCTTCGCCTGGCTTGCCCCCACCCGAGCGCAGACGTTCGGTGTCGGCGGGCGTCGGGCCGGAGCTCTGGCCCTCGTGGTCGTGCTCGCGGTGGGCCTGGTTGCGCGGGTCGTCTGGCCAGACCCGGCGGACGATGAAGAGGTCCAGGTCGCGGTGCTTCAGGGCAACATCGAGCAGGGCGTGAAGTGGTCGCCGGACTGGGCCGAGCGGACGCTTGCGATCTACACGGGGCTCACCCGGCAAGCGGCGGAGCGAGGCGCAGCTCTCGTGGTGTGGCCCGAGACCGCCGTGCCCGGCGCTCCGGACGCAGATCCGGAGTTGATGGAACGGCTCGTCGCATTGGCAGAAGAGACCGGTGTCACGCTCGTCATCGGAGCGGTTGGAATTGATTGGGTGCCTGGCGAAGAGCAGCCTCGCATCTTCGACAGCGCCTTCATCCTGACGGATGGGGTTGCGCCGGTGCGATACGACAAAACCCATCTGGTTCCGTTCGGCGAGTATCTCCCGTTGCGCAGTCTGCTCGGTCGCTTCATCCGTGCGCTTGCCACCGGCAGCGCTGGCCGGGACCTGACCGCGGGGCCGGGGCCGCAGGCCCTGGCGGTTCCCGGGCCGGGCGCTGTGTCGACCGCGGTGGGCATTCCCATTTGCTATGAACTGCTCTTCCCGGATCTGGTGCGGCGGTTTGCGGCCGGCGGTGCCCGGGTCCTGCTCGCGATCACGAATGATGCCTGGTACGGGCGCACCGGTGCGCCCTACCAGTTTCTCGAGATCACGGCGCTGCGCGCGGCGGAGACAGGGCTGTGGGTTGCGCGGGCGGCCAACACGGGGGTATCGGCCATGATCGACGGACGCGGGCGCGTTCGCGATCGAACCGCCATCTTCGAGACGGACCTCCTGGTGGGTGCGATTCCCCTGCGACACCCGGACCGGGGAATGACCTTCTACGTACGGTATGGAAATGTGTTTGTCTGGACCTGCTGGGCCATCGTGTTCGGGTGGTTGCTCCGGGCGCGGCGCCTTTCTTTCGAGGACCCACGATGAGTGAGAACGTCGACATCGCTTCTATCGACGCCGGTGAGCTCGGCGAGCGCCTCGCTGCACTGCGTACCCGCTTCGCCGAGTTCCGGGGGCGTCTTTGACGAAACGGGGCTGAGGAAGAAGCAGCAGGAGCTGGAGGAAGCGTCCGCCCGTCCTGATCTCTGGGAGGATCGCGAGAAGGCCGAGCGGCTGTTGCGCGAGAAGCGCCGCGTCGAGCGCGAACTCGAGCTCGTCGACGGTATCGAGCTGGCCTTCTCCGACGCAGAGGTGCTGCTCGAGCTGGCCCAGGAGGCCAGCGATGCGGATACCCTGAGCGAGGTCGCGGAGAAGCTCGGCGCCGGGGAAGCTCGGCTCGAGGACGCAGAGCTGCACGCGATGCTCGGCGGTGAACACGACGGTGCGGGAGCGATCGTCGAGATCAATGCCGGCGCCGGTGGTACGGATGCGGCCGACTGGGCCGAGATGTTGCTTCGCATGTACCTGCGCTGGGCTGAGGAGCGGGACATGACGACCGAAATCCTCGATGTCCAGGCGGGTGATGAGGCGGGCCTTCGCAGCAGCACCGTGACCATCCAAGGTGACTTCGCGTTCGGGTACCTGAAGGCTGAAGAGGGCGTACACAGGCTGGTGCGCATCTCTCCCTTCGACGCCCAGCATCGCCGGCACACGGCGTTCGCCAGCGTGAGCGTGATCCCCGAGCTCGACGATTCGATCGACGTCGAGGTGGACGAGAAGGACCTGCGCGTCGATACCTATCGGGCTGGGGGCGCGGGCGGACAGCACGTGAACAAGACCGACTCGGCAGTGCGTCTCACCCATGAGCCCACCGGAATCGTGGTGCAATGCCAGAACGAGCGCTCGCAGCACAAGAACCGGGCCCAGGCCCTGAAAGTGCTGAAGGCGCGAATCTACGAGCACTATCGACGGGAGCAGGAAGAGAAGATGGCCGCGATGCGAGGGGAGAAGCAGGAGATCGGTTTTGGCAGCCAGATCCGCTCCTATACGCTGCACCCCACCCAGCGCGTGAAGGATCACCGAACGGGGGTCGAGGCGGGCAATGCCCAGGCCGTTCTCGACGGCCAGCTCGACAAATTCATTCGCGCCACGCTGCTCTGGAAGAGCACCCGAGGCGCCGGGAGCTCATCGTGAGCGAAAACGAACAAGACGCGCGTCGCGCCCGGCTCGAAGCCCTGCGCCAGGCAGGCGTGGATCCGTTCCCCGCACGGGTCGCAGAGCACACGTCGATCGCGGCCTTGCGTGTGCCCTGGGAAGACGTGAGTGCCGAGGTGCTGGAAGCCGAGATGCCGCCGGCAGCCATCGCCGGACGGATCAAGGCCCATCGCTCCTTCGGCAAGTTGCTCTTCATGACCCTGGTGGAAGACGGCGTGGCCATGCAGGTCTGCCTGCGCAAGCAGGAGGTGACGCCCGAAGTCTTCGATTTCTCCAAGAAGCTCGACGTGGGCGATTTCGTGCGGGCCGAGGGCTTCGTCTGGCGCACGAAGAAAGGTGAGCTGACTCTCGACGCGAGGGACGTCACGATGCTCGCCAAATGTCTGCAGCCCCTGCCCGAAAAATGGCACGGCCTGGCCGACGTCGAGACCCGCTATCGCCAGCGCTACCTCGATCTGCTCTCGAACGAGGAGGCGAGGACGACCGCATTGCTGCGCAGCCGGGTGACCACTGCGTTGCGCCAGTTCCTCGGTGAGCGCGGCTTTCTCGAAGTGGAGACACCGGTCCTTCAACCGATCTACGGTGGCGCTGCGGCGCGACCCTTCACGACCCATCACAACATGCTCGATCAGCAGCTCTATCTGCGCATTTCCGACGAGCTCTACCTGAAGCGCCTGGTGATCGGAGGGCTCGACCGGATCTACGAGATCGGCCACAACTTCCGCAACGAGGGCATCTCGAAGAAGCACAACCCCGAATTCACGATGCTCGAGTGCTACCAGGCGTTCGCCGACTATCGAGACATGATGGACCTGACGGAAGCCATGGTCGGCTTCATCGCCGAGAGCGTTCTCGGGACCACCAGCGTGGAGTTCCAGGGCACGAAGCTCGAACTCGGGAGGCCGTGGCCACGGATCACGATTCGAGACGCGATCCTGGAGAAGACGGGCGTCGATATGCTGGCCGCCGCCGACTTGCCTTCTCTCCAGCAGGCCGTGCGCGATGCGGGCAAGGACCCAGGCGAAGCACCGACCTGGGGTGTGCTGGTCGACGATCTCTTCTCCGACTACGTCGAGCCCACGCTGATCCAGCCGACCTTCATCACGGACCATCCTGTGGAGCTTTCACCCCTCGCCAAACGTTCCTCGGAGGATCCCAGGTTGGTGGAGCGCTTCGAGCCCTTCATCGGGGGAATGGAGATCGGCAATGCCTTCAGTGAGCTCAACGATCCGGACGATCAGAGGCAGCGTTTCGAAACCATGGGGAAGGCCCGGGAACAAGGGGATGAGGAGGCGCATCCAATGGACGAAGCATTCCTGCTGGCCCTCGAGCACGGGATGCCTCCCACCGGGGGGCTCGGCATTGGGGTGGATCGACTGGTGATGGTCTTGGCCGACGCGTCCAACCTGCGAGAAGTCATCCTCTTCCCGCACCTGCGACCCGAGGGCGACTGAAGTCCCATGGGTCCTCTGGCTGCCGATCTCTGGGCGTTCCTGAGCACCGCAGGGGGCTCCATCGCACTGGCGTTCATCGTGGCGATGGCATTGGGCATCGTTGCAGTCACGCTGCTGTTCATGGGCTCGGCGGTGGTCGTATTGGAACGCTTCGCCCGCGCGACCCACCGGTTGAGCAGTATCGTGTGGGTGACCCTGGCCTGGGCCGCGCTGCTCGGAAGCCGGGGCCTCGACCGGGAGTGGTTCGAGTTGCTGGCCGGCGATTGGCCCGGCCCTCTGAAAGCATGGATGCTCGTCGCGGCGGGCTCCCTGGTCGCGCTGATCGTGGCACAGTTGCTGGTGGCCGCGCTGCTTCGCTTCGTCCCGCCCCGGCTGCTCGGGATCGGTAGCACCGTCGTTCTGGCTGCGGGCTACGCATTCATGGTCGGCGGTCTGGACCAGCTCGACTACGCGCTCGCGCCGGCCGGGATGGCCTGGGGGCTGTTCGCGATCTTTCGCTGGCGACGGCGGAGGGCGAGCGTGAACGGCGCGTCCGAGCGCGGCAATGACGAACGCCTGACCCTCGCGTTGGCGGTGGTCCTCAGTGCAGGCGCCGTCCTGCCGCTTCTTCTGACTGCCCCCCAGCCGGAGTTCTTCGTGCTGGGTCAGTCACTCTTGTCGGGGTTCTTCGCCTTCGTGCTGCTCGGGCTCCTGCCGCTCGCCGCCTCCGGGCTGCTCGATACGCGCGGCACCGCCGAATGGTTCATTGCGCGTCGCTACCTGTTCGCCAAGCGACGTCAGACCTTCATCTCCGTGGTGACGGGGATCTGCATCGTCGGTGTGGCTGCTGGAGTGTGGCTGATCATCACCGTGCTCTCGGTGATGAACGGCTTCGAGAGGACCTGGCGCGACGAAATCATCGGCAACCGCGCACATCTGACCGTCCACAGCCCGCTCGGTCCGATCGAGAACTATCGCGAGGTGCTCGAAACACTCGATGGCCTGGAAGACGTGATCGGTGCCTCGCCCTTCCTGGATGGTGAGGGGATGGTGCGGGGTCGCGACGGCGAGATCGTCGGCGTGCGGGTGCGCGGGATCGATCCGGAGCGGATCGTCCAGGTGACCGACCTGCGAGATGATCTACTGCCCGGGTCCGAGTATGCGCTCGACAACCTGGCCCCCGGCGTGTCGGACAATGGCGCACCGCCTGCTGACCCCGGAATCGTGATCGGCAGTCAGTTGGCCCAGCATCTGGGCGTGGGCGTGGGCGACGACCTGCTGGTGATCTCTCCGTTCGGCGGGCCGCCGACCCCGCTCGGGCCGAGCCCGCGTCTCAAGCGGTTCCGTGTCGCCGGTGTCTTTCAGTCGAGCTTCTTTCAATACGATGAGATCTTCACCTATGTGAACCTGGCGGCTGCCCAGGATTTCCGGCGGGTCGAGGATGTCGTTCACGGGATCGAGGTTCGCACCACCGACTACTATCGTTCGAGCCGCGTCGGCCGGGAGATCGAGGGCGTTCTGGGCTTCCCGTTCTTCACTCGGGACTGGAAGGAGTTCTTTCCGACCTTCTTCCAGGCGCTGAAGAACGAGCGGGTGATGATGTTCTTGTTGCTGGCGATGATCATGGTGGTCGCCACGTTCGCGATCGTCGTGACCCTGGTCATGATGATCATGGAGAAGTCGAGCGATATCGCGATCCTGAAGGCCATGGGGGCGAGCGATGCATCGGTCGAGCGCATCTTTGCGATCGAAGGCACGCTGATCGGGTTGATCGGAACCTTCGTTGGGGTGCTCGCGGGAATCGCGGTCACCACCCAATTGCCCTGGGTGCAGCGGCAGATCGAGACGCTGACGGGCATCGATACGTTGCCGGCCGCGATCTACCAGTTCTCGACCCTGCCGTCCGAGATCGACGTCGGTCAGGTGGCCGTCGTCGTAGCGATCGCGATGGTGCTTTCGCTCGGCGCGACGCTCTTGCCCTCCCGGCACGGCGCGAGGCTCGATCCCGCGGAAGCGCTTCGGTACGAGTGATGGAAACCCCGCTGCTCCAAGCCCGCTCGGTCTCGAAGAGTTTCCACACCGGCGAAGGCGAGATCACGGTGCTTCGGGAACTCGAGGTCTCCGTCGCCCGCGGTGAGAGGCTGGCCATTCTCGGTCAATCGGGAATCGGCAAGTCGACGCTGCTGCACATCCTCGGGACCCTCGATCATCCGACCGGCGGCGAGGTGCTCTTCGAGGGGGAGGACGTCTTCGCGAAGGATCCTCAGCAGTTGGCCACCTTCAGGAACGAGGCCCTCGGGTTCGTCTTCCAGTTCCATCACCTGCTGCCCGAGTTCACCGCCCAGGAGAACGTGATGATGCCCGGCCTGCTGCGCGGGCTGTCCATGTCCGAGATGGGCGAGCGTGCGGCCTCGATCCTCGACGAAGTGGAGCTGGGTCATCGAATCCGGCATCCCGTCGGAAAGCTCTCGGGTGGCGAACGCCAGCGCGTGGCAGTGGCGCGAGCGTTGGTCCTCGATCCGCCGTTGATCCTGGCTGACGAACCCACTGGAAACCTCGATCCGGCCACGGGTGATCGGGTGGCAGACATGCTCTTCGACCTGAACGAGCGCCGTCAGACTGCGCTGGTGGTGGTCACCCACAACGAGTCCCTGGCCCGCCGACTGGGGCGGGCGGTCACGTTGAAGGCAGGGAAGCTCGAGCCGTCCAGCTAGAAGCCAGGCTCGCCCATCTGGCCCAGCCAGACGCGGAGGTAGCCTCGAGCACGATTCAGTCGGGCTGCGCCGCCCCCCACGATGGCGACTCTCATGCCAGATGACGGTAGCGTGCCCCCGGGGCTTCTTGGCGATCCACCCAGCAGTCTGTGGATTCGATCCTAAGCTACGGATTTTGAAGAGGAAATCTCCTTCTTGCCGGCTTGCTTCGAATCTCCGCCCCGAGTAGACTCCGGGGCCGCCGAGGTAGGATGGCCACGGCATCTGGGGGCAGTGGGGAGACGGGGAACGACCCCCATCGCTTCGGCTTCGGGCCCGCTGAGACGGCTCACCCCCATGGGCGTCATGCATCGAATCCACGAAGTGGGGATCCACACGTTGCGCTTTCAGCGAATCATGGCCGTTGCTCTGCTCGGCGGGCTGCTGTTTGCGGGGTTCGTTCCTCGCGGTGCGGCCGCGCAGAATGCCGTGCGCATCGTCGTTGCGGTGCTGCCTTTCGAGGTGCACAGCGCCGAGCCGCTCGATTATCTGGAGAATTCCCTGGCCGACCTGCTCGCCACTCGCCTCGAGACGAGCGAGCGAGTCGAAGTGGTCGAGGCCCTCACGGTTCGCGAGACGCTGGTCGCCTATCCGGGCGAGCGCACGGAAACGGTGGTGCGACGTATTGCCCGCGAGGTAGGCGCGGACTACGTGGTTCTTGGAAGCCTGACCGAACTCGCCGGGCACTACAGCCTCGATGTTCGCGTCACCCCGGTGGAAAGCCGTGTAGCGACCTCGACCATGGTGTTCACGGCCGAAAATGACGATGCGCTCCTCGATCGGATCAACGAACTCGCCAGCCGGGTGCTTGCGATCGTTGGAGAGGACACGTTCCGGGCGCGGGTGGTCGCGGTCGAGGTGACCGGCGTGCCGGATTTCCCCGAAGAGACCACCGCGCGCCTGCGCACGCAGCCGGGTTCTGCCTACGACAGCGCTGCCGTCCGTGACGATCTGGCCACGCTGCGTGGGATGCCCGGCATCGCCACGGCCAGTGTCCAGACCGATCGGGGGCGGGAAGGTGTGCGGGTCGTTTATCGATTGGTGCCGACCGAGCGCATCCTTCCGATGGGCGACCTGGAGGAGGTCGGTGATCCGATTGCCGAGGTGCGGATCGAGGGAAACAAGCGTATCGAGGCCGGTGCCATCCGCGCCCGCATCACGACACGTGCAGGTGAGCCCTACGACGCCAGGCGCATCTCCGAGGATGTGCGCGAAATCCACGGCCTCGGGTTCTTCCGCAATGTGCGCGTGCTCTCCGACGAGAGCATCGAGGGTCGTGTGATCACCTTCGAGGTGGAGGAGAATCCGGTCATCCGGCAGGTGTCGATCACGGGCAACGACAACGTGGACGGCGAGAAGATCCGTGACAACCTCACGTTGGCCACCGGCTCCACGCTGGATATTCCGTTGCTCTTCGAGAACCGCGAGCGGATCGAGGCTCTCTACCGGGCCGAGGGCTACTACCTCGCGAAGGTTCGCTACGAGATCGAGGAAACCGGTCCCGATGCGGTCTCCGTACATTTCGAAGTTTCCGAAAACGACAAGCTCACACTCACCAAGATCTCGTTCGAGGGGAACGAGGAGTTCTCGGATGAGGAGCTGACCCGCAGGCTCAAGACCCGAACCTGGCATTGGTACTCCTACGTCACCAAGTACCTGGATCGCTCAGGCACCTATTCCGAGCCGGTCTTCCTGCAGGATCTGCAGGGCCTCCAATCGAAGTACCTGGACGCGGGCTACATCCAGGTCGAGATCGGTGATCCCGAAGTGAACCCGGTCGAAGAGGGCCTGGAGGTCGTGGTTCAGATCACCGAAGGCCGCAAGTTCAATACCGGCACAGTCGACGTCGCGGGTGATGATTCGGTCGATATCGAAGCTCTCCGCGAGCGTCTCAGCCTGAAGGTTGGTGAGCCCTTCAGCCGATCCTTCCTGAATGCCGACCTGAAGGAACTCGAGGATTTCTACACCAACCGCGGTTTCTACCAGGCCGAGGTGGCGCCGCTGACCCGAGTCAATGAAGCCGACGAGGTCGTCGATGTGACCTTCGAGGTGGTGAAGGGGCCGCTCTACTTCATTCGCGAGATCGATATCGCGGGCAACACCACCACCATCGATACGGTGATCCGGCGCGAGGTGCCGACGGTCGAAGGCGAGCTCTACTCCGTGCGCCGGATGCGGCTCGCGAACCGGCGGATCCGAGGCCTCGGCTTCTTCGAAGACATCTCGCTGGATGCCAAGCTCACGGATTTCGAGGACCAGCTCGATCTCGAGGTGCGTGTGATCGAGCGGCCCACGGGCTCCCTCTCGTTTGGAGCGGGTTTTTCGTCGCTGGACAAGTTCGTCGTCTCCGGATCGGTCTCGCAGTCGAACCTGTTCGGGCGTGGCTATGGGCTCGCTCTGTCGGCGGATATCGGCGGCCGAAGCACCCGCTTCTTCCTCTCCTTCACCGACCCGTACTTCATGGGGTCGACCTTTGGGTTCATGGCCGGTCTCTCGCGCACCGATCTCGAGTTCTCTGACTTCGAGCAGGAGCAGACCAGCTTCGATCTCTCGCTCTCGCACTTCCTCGACGAGGCGCATGCGACCCGCGGCTCCGTCCGTTACAGCTACGCGGCTCGGGACATCACCGAGCGAGGCGGATTCAACGCGGCCGGTGTGATTTTCCGAGAGCTGCTGGGGGGTACCGAGAGCACCAGCCTGGTGGGCCTCACGCTGCAACGGGATACCCGCAACGATCGGATCTCTCCGTCGTCCGGAAGCGCCTGGGGGTTCTCGGCCGATCTCGCCGGCCTCGCGGGCTTCGCGAAGTACATTCGCATGGAGGGCCGCTCAACCTGGTTCCGCAAGACACCCGATTGGATGCCCGCATGGTTCCCCTTCCGGGACGAAGCGGCCTGGGTGTTCGGCCTGCGGGGGGGCTGGGTCGTCCCGTTCAACAAGATCGGCGATTTCAACTTCGATACGGCGGACATCGAGACGACTTCGGATAGCGAAGTGCAAGCGCTCCAGAACATCGACGATGAAATCAAGCTTCCGCTGACCGAGCGCTACTTCCTGGGTGGAATCGGGACCTTCCAGCTACGGGGCTACAAGGCGCGCTCGGTCGGGCCCCGTCGGGCCGTCTTGAAACGTGGTGGCCTGTTCGGAACCGGAGATTCGTTTACGCCGGTAGGTCGATCGATCTACGTGACGGGTGCGGGGCTCAACTCGGTCTGCACCGATTTCGAGGACACTTTCCTCAACGAGCAGGGTGACGGCGACGAAGAATGCAACAGCCTCTTCGATACCGATATCGATGACTTTGACGATCTCGACGAGACCGACGTGATTGGCGGCAACAAGTTCATCTCCGCGTCCGTCGAATACCGCTTCCCGATCTCCGAATCCCTCGGTCTGGTCGGAATCGTCTTCCTCGATATGGGCAACGCGTTCGACGAGACCCAGTCGTTCATTGATTTCGCCGATTGGCGTTTCGGTAGTGGTTTCGGGGTGCAGTGGTTCTCGCCCTTCGGGCCTCTCCAGGCGTTCATTGGCTTCCCCATCAACAAGCTGGAGGTCGAAGACGCTCAGGTCTTCGAATTCTCCGTCGGCGGTGCGACTTTCTAGCCCTGCCGTCTTCAACAGGAGTCGGAATACATGACGCGTAGAATTCAATGGCTGGCGGTGGTCGCGATTGCAGTGCTGGCCTTCGCCCAGACCGGAGCCGATGACGGCCTCAAGATCGGCGTGGTCGACATGCAAGAGGCCCTGTCCTCGACGGACCAGGGCAAATCCGCGCGCGACGAACTCGTTCGCAAAGAGCGGGAGGCCCAGAGCGAGCTCCAGCCGATGATCGAGCGGCGCAACGCGCTGCAGGAGGAGATTCGCGGCAAGAAATACGTGCTGTCCGAGAGTGCGCTCTTCGACAAGCAGGTGGAGATGGCCGAACTCACCAATCAGATCGAGAGCAAGTACAAGGAACTCGAGGGTCAGTTCAAGATCGACCAGGGCCGGATCCTCGCGCCGCTCCAGGCCAAGATGATCGAGATCATCGAGGAGATCGGGAAGGAACAGGGCTTCACGGTCATCCTGCAGCGCGATGCTCCGGGGCTGGTCTATGCCAGAGAGGCCCTCGACATCACCGATGTCGTCGTGGGTCGCTTCAACAAGCAGAGCTGACGCCGAGGATGCCCCAGGTCCATCCCACCGCGGTCGTCGATCCCGGCGCGAAGCTGGCCGACGATGCCGTTGTCGGGGCCTACGCCACCGTAGGCCCCGAGGTCGAACTCGGTCCCGGCGTCGAGCTCCGTCCCCATGCCCACGTCTGGGGTCGGACGCGAGTAGGGGAGGGGTCGCGAATCTTCTCCTTCGCGGTCGTCGGCGAGGAGCCCCAGGACGAGAGCTTCTCGGGAGAGACGACCGAGCTTGTGTTGGGCCGGAAGAACGTGATCCGGGAGCATGCCAGCATCCACGTAGGCACGGCAAAGGGCGGTGGCTCGACGCGCCTGGGTGACGAGAACCTGATCATGAATGGTGTCCACATCGGTCACGATGCCCGGATCGGATCGCATTGCATCATCGCGACCCATTGTGCGATTGCGGGGCATGTGGAGATGGGTGACTACGCAGTGATCGGCGGGCTCTCGGGCGTTCACCAGTTCGCGCGGATCGGCGAATCGGCGATGGTGGCGGCGTTGTCTGGTGTGAGCAAGGATGCGCCGCCCTTTTCGATCGTTGCCGGTGAACGGACGACCACCCGTGGTGTGAATGTCATTGGCCTGAAGCGCCGAGGCTTCTCGCCAGAGGTACGCAGCCAGATCAAGCGCGCGTTCCACATCCTGTTCGGCTCGAAGCTCCGCTTCGAGGTGGCGCTCGCCCAGGTTCGCGAGGAAGGACTCGATAGCGACGAGGTAACGCGGCTCTTGGCGTTCGTGGAATCCTCGGAGCGCGGAGTCTCCCGGTAGCCCTCCCATGGAGGTGGTCGGGCTCATCGCCGGCCTCGGTCGTATGCCGATCGAGGTGGCTCGCGCCGCGCGGCAGGGAGGCAGGCGGGTCGTCGCCGTCGGCCTGCGTGGCTTGACCGAGGCCTCCCTGGCCGAGGAAGTCGAGAATCTCGTCTGGGTGCACGTCGGTGAGGTCGAGCCGATGATGGCCTGTTTCCGGGACGCGGGCGCGGGCACCCTCGTGATGGCCGGCAAGGTTCCGAAGACCTTCCTGTGGGAGCAACCGGAGCTCGTCAAGCCCGATGCCCGGGCGTTGCGCGCCCTTTCGGGCCTGGCCGATCGCAAGGACGACTCCCTGCTGGGCGCATTCGCAGATCTTCTGGTCGAGGAGGGTTTCTCGCTGTTGGGTCAGGTCGAGCTGGCACCGGCGCTGCTGGCCGAGGTCGGCACGCTCGGGTGCGTCCAGCCTGGGCCCGCTGAGCTTGCGGATATCGCCTTCGGCTGGCCGATCGCCAAGGCGATCGGAGCGCTCGACGTGGGCCAGACCGTGGTGGTGAAGGGGCGGGCGATTCTCGCACTGGAAGCCGTCGAGGGCACGGATGCCGCGGTCGAGCGCGGCTGTGCGCTGGGCGAACCGGGCGCCAGCGTCGTGAAGGTTGCCAAACCGGCTCAGGACATGCGTTTCGACGTACCCACGATCGGGTTGGCCACATTGCAGGTACTGGTCGACTGCGGAGCGAAGGCCCTTGCAGTGGAGGCTGGGAAGACCGTGATGCTCGAGCGCAAGGCACTGCTGGCCCTGGCCGATCGACATGGAATCGCCGTGGTCGGCTTCACGGATGGAATGCTCGAAGCGGGGGAGGGCGAGGTTTGATCGTGCGCCTCGCGGTGATCGGTGTCGGGCATATGGGCCGCTTTCATGCCCAGAAGGCGAAAGCACTTCGAGATGAAGGCGTCGAGTTGGTTGCCGTCGTCGATACAGACATCGAACGAGCGCGGAGTGTGGCCTCCGAGTTGGGTGTCGTGGCGGCCGATGATCTGGAAAAGGTCGCTTCAGGGCTCGATGCGGTGATCGTCGCG
Organism: bacterium; assembly: GCA_024226235.1. Taxonomy (GTDB): domain Bacteria; phylum Myxococcota_A; class UBA9160; order UBA9160; family UBA6930. The sequence continues at coordinate 43,799 of JAAELW010000122.1, forward strand.
GTGCCGACCGTGCATCACGCAGAAGTAGTCGGGGAAGCGCTGGAATCCGGGCTCGACGTATTGGTGGAGAAACCGATTGCGGCGACCCTGGCTGAAGCGGAGAAGCTGCTCGCGCAAGCGCGAGAAACCGGCCGCGTGGTGGAAGTGGGCCACCTCGAGTGGTTCAACGCCGCAATGAGAAAGGCCGCGGAACGCATCCACCGGCCCCTCTTCGTCGAATCGCACAGGCTCGGTCCGTTTCCCGATCGGTCGACCGATGTGGATGTGGTACGCGACCTGATGATCCACGATCTGGATCTGATCCAACGGGTGGTCGGTGCCGAGCCGGAGCGGATCGAAGCCATCGGCGTGCCCGTCATCACGGAGCGGGTCGACATTGCGAACGCGCGCCTCACCTTTGCAAGTGGCTGCGTTGCGAATGTCACTGCGAGCCGTGTATCCCCCCAACCTTTGCGCAAGATCCGTTTCTTCCAAGCCGACGGCTATCTCTCGATCGATCTGCTCGAGCGCGAAGTCGTGCTTGCCGAGCGCGGACCGCCGGATGACGAGGGTCGGCGACAGGTCTCTCTCGACCGCATGGCCATCGACCGGGCGGATGCACTCGAAGCCCAGCTGCGTTCGTTTCGAGACGCGGTGCGCACCCGGGGTGCGGGTGAAGGGGCCGCCGACCACGGGCTGGCGGCGCTGCGCTCGGCGCTCCGGGTCGTGGAGGCCATGCCGGCCCTGGAGCCGCTCTCGTGAGTAGGATCTTCGTGTCGGCCGGGGACGCTTCGGGTGAGCAGCATGCGGCCGCGTTGGTCGAGGTGCTCAGGCGACGGCTTCCGGATGCGCGCTTCATCGGGCTCGGCGGAACGGCGATGGAGAAGGCCGGCGTGGAGCTGATCGTGCACCAGCACGAGATCGCGGTAGGTGGCCTGGTCGAGGTGCTCGGCGATGTCGGCCGGATCGTCAGTGCCTGGCGACGTCTTCGGAGGGTCTTGAAGGAGCGGCCGGATCTCGTGGTCCTGGTCGACTCGCCGGACTTCAATATTCCGTTGGCGCGAACTGCACGCAAGGCGGGGGTCCCGGTGCTCTACTACATCAGCCCGCAGGTCTGGGCCTGGCGGACGGGGCGGATCCAGAAGATCGCGCGGCGGGTCGACCGGATGGCCGTGATCTTCCCGTTCGAGGAAGAGGTCTACTCCAATACCGGTCTGCCGGTCACCTTCGTCGGGCACCCGGTCGTCGATCATCTGCGTCCCTTCCTGGATGGGGGAGATGCTGCGAGTTCCCGCGCCGTGCTCGGCCTGGAGGGGGACGCGCCCTGTATCGCGCTCTTGCCCGGGAGCCGTCGCAACGAGGTGCGCGATACACTGCCGCTCCAACTCGAGGTCGTGAAGGCGGTGCACGCAAAGGATCCACGGGTCCGATTCACGGTCGGGGTCGCGCCCAGCATCCCGCGCGAGACGATCGATCTGCGCATACGTGAGGCCGGGTTGCCGTCGCTCATCGATCTCCGCGTCTTCGAAGGGCGTACCCTGGATGTCATTCGCGCGGCCGATGTGGCGCTCACGAAGCCCGGCACGGTGACCGTCGAGATCGCGGTGCTCGGGACGCCTGCGGTCGTCGCGGCTCGCGCGCATCCGCTGACCGCGTTCCTGATGCGTCGTCTGGTCAAGGTCCCGTCGTTCACGATGCCGAATCTGATCGCAGGCGAGACGATCATTCCAGAGTTCCTTCAAGAAGAGGCGCTTCCAGAGCCGATCGCCGAAGCGTTGCTGGCCCGAATCGCCGGTCCGGAGCGCGAGACCCAGAAGGTTGCATTGGCTGGCGTGCGAGAGCGGCTCGGGCACGGAGGTGCTTCGGAGCGAACTGCCGACCTCGCACAGCAGATGATGGCAGTGGAGATGGCGGATGGGGCTGCTGGCGCATAGCCTGGCGGCGTTGACCGCGCTGATCGGAATACCATTCGGCCTGCTCGGCTTGGCTCTTCGCCCCGCATGGCGAACCGGCCTGGCGGAGAGGCTCGGGCTGCGCTCGCCGCAGAGCGCAGGTGCTGCACCGATCTGGATTCACGGGGCGAGCGTGGGTGAGCTGCAAGCCGCTCTGCGGCTGATCGATCCGCTGCTGGCTCGCGGTGAAGCGGTGGTCGCCACCACGACGACCACCACCGGACGAGCGCTGGCGCGCCGTCTTCGCCCCGAGCTGGCGTCCGGCCTGGCTCCGATCGATCACCCCTGGTCGACCACGGCCGCGTTGAACCGAACCGCCCCCAGCGTGCTGGTGCTGATCGAGACGGAGCTCTGGCCGTGTTGGATTGCGTCGGCTTCGCGGCACGGGATTCCCGTGCTGGTGGTGTCCGGGCGCATCTCGGACCGGAGTTTTCCCCGCTATCGCCGGATGCAGCGTCTGTTGGCACCTACGCTGGCCGGGTTGGCCGCGGTTGGCGCCCGCAGCGAGGTGGACGCCGAGCGTTTCGTTGCGATTGGGTTGGACAGCGATCGGGTGGAGGTGACCGGCGATCTGAAACTCGCGCCGCCGTCGGCTCCGGCGCCTCTCGAAGGCGAGCTCGTGAGGGCTCTTTCGGCGACGCCATGCTGGGTGGCGGGCAGTACACACCCGGGTGAGGAAATCGCAGCGCTCCACGCCACCGAAGAGGTGAGAGCGCGGGGCCAGAAGCTCGTGCTGGTCGTCGCGCCACGTCACCCGGAAAAGGTGGATGCTGCCGAGTCCGCACTTCGTGCGGCCGGCGCAAAGCCGCGCCGGCGTTCGGCACTCGCCGGAGACGTGTTGGAAGACGGAGACGTCTTGCTGTTGGACACCCTGGGCGAGCTGGCCAGCCTGTATGGCGTGGCCCAGGCGGCTTTCGTCGGCGGCAGCCTGGTCCCGGTGGGGGGACACAACCTGCTCGAGCCGCTTCAGGCGGGCTGCCCGGTGTTGTTTGGTCCCCATGTCGGCAATGCACGGGAGAGCGCACGTCTGCTGCTCGATTCCGGATCGGGAATCCAGGTGTCGGATTCGAAGGCCCTGGCAAGAGCCCTGGAGGATGTGCTGTCAGAGAATCCTCGCCGTAGGATCGAGGCAGGGCAGCTCGCACTCGAGCTCCATCGCAGTGCGGTCGACGATGTGCTCGCGCTGATCGATCGGGTGCGGGGAAGCGCAGGCTGATGAAGCGACCGAGCTGGTTTGAAACGGAGTCGAAAGGTTGGAGGCGACTTGCGCTCCTGCCCATGTCGGTTGCGGCGGCTCTCTATGGTGTCGCGGCCCGGCTGCACCGCCTCGCCTACGATCGGGGCTGGTCGTCTCGTCGCCAGCTGGCATGCAAGGTCGTCAGCGTCGGCAACCTGGTCTCGGGGGGTGCGGGCAAGACACCCACCGCAGCCTGGGTGGCTGCCGCGCTGCGCGCCCGGGGCCACAGGGTTGTGCTCGCCAGCCGCGGCTATGGAGGGAGCGGGCACGACGCGGTTCGGGTCGTCTCCGATGGCCGCTATGTGCGAGGCCGTAGTGAAGTCGTCGGCGACGAGGCCATGTTGTTGGCTGCCCTCGCACCGGGCGTGCCGGTGATCGTCGGCGCGCGGCGGGATCTCGTTGGCCAGCGCGCCGTCGCTGCCTTCGATGCCCACGTGCTCGTGCTGGACGACGGCTTCCAGCATCACCGGCTGGTGCGAGACGTCGATCTGGTGACCGTCCACGGCAGCGCGGGCTTTGGCAATCGACACCTCCTCCCCCGCGGTCCGTTGCGAGAGCGCCCCGAGACCCTCTGTCGCGCGGATGCGATCGGCATCGTAGACGGACCGCTCGGCGATGCGGATGCCGCGTTTCTGGATGAGAAGGCCCCGCTGGTCCGGCGCTTCGAAGTCGAGCGCGTAGCGACGCAGACGCGTCCACTCGGAGGTGGTGCACATGCACCGGTCGAGGCGCTGGTCGGACGTCCTGTGGGTCTGCTCTGCGGCATCGCACGCCCGGCTTCTTTTCGAGAGACGGTCGAAGGGCTGGGCGCTTGCGTCGTGGCCGAGCGGAACTTCGCCGACCATCATGTCTACCAGGCTTCGGATCTTCGGGGGTTGGAGGCCGAAGCCGCGGTCTGGCTCACCACCGAGAAGGATGCGGGCAAGCTGTTGCCGCGCTGGATCCGCGGTGTGGAACTCCTCGTCCTCTCTCAGGAGACGCGGGTCCGGGATGCGGAAGCCTTCCTCGACTGGTTGGAGGATCGCTTGCGCGCCAAGGCCGCGGGTCGCAACGCGACCGTTCCCGGGATCGCGCACCCACCCCGTGCAGCGCGCGATCACACCGCGTTGGGCTGATCAGGTGCCATCCCGGCTGGTTGTCTCGCGGGTGCAGACCGATTGTCGGTGCGCGAGCGCAACCGATCGCGAGGCTGAGGCTCGTGCGAGTGGCGTTGCGCCACCTGCGGGCGGGTGGGTAGGCCAGCGTGGTCTTCGCGGGGTTGGGAGGGGGGATGGTCCCGGGGGTAAGGGGGTTCCTCTTCTCCTGTGAGCTGCTGGGCTCGCCAGCATGGCGGGCGCGGCGCTTTGGCCCGCATGGGCGGAAACGAGGCCGACTCGGGTTCGCGGCTCCGTCAAGCAGCGCCTGGAACCTCAGCCGGATCGAGAAGTGGCCCCGCCTTGCGCCAGCCCTCCGCCAAGAGCCAGGTGTGGGGCATGGCGATGGCCACGACCTCTCCGCCGGGTCGTTCACGTGCCTGGGCCACCAGCCCCATAGCAGAGCGCCGCCAGCCCTCGAACCAGCGCCCTGAAGACGCAGGATCGATCCTCGTGGTAAGGGGCTTCTTCTTCAGGTGCCTACGAGCATTCAGAAGCACGTAGCGCAGCGTATTCCGCACCTGGGTGGGCGTCCGGAGCACCCGGTGATGGAAGCGGTCGAGCAGCACGCTCCCATTCCGCCCAAATACCCTGTTTACGGCCCGCGCCAGGCGAGCCCCCAGCGCATTCATCCCCCTGCCAAGCGCATCCACATCCTGGGCCTCGACGATCCCATGCACGTGGTTCGACTGGATCGAGTAGTGGACGAGCCGGAAGTCCCCCCGCTCCAGCACCTGAGCGAACGACCGCTCGATCTCCCGCACCAGCCGCGCACTGCGGAGTGACGGCACATCGGGCCGGACCTTCAGCGTCACATGGCAGGGAAACCGCGAAGCCAGCGCCGCACGTCGAAGATGGGCCACCCGCGAATCCGGAGTGCGCCGACGCCCGGCCCTTTCTCGCCTTCCGCCCCAACCGCAAGCGACGCGAAGGGGAAGTTCTTGCTGGGTAGAACGACACGACATCATGTTGAAACTAGCGAGGTTATGCGATCTGTCAAGGAGAAAGTACACGAAATTGCCTTCACGTCCTCGGTCCGACCAAGACCCCGCGCGCAGCTCTGTTCCCCGCGATTTGGAGCCGGCCTCGTCTCCACACACGCCGGCAAAAGCACCGCGCCCACGACGCCGGCAAGCCCAGGCGCTCGCAGGAGAAGAGGAACCCCCTTGCCCCCAGGACCATCCCCCTCCCAACCCCGCGAAGACCAAGCTGGCCCACGCACTCGCCCGCAGGCGCCTTGAGCACAGCGGACGTCTCCGAGATGGGAAGCGGGACATCGCTGACGGAAAGATTCAGCCGTGACCCGATCGATAGCGAAGCGCGTGCACCGCGACCTTGCGCAGTTCGCGATCCACTTTGCGCAGAAGAGCGCGCCTGAGGGCACGGTCTTGGCCGCAGTAGGCGCCGAAGAATGTGGCGACTCCGCGGGTTCCGACGATCGGGAGGACTTCTCGTTTCAGGAGTGAACGAAACAGGCGCATGATCTGCGACATGCGCTCGCCCGGAGTGAGCCCTGGTGTGATGCGGGCGCGATCGAGGTCGATCAGGATCACTTCCGGTGGCGTGGACTCGCGCACCAGCAGGTTCTTGACATGGAGGTCCGCGTGACGTCCGCCAGCGTCGTGGAAAGCGCGAACTGCCCGACCCGCGGCACGGGCCACGGGCAGGAGCGTTTCCGCATCCGGGCAGGTCTCCAGCCAAACGAGGCCGTCGCGGGTGTCTTCTTCGAACACAGTGCCTACCGTCAGGGCCCACCATGCGGCGAAGATGCGTTCACCGGCGGCCAGGATGGCCTGCGGCACCGGGGCTCCAGCGGCGCGCAGTTCGGCGGTGACGGCGATCTCGCGAGTGGCCCGCCCTGTCCCCAGGTAGGCGCGACCCAGAAGAGGGCCGAGCAGGCCGCCGTGTACGAGGCGTCGCAAGGCGATTCGTTCCGAGCGGCCGGGTACGGAGGCGACAGCCAGCGGTACGCGGCCAGTCGCGGTGTCCGGGCCGCTGCGGAATTCGGCGTCGAGCCCGCCCGGCTCCGACCAGCCCAGGCGCTGGACGTCTTCGGCGAAGCTCTCGTCCACGCTGAGCCGGATCCGGCCGGACGAGATGACGCGAAATTCCGGCAAGGACGTCACCCTGTCCCGGCGATCAGCTCTCCGCGTGTCGCGCGCGGTAGAGAAGGAATGCGGCGACGGCGGCGAAGACGAGGTTCGGAAGCCAAAGTGAAACGGCAGCCGGGGCGATGCTCTCTTCGGCGAGGTACTCACCGGCCGAGAGCAGGGTGTAGTAGCTGAACACGAGTACGACGCAGAGAAGAACCCCCCAGGAACGAGCGCCCCGGGATCGCTGCAGGCCCAGCGGAACACCTAGCAACGCAAAGAGGAAGGGTGCTACGGGCAAGGCAAGGCGTCGATGCAGCTGGATCTCGTAGCGATCACGGGACTTCACCCGCACGTAGCTCGGGGCCTTGCCGTTCGGGCCCCAATCGTTCAGCACCAGCTGGATCTCGCTGTTGGTCATCTCGCGGGGACGGATACGATTGAAGCCGGGAGTGGCCAGCGCGGAGAGGTCGAATGTGTACTCGAACTCCTGGAACGAGATGCGCTGGTAGCGGTCGTCGCCGGCATCCTCGCGCTCGAAATGGATGTCTCCCTCGAACAGCCGGATCACTCCGGTACCGGAATCGCGCTCGAAGTCGAAGCGGCCGCGGTTGGCGACGACAGTGAAGGGGTTCTTCTGGTCGGTGCGGTCGGAGATCAGCACGCCGGACAGCTCGTTGTTGTCATTGCGCCCATCGACGAAGAGCAGCCGCTGGCCGGTGGTATCGAGCTCGTTGAATGCTCCCGCCTCGATGATCCCACCGCGGGAGGCCACCTCTCCGAGGAAGCCGCGCAGATCCCTCCGCGCTCCGGGCTCGACGGAGCTGAGCAGCCAACCCGTGCACAGGGAGACGATCAGGCCGACGGCCGCGACCGGTATCACGATCTGGCCCAGGCTCACCCCCAGAGCACGCATGGCCGTCACTTCCGCGTCCGAAGACATGCGGCCGACGGCGACCAGGATTCCGAACAGGAAGGCGACCGGGATCGAATAGGCCGCCAGCATGCCCAGCAGGTAGGCCATCAGGTTGAGCATGTCCCCGAAGCCGATGCCGATGCCGGCGATGTCGTTCAGCTCGCGCAGGATGCGCTGGGAGAGCATCACCGAGCCCACGGCGAGCAGGCCAATGCCTGCGTATTGCCCGAGCTCACGCAGGACGTAGATCGACAAGGTGCGCGGGATCCGCATGGCCGGGTATCCTACCGGTCGCCGTTTCCCCCCGCGAGGCTCGCCATTCATACCTGCACGAATGCCCTGGGGGCCCCCGCGCCGGCGGAGAGGATCCTGATCCTGCGTCTGGGGGCGCTGGGTGACGTCGTTCGCACGTTGCCGGCTGCCTCGGCCCTGCGCCGGGGCTATCCGGACGCTCATCTCGCATGGCTGGTCGAGCCGCCCTCCGCCTCGCTGCTGGGAGGCATCCCCTGGCTCGACGAGGTGTTGGTCTTCCCCCGGCCGCAGCTGCGGACTGCCCTGCGCCGGGCGCGGCCGGACCGTTTCTGGGCGGCTGGTGGCAGCTGGCTGAAGGCGCTTCGCGCGGAGCGCTTCGATCTGGTGGTGGATTTCCACTCGATCCTGAAGAGCGGTGCGCTGGCCTGGCTCTCGGGGGCCGGACGCCGTGTGGCCTACGCCCGGCCCTTCGCCCGGGAGGCTTCGGATTGGTTCGCGACGGAGCACGCTCAGCTCGTCCCGCCCCGCCAGAGTCGCTTTCAACGCAACGAAGCCCTGGTTCGCTATCTGGGAGTCTCGGAGTCCGCAATGGATCGGCCTCTCGTGTTGACGGAGGAACGGGTGGAGCACGCGGCGAAGGCTCTGGGCCCCGGTCCGGCTCCGATCGCGATTCATCCGGGCACCAGCGATGCGACAGCCCATAAGCGCTGGACGGTGCAGGGCTACGCGGAGGTCGCTCGAGCACTGGCGGGTGAAGGCGTGCCTGCCGTGGTGACTGCTGGCCCCGCCCGAGATGATCGGGAGTTCGCCGACGCGGTGGTCGCTGCAGCCGGAGGCGCAGCTCGCCGCGCTCCGGAAACCCCGACCCTTCTCGATCTGGCGGCTCTGTTCCAGGCCAGCCGGTTGTATCTTGGCGGCGATACCGGGCCGCTTCACGTGGCGTCTCTCGTGGGGACACCGGTCGTCCAGCTGATCGGCCCGACCGACCCGATCGAGAACCAGCCCTCGCCGGCCACGCCTTCGCGCACGGTTCGGACTCAGGTCGGCTGCAATCCCTGCCGCCGCGGGTGCGCAGCTGCCTCGTGTATGAGGGTAATAACCCCCGATTCGGTCATTGAGGCTGCCCGCGAGCTTCTGGCGGGGGAGGGGACCCAGTGTTAGGTTCCGCGCGCCGTAACCCATGACCAAGCCTCAGGAAATTCTCATTCGGGGGCCGAACTGGACCGGCGATTGGATCATGGCGACCCCGGGCTTCCGGGCCTTGAGAGCGGGCTTCCCCGAGGCACGCATCACGCTGGCAGTCCGATCCGGTCTCGAGCAGCTCGCCGCGGGTGCTCCCTGGTTCGACGCCGTCGTTCCCGTGTCCTCCTACGGACAAGGCACGGGCGCGCTCGTCCGCGAGGCCATGCAGATGCGGGCCCCCCGTTCCTCCCCCGGGTTCGATCTGGGGGTGTGTCTGCCGGATTCGTTCTCCGCGGCGCTTCTGATGCGCCTGGCCGGGGTTCGCGAGATCGTGGGCTATCGGCGCGGCTGGCGCCGGGCGCTCTTGCACCGCCCGGTTTCGCTGCCGGCTTCTGGCGGGCGCCGGCTGATGCTGGCCCGGGAGCTTCATGTACTGGGGCTCATCGAGGCCCTGGGATGTGAACGCCGGGGCACGCATCTGGAGCTCTTCGTCACGGCCGCTGAAGAAGGGGAGGCGCACGAGCGCCTCGACAAGGACGGAATCGACCCGGAGCAGCCCTACGCCGTACTGGCTCCCGGGGCATCCTACGGATCCTCCAAGTGCTGGCCCGCCGAGTCCTTTGCCGCGGTTGGCGACGCGCTGGCCCGCGCCGGTGCCCGGGTCGTCGTGGTGGGCACGCCTGCCGAACGCGGCCTGGTAGGCGAGGTGGCGGCGGCGATGACCGCGCCCTCGGCGGCGCTGGCCGGGGAGCTTTCACTGGGCGGATTGAAGGCGGTCCTGCGCGAGTCGAGGCTGCTGGTCTGCAATGATGCCGGCGCCCGACATATCGCGGTCGCCTTCGGTGTGCCCTGTGTGGTGATGATGGGTTCGACCGCTCTCGAAAAGACGGATCTGAATCTCGACCGGGTGCAGATCCTGACGGCCGATGTTTCGTGCCGTCCATGTTATGCGCGCGAATGTCCGACCGATCATCGCTGCATGACGCGCATCTCGCCGGAGCATGTCAGTGCGCGAGCGCTTCCGGCGCTGGCCGCCGACGCCGCTCGCAGTTGGCAGGGTGCCCAATGGGTGGTGCGCGATGGCGGCAGTCTGGAAGCGACCGCATGACGGATCTCTCCATCGTCATCGTCACGTGGAATGCCCGGGAAGTCCTGCTCGATGCGCTCGAATCCATCGAGCGAGAGATCCTGGGGAGGCAGGGCGAGGGTCGTATCGAGGTCGAGACGCTCGTGGTCGACAATGGCTCCGAGGACGGCAGTGTCCAGACCGTGCGTCAAAAATTCGGTTGGGCCGATGTGATCGCGCTGCCGCAGAACATCGGCTTCGCCGCCGGAAACAACGTGGGCCTGGCCAGAGCGAAGGGGCGCCACTCCGTCCTTTTGAATAGCGATACCGTGGTGCTCCCGGATGCCCTCGAGAAGTGCGTTCGGTACCTCGATGCCCATCCTGAGGTCGGCGTCGTCGGGCCGCAGCTCTTGAACCCCGATCTGACCAAACAGAATTGCATTCACAACTATCCGAGCCTCGTGACGGAGATCTTTCCGAAGGGCGTGCTCGAGAAGCTCTTTCCGCGGCGCTTTCCGTCCAAACGCTTCGAACATCCGGAGCCGATTCCGGTGGAAGCGGTGCTCGGCGCCTGCCTCTTCGTCCGCAGGGAGGTTCTCGAGCGGGTCGGTCCGATGCCCGAGGACTACTTCTTCTTCCTCGAGGAAACGGATTGGTGCTACCGCATTGCTGCGGCGGGCTGGAAGATCATGCACGTGCCCGATGCCCAGGTGATCCACGTATTCGGAGCCAGCACGAAGAAGAAGATTCCGGCAGAGACGAGGATCGAATATCACCGCTCCCTGTATCATTTCTTCCGCAAGAATCGGGGAGGGACGAGAGCTGCCTGGATCAAAACCCTGCGCATTGCGAAAGCGTTGCTTTACGTGATGATGCGGGGGCCCGGTGCAGTCTTCTCGTCCTCCATGCGTGGGCGTTGGGAGCAGGATTGGCGGGTGCTGCGCTGGCATCTGCGCGGTTGTCCGGAAAACGAAGGGTTGCGTGCATTGCGGGCAGCCGATCAGGAAGGGGAAACGGCGTGAACGTGCTGGTGACGGGAGGTGCTGGTTTCGTCGGGTCCCACCTCGTCGATGCGTTGGTGGAGGCGGGCCATCGGGTCCGCGTGCTCGACAATCTCGACCCCCAGGTGCATGGCGAGGGCGGGCAGCGCCCGACTCATCTGCACGAGGATGCGGAGCTGCAGGTGGGCGATGTTCGCGACCGGGCCGCGGTGGCGCGGGCGCTCGAAGACATCGACCAGGTCTTCCATCAGGCGGCTGCGGTCGGGGTCGGCCAATCCATGTACCAGATGGAGCAATACGTCTCCGTGAACAGCGTAGGTGCTGCGGTGCTGCTCGAGGAGATCGTGGCACGCCGCGACCGCGTCCAAAAGATGGTCGTCGCTTCCTCAATGTCGATCTACGGTGAGGGCGCCTATCGAACCCCCGAGGGCGCGACCGTGTTCCCGGGGCTGCGCCCCGACTCCGCTCTCGAGGCCCAGCGTTTCGAGATGCACGACGACGACGGGCGCGAGCTCCAACCGATCCCGACACCCGAGCAGAAGCCCCTCGTTCCGACGTCGATCTATGCGATCACCAAGCGGGATCACGAGGAGATGTTCCTGGCGGTGGGTGCGGCCTACGGGATCCCCGCGGTGGCGCTTCGCTACTTCAACATCTACGGGCCACGCCAATCGCTCTCGAACCCCTACACCGGCGTGATGGCGATCTTCTCGTCCCGCATCATGAATCGCAACCGGCCGATGATCTTCGAGGATGGCCTCCAGAGTCGGGACTTCGTGCACGTCTCCGACATCGTCCAGGCGAACCTGCTGGCGATGGGGAAGGACGAGGCGGACGGGAAGGTCTTCAACGTCGGGACCGGCCGTTCGACGTCGATACTGCGGGTCGCCGAGATCCTGGCGGAGCAACTCGATTTCCCCGATCCGCCCGATGTCGTCGGCAAGTTCCGGGCCGGAGACATCCGGCACTGCTTTGCCGACACGAGCCGGATCGAGAAGCAGCTCGGGTATGCCCCGGCCATGACGATGGAGAGTGGCATGCGCAATCTCCTGGAGTGGATTCGGACCCAGAAGGCCGACGACAGGGTCGAACAGGCAGCCCGGGAGCTCGAGGCCCGCGGTCTCACACGCTGATGGTCCGTCTCGATCGACGCAGGCTCGAAAAGCTCGTGAAGGGCTTCGCTCGCGTGCGCCTGCTGGTCGTGGGCGATGTGATGCTCGATGAGTATCTGTGGGGCGATGTCGATCGGGTGAGTCCCGAGGCACCGGTGCCGGTCGTGCACGTCACTCGCGAATCGATGGCGCTCGGTGGGGCTGGCAATGTCGTGCGAAACGCCGTGGCGATGGGTGCGATCTGCCGCTTCTGCGGTGTGGTCGGGGACGATTGGGCTGGCAACAGGGTGATCGACCTGCTGAAGGATCTCGGTATCGATGTGCAGGGGTTGGTCAGGGAGGAAGGCCGGCCGACCACGCGCAAGACGCGGGTCGAAGCCCGCTCCCAGCAGATGCTGCGTTTCGATCGGGAGACCGAGGAGCCGATTTCGACCGGCGCTTCCCGGGCCCTGTGGGCCGCAGTGGATGCGGCCCTATCCGGCAGTGACGGACTCGTGCTCGAAGATTACGGCAAGGGGATGTTGAACAAGCGCGTGCTGAAGGGTCTGATGGCGCGCGCGAAGGAGGCGGGGCTGCCGGTCACGGTCGATCCCAAGGACCACGTCGCGAGCTTCCGGGGTGCGAGTCTGGTCAAGCCGAATCAACGCGAAGTAGAACAGCTCACCGGAATTCGCATCCGTAGCCGGGACGATCTCTATCGCGCCGTGGCCAAGCTTCGTCGCAGCCTGGGTGGCTCGGATGTGATCGTGACCCGTGGTGGCGATGGGATGACCATCTTCGAGGGAGATTTTCCGCCCGTCGACGTTCCGATCGCCCATAGTGAGGTCTACGATGTCCAGGGTGCGGGCGATACATCGATTGCGGCGCTCACGCTGGCACGGCTTGCCGGCGGAACCCTGCTCGAGGCGGCCGTGATTGCCAACGCTGCTGCCGGTGTGGTGGTGGGCAAGCTCGGCACGGCGACAGCGACCCCGGAAGAAATCCTGCAGTTCCTCCCAGCCGCAGCAGACGCCGCTCGAACAGGAGGTCGAACCCGATGATCCACTCGATGACGGGCTTTGGCCGGGTGGATCTCGAGATCGATGGCCTGCCGATCTTCGTCGAGGTTCGCAGTGTCAACCATCGGCACCTCGATGTGTCGGTCCGCGTGCCACGGCTGTTCTCGGTCCTCGAGCCCGCATTGAAGAAGCGCCTGCGGAGCCGCTTCCAGCGCGGGAAGGTCGATGCCTCGGTCGCCTTTCCGCAGAACGCATCGCCGCGTGCACGTCTCGTTCTGGATGTGGAGGTCGCGGATCAGTATCGCGCGTTTGCAGCCGAGCTGGCCGGAGGCGAGGCGGTTCAGCTTCCCGCGGTACAGCTTGTCGCATTGCCCGGCGTGGCACGTCTGGTCGAGCAGGAGCTCAACGTGGAGGCAGCCCAGACGGTTCTGGAGGAGGCCCTCGATCGGGCTGCAGAGGAGACCCTGGAGATGCGCCTGCGGGAGGGCCAGGCCCTGGAGCGCGAGCTGCGTGGGCGCCTCGAGGCCGTCCTCGCACTCGTCGGTTCGTTGGAGGCGCGGTCAGGCGATGTGGTGGCGGCGGCCAGGGAGCGGATCCGCAAGCGTGCGGACCAGCTTCGTGAGGAGCTCGGCAATCTCGACGAGGCGCGCCTATACCAGGAGGTGGCGATCGCCGCCGACCGGCTCGACGTGACGGAAGAACTCGTGCGTCTGCGCAGTCATGTCGAGCAGTTCGGCGAAGTGCTCGCCACCGCCGATTCCGAGACGCCCTGCGGCCGGCGACTCGATTTCCTGCTGCAGGAGATGATGCGGGAGGCCAATACGGTCGGGTCCAAGGCAAGCGATGCGCCTCTGGCCCACTTCGTCGTGGATATGAAGACGGAGGTCGAACGCATCCGCGAGCAGGTGCAGAATGTCGAGTGACGACCAGGACCTGCGCCTGCTGAACATCGGATATGGGAATCTGGTGATGGCATCGCGCGTGGTGGCGATCGTCTCGCCACAGTCTGCACCGATGAGACGGCTGCGGGAGGAGGCGGCCGGCCGCGGTAAGCTACTCGATGCCACCCAGGGGCGGCGCACGCGTTCGATCCTGCTGACGGATAGCGATCTGATCATCCTCTCGGCGATCAACCCGGAGACGATCGCAGCGCGCCTCACAGCGGAAGACGAGACGAAATGAGCGGCCGTCGGGGCATTCCGTTCGTCGTCTCGGCGCCGTCGGGCACGGGCAAGACCACCGTATGCCGCGCCGTGGTGGAGCACGACGGCCAGGTCGAATTCTCGATCTCCCATACCACTCGCCCGTGCCGCCCAGGCGAGCAGGACGGCGTGCACTATCACTTCGTCAACGCAGAGGCCTTCGCCGAGTTGGTGGCCGAGGGTGGCTTCGTCGAGCACGCCGAGTATGCCGGCAACCAATATGGCACGAGCTGGAAATCGATCGACGAGCCTCTGGCCTGTGGACGCGACCTCCTGCTCGAAGTCGAAGTGCAGGGCGCCCGCCAGCTACGCTCGCGACGAGACGACGCCCGGCTCGTCTTCCTGCTTCCTCCGACTCTGCAGGAGCTCGAATCGCGGCTGCGGGGTCGCGGCACGGACTCGGATGAAGCCATCGCCAAACGTCTCGAAACGGCTCACGTCGAACTGGCCTCGGTTCATCTGTTCGACTATGCGGTGGTGAACGAGTCGGCCGACCAGGCGACACGGGACCTGCTCTCCATCATCCATGCCGAACGCAGCGGCGAAACCGGAGACGTGCGCGAGCGCTTCGGCCGGGCCCGGGTCGTCGAAGGCCTGAAAGGCATCCTGCCCATCCCCGGACGCAGCTGACGGGAAGCCAGACAGGCCCGTTCGTGCGTGATCAGATCCAGCCCAGCAGGGCTCCGAAGACCAGCAGGCAGACCGCGTCCAAGGCGAAGATCGTCCCGACGGTGATGGCCTGCTTGCGAACATTCCCCATGTCGTGCACCCAATAGGCGACCAGGTAGAAGTGCAGGTAGCCGAACAAGAAAATCGGAATCGGGCTGTGCGCACTCCACCACGACCAATCCCAGGTCAGTGCATCGACGGCGTTCAGGAAGATTTCGACGATCACGCAGACGACGGAATTGACGGCTGCCAGCAGCCAGCGGTTGGGCACCCCCCAGATCTTCAGTGACTTGTCGGCGGGCAGCAGTTTCGCGCCGTAGATCCCCATGAAGGCGAACATCATGCAGATCTCGATGTTGAGGCCGATCAAGATCACGTAGGCGCTGTCGCCGGGTGTGGCCCACATCGGCGCGTACTGGGTGAAGTGGAACACGAGCCCGTTCCAGATCTCGTTGAACCAGTCCATGCCCCAGAAGGCGAGCCCTGCGAACAATACGTTCCAGTTGCGCCGCTCGACCTCGACCGAGTAGATGTAGAACACGATGACCAGCAGCGGGATCACGTACCACTCGAAGTGGCTGGCGTCGCGAAGCCTGTCGAGTGCCTGTTGGCTGAAGTCGGTCGGCATGGGATCCTCGAGGGTCAGGGTTCGTGGGCTCTCGTCTCGCTCCATTCTGCCGCAACTGGGGCGCCCGGGCAGACATTGGCCGTGGGCAGGGCCCCCTGGTGTGGCGGGTCGGAATTGGTCGCAATCCTTCCACTCCGGTACTCTCCGGCAACGCCCCGTTTTGAAAGCGTTTTTCCAACATGTTGCGCTTCAACGACATCGCCGATCGCGTGCTCGAATACGATCCGGAGTGCGACCTCGAACTCCTGCAGAGGGCCTACGTCTTCACGGCGAAGGTCCACGACGGGCAGGAGCGGCTTTCGCGCGAGCCCTACCTGATCCACCCCCTCGAGGTGGCCGGCATCCTGGTCGATATGCGACTCGACGAGGTGACGATCATCGCCGGGCTCCTGCACGACACGGTGGAGGATACCCTCGCCGGCCTGGACGAGATCGAGCGTCTGTTCGGGGAAGAGGTGGCTTTCCTGGTCGAGGGCCTGACCAAGATCTCGAAGGTCCAGTTCCGTTCGGCCCGGGCGCGCCAGGCCGAGAACTTCCGCAAGATGCTCGTCGCGATGTCCAAGGACATCCGCATCCTGCTGATCAAGCTCGCGGACCGCATCCACAACATGCGGACCTTGCATTTCATGCCCCAAGTGAAGGCCCAGGCGATCGCGCAGGAAACGCTCGACATCTACGTGCCCCTGGCCCATCGCCTCGGAATCGATTGGATGAAGCGCGAGCTCGAGGATCTGGCCTTTCGGACGCTGCACCCGGATGTCGTCGTCGAGTTCGAGCGGATGCTCCGGGGCCGGCACGATGAGCGCGAGCGATACATCGAAGAAGTCAAGGGCATCATGACCCGGGCGCTCGAGGAGGCCGGTCTCCGGGCTGTCGTCTCGGGTCGCGTCAAGGAAATGGCATCGATCCACGCGAAGATGGCCGATCAGGGGTTGAGCCTGGACCAGGTCTATGATGTGATCGCATTTCGGATCGTATTGGACGGTGGCACCGAGCAGGTCTATGCGGCGCTGGGCCTTGTGCATTCGACCTGGCCTCCGGTACCCGGACGCTTCAAGGACTACGTGGCCCTTCCGAAGGCCAATGGCTACAAGTCGCTGCATACCACGGTGATCGGACCCTATGGCGAGCGCATCGAGGTCCAGCTCCGAACGGAAGAGATGCATCTTCACGCGGAGCTCGGAATCGCCGCCCATTGGCGCTACAAGGGCCATGGCGGCCGGGAGCAGGACGACGAGAACTTCAACTGGTTGCGTCAGCTGCTGGAGCGTCAACAGGAACTCGATGATCCGCACGAGTTCCTCGAGACGGCCAAGTTGGATCTGTTCGCAGATGAGGTCTTCATCTTCACGCCGAACGGTGATGTGATCAACCTGCCACGCGGTTCGACAGCTCTCGACTTCGCCTACGCGATTCACAGCGAGGTCGGCGACCACTGCTCCGGGGCGAAGGTCGGTGGAACCATGCGCTCGCTTTCCCGGGAGCTGGAGAGTGGCGACACGGTCGAGGTGATGACGAATCCAAACCAGACCCCCAAGAAGGATTGGCTGGAGTTCGTCGTTTCGGGGAAGGCGAAGAGTCGCATCCGCCACGCCGTACGTCTGGCCGAGAACGAACGCAGTCGCGAACTTGGTCGCGGTATCCTGGAGCGGGAGCTGCGCAAGGCCAGCATCTCCCTGGCGCGGACGGTCGAAAGTGGCGAGATCGATCCGGTGGTCACTCGCTATGTCAAGGGTGGCGTCGAGGATCTATTCGCCGCAGTGGGTTATGGCCGAGTCTCTTCTCGGGCTGTACTCGAGATGCTCCGACCGGAGCTCGGTGCGCCCCCCGAAGAGGAAGCGACCAAGGGGCGGAAGCTCCGCGATCTCTTCCGGCGAGAGCGCAAGACCGTCGGTTCTGGCATCCGTGTCGACGGTCACGGTGACGTATTGGTTCGCTTCGGACGCTGCTGCTCGCCGCTTCCGGGAGACGAGATCATCGGTTTCGTGACCCGCGGTCGTGGCGTCACGGTCCATTCTCGGGAATGCCGGGTGGCCTTCGAACTCGACAAGGAACGTTGCATCGACGTCGAGTGGGAAGAGGATTCGGATGTGAAGCGGCGCATTCGCATCAAGGTCACCTCCCGTGACGTACCTGGGCTCCTGGCCAAGGTGACCAAGACCATCTCTGCAGCGGGGATCAACATCGGCTCGGCCCGAATCGATACCCGTGATGATTCGACCGCGACCCAGACCTTCGACCTGTGGGTGGGTGACGTGGCTACGCTGCGCACGATGATGAAGGAGATCCAGAAGGTGAAGGGTGTGTTGGTCGTCGAACGGTTGCGATCGTGAGCGCCGTGCTCAAAGCCGAACGGTTGCGATCGTGAGCGAGGACCGTCCGGAGCTCAGCGTCTGCATCATCGCCTGCAACGAGGAGCGAGACCTTCCGCGCTGCCTCGCGTCGGTTGCATTTGCGGACGAGATCATCGTGATCGTGGACGATCGCAGTGGGGACGCCACCGAAAAGCTGGCACGAGAGGCCGGTGCGGAGGTGCTTCTGCATGCCTACGACGGAAATGTCGAGCAGAAGAACCTCGCGTTGGATCGGGCCCGGGGGCAATGGGTGCTGGCACTCGATGCGGACGAGGCGTTGAGTGACCAGTTGGCGGCGGAAATCCGTGCGTTCCTGGCCCAGCCGCCGTCGGATGTGGCCGGCATGGAGATCAATCGACTCACTTGGCATCTGGGGCGTTGGATCCGGCACGGTGAGTTCTATCCCGACTGGCAGCTGCGCGTGTTCCGGAATGGAGCCGGGCGTTGGGCCGGCACGAATCCCCATGGACGGGTCGAACTCTCGCCCGAGGCTGGAAGCCAGGGGCGCTTTCGTGGCGAGGCCTGGCATTGGAGCTATCGCGATCTGACGGATCAGGTCGACCGCATCCAGGATTTCAGCAGCATCCAGGCCAGGGCCAACCTGGAGAGTGGTCGCTCCCATGCGTTGCGCGACATGATTCTGCGTCCACCGGCACGCTTTGCGCGCGCCTTCCTTCTCAAACAGGGCTATCGGGACGGAGTGCCGGGCTTCATCATTGCTGCGGCCACGGCCTTTCACGTATTCCTGAAGTACGCAAAGCAATGGGAGCAGAGCCATCTCGGCTCCGGAAAAAATGCTCGTGACGCTGGCAATACCGGACAGTCCGCCTAGTGCCTGGGCTCCGTGTTCTCCAGCTGACGAGTGATTGGAAGTGGACCGGGCCGGCCGAGCCCATGCTTCGGCTGGCGGAGGGCCAGCGGGCTCGCGGACATCAGGTGTGGCTGGGATGCCCTACGGCACCGGAGGGGGCCGACCGATCCGTCGGCAGCGAAGCCGCGGAGGCGGGGCTTCGTTGCTCGCTGGAGCTTCCGCGTGGGCGTGGCGTCCGGCCATTCGCGGATCGCTCCGTGGTCCGAGCGCTTCGCGAGCTGATGGACGAGCACGCAATCGAACTCGTCCACACCTGGCATACCCGGGATCATGTTCTCGCGCTGCGCGCCGCGGGGCGCCGCACCCGGTCCGGGCGTCCGGCCGTGGTGCGTTCCTACCGGATTGCTGAGCAGATTCCGGATCGTCCCTGGAATCGTTGGCTGTATGGCGCGCGCACGGATGGGCTCCTCTGCGTTTCCCCGCAGACGGCTCGAGCCAACCGGCTGCTGCGTGGTGGCCGGCCGACCCGCGGGGTGTTCGGTGCGGTGGATGTGGAGCGCTTTCGGCCGATCGCTCCGAATCCAGAGTCGCGTCGCGCACTCGGGTTGGCTCCTGAGCATCGCGTCGTCGGGATCGTCGCCCGGGTGCAGCCCCACCGGCGCTTCGACCTGCTTCTCGAAGCCGCCCGCGTGCAGGCAGAGCGCGATCCCGCATTCCGCTTGCTGGTGATTGGCCGCGGCACCCGGCGCCGAGAGCTGGCCGAGCAGCCGGCCCGGGAGATGGGGCTGGAAGAGAGAGTCCTCTTTGCTGGCTACCGGCGCGAGGACTACGCGGATGTGTTGCGTACGATGGACGTCTTCACCTTCCTCGTGCCGGGTAGCGATGGCACCTGCCGGGCGCTCCTGGAGGCTGCGGCGTGTGGGATACCCGCGGTCGTGTCCCGCCTCGGAGCGTTGCCCGAGATCGTGGTCGATGGGAAGACCGGCCTGCTGGTGGCCGACGATCCCGCTGCATTGGCGGATGCCTGGCAGGTGCTCCTCGATGACACGGAGAAGCGTCAGGGGTTCGGCGCCGAGGCACGCAAGCGCGCTGAAACCAGCTTTACCCCGGAGCGGCTGGCCGAGGAGGTCGAGGTGCTCTATCGCGAGGCTCTTGCTTGAAGCCTCTCTTCGTGCCGGGACGCTTGTGTTTGATGGGAGAGCATTCCGACTGGGCGGCGGGTTACCGGCGCACCCACCCGGAAATATCGCGTGGTCATTGCCTGGTCGCCGGGACCGACCAGGGTCTCCACGCGGAGGCCCGGCCGATCGCGGATGCCCTCGAGATCGAGAGCGTCCTGCCGCACGGTGAGGAGATGGGGCCGGCGCGAATCCAGGCGACAGTCGCAGCACTCACCGATGCCGCCGCCGGAGCCGACTTCTTCAGCTATGCAGCAGGTGTTGCAGCCGAAGCCATCGAGCGCTTCCAGGTCGGCGGCCTGCGAATGCGGGTCGATTCCGATCTTCCCGTCCGCAAGGGTCTCTCATCCTCTGCGGCGGTATGCGTCCTGGTCGCCCGAGCCTATTCGAAAGCCTATGGGCTCGGCCTCGATGTGGCCACCGAAATGGATCTGGCCTACGCGGGTGAGCGCCGCACGGGCTCGGAATGTGGGCGCATGGATCAGGTCTGTGCCTACGGTCGTCAGGTGACCTCTCTCGTTTTCGATGGGGAAGGGTTGCAGGTCGATGTCGTCGAACCGGGCGCCGAGTTTCATTTTCTGATCGTGGACCTTCGGCGAGGCAAGGATACGCGCCGGATCCTGTCCGATCTGAATGCCTGTTATCCGAATACGCAGGGTGCGGTAGCGCGCCGGGTTCGCGAGGGGCTCGGGCAGGCGAACATCCGGCTCGTCGCCGAGGGACGCCGAGCCATCGAGACGGGAGACGTCGTCGGATTGGGTGCATGCCTCGACGAGGCCCAGACGCTCTTCGACGAAGCGGTGGCTCCGGCCAGCCAGGAACTCCGGTCCCCGCGGTTGCACGAAATCCTGGATCACCCGGCGGTGTCCGAACTCGCCCACGGAGCCAAAGGGATCGGCTCCCAAGGGGACGGTTCGGTCCAGGTCCTGGCTCACGACGTCGAGGCGCGCGAGGAGTTGGCCCGGCGGTTGGAGACCGAGGAGGGCGTGCATTGTCTTCGGTTGAGTCTCGGGTCGGGGCGCGACGAGGGGGAGGGGCTCGGATAGAGCGAACGCCCGATGCACGTGTCTGTGGAAACCATGCGCAACAGGGCTTTCGACATTCATGAACCTCCATCCGGGACGAGGTCGGGACCGGGCCCGGATGAGGCGGGGATCAAGCCTCCCGTCAGAGCCGCCGATGTCTTTCAGGCACGCCCACTGCAAGATCACCGAAAGCGACGGCAACCGTACCGACATGGCAAAAGTCTCATCTGGAGATTTCCGGGAACTGATTCGCGGCGCGACCCTTCCTTCTCCGCCCGAAGTCGCGGTTGCGATCATCGAGTTGGCGAAGGACGAAGGCGCCTGCTTCGAGGACTATTCCGAGGTCCTGAGCCGGGATCCGGTCTTGGCCTCCCGGGTCATCAAGCTCGCGAACTCGCCGATGTTCGGGCTCGCGAGGACGGTGACCGACCTGGCAGATGCGTGCAGTCTGTTGGGCCTGCGAACCATTCGGACATTGGCCCTCGGTTTCTCGCTGACCGCGGCCCTGCCTTCCCACGGTGGTGCGAAGTCGTTCTCGCACGACGAGTTCTGGGAGCGGACCGTGCTGTTCGCAGTGGCAGCACGGGAGTTCGCGCTGCGCAAGGACCGCACCATTTCGGATGAAGCGTTCCTGTGTGGGCTGCTCGCGACGATCGGCCAACTGGCGATGGCACACCTGATCCCGAAGCAATACGAGCGTCTCCTGCGCAGAGCCGACGGCTGGCCCACGGCCGACGAAGAATCGAAAGCCCTCGGCTTCGATCACCTCGATGCCACCGAATGGTTGCTGGAACACTGGGGGATCCCCGAAGAGCTCTGGGCCGGGGCCACGGGTTGGGCGTCTGGAGGTGATCCGCAACAGCCTCTCGCCGAGGTGTTGACCGCCGCTCGAGCTGTCGTGGCTCTGCGGTTCGGAAAGACGACCAAAGGTCAGGCCCTGGATGATCTCCACGGTCTGGCAGCGGATCTGGGTCTCGATTCCACCAGGATGGATGCACTTCTGCTTTTCATTTCCGACCAGGCGAAGCGCTTGCCGAAGGCCATGGAGGCCGGCAGCAGTGAGGGGGTCGATGCCTATCATCTGCTCGCTCAGGCTCGAGAGCAGATGCTCGAACTCTCGTACAGGACGGCCGCCGATCTCAACCGATCGGAGCGGAGATCCAGAGCCCTCGAATCACGAGTGACCCAGATGACGGAGCAGCTCAATCGAGATTCGCTTACGGGTCTCGGGAATCGGGCATTCTACGAGGCGGCCCTCTCCGAAGCGATCGAACGTGGCACGAAGGAAGACGAAGGGGAAGACGGAGCGGATGGTCTGGGTCTGCTGGTCATCGATGTGGACTCTTTCAAGGGTTTCAATGACGGATTCGGCCATCCGGCAGGGGACGAGGTTCTCCGGTTGGTGGGCCAGGTGCTCGGGGGAACGTGCCGGGCAGGTGACATCGCGGCCCGGATTGGCGGGGATGAGTTCGCGGTCATCGTTCCCAACGCGACGCTCGAGAGCCTGGCTGGACTCGGGGAGCGACTCAGGCGCTTCATCGCGGATACGCCGCTTCAGTTTGGCCGCAATGTCGAGCACATCACGCTCAGCATCGGCGGAGCACTCCTCGTCACGCCGTGCTCTTGCGGAGACAAGTCGCGCTTGATCGCCGAAGCTGATCGGCAGCTGTACCTCGCCAAGCACGCCGGCCGAAACCTGGTCTCGATTTCAGCAGAAGCCCTCGAGGGTTAGCTCCGACGCCCACCCGGTCGGACAGCCGGGCCTGCAGCGCAGGGCCAAGGCATTTCGAACCGAACCGAACCGAACCGCAAGGCCGCTATTCCGGGTTCGGTTGTAGCGCCATCAGCTCCCGGTAGAGCCCGCCGCGGGCCATCAGCTCCTCGTGCCGGCCCAGATCTGCGACCTTGCCGCCGTCGAGTACGAGGATCTTGTCGGCGTGGCGGATGGTCGAGAGGCGGTGCGCGATGATGAAGACGGTTCGGCCGCCCAGAAGGGCTTGGATGGCGTCTTGCACGTAGCGCTCGCTCTTCGCGTCGAGCGAGCTGGTGGCCTCGTCGAAGATCAGCACGGCGGGATCACACAAGATGGCTCTGGCGATGGTGATGCGTTGGCGTTGCCCACCCGATAGTCGGACCCCGGCGTCGCCGACCTCGGTGTCGTAGCCGTCGGGGAGCTCGCGGACGAACTCCTCTACGTGCGCGGCGCGGGCGGCTTGGATGACTTCGGCTTCCGTGGCTTCCGGGCGGGCGTAGCGGATGTTCTCCCGGATGCTGCCTGTGAACAAGAAGGACTCTTGACTGACGACGGCGCAGTGGCTTCGCCAGGAGCTGCGCGTCACGTTTCGCAGATCTACGCCGTCCACCTCGATGCTGCCCTGGTCCGGGTCGTAGAAACGCAGGATCAGGTCGGCCACCGTCGTCTTGCCGCTGCCCGTAGGTCCGACGATGGCCACCACCTCGCCCTGGTTCACATCGAGGGAGAGGCCCTTCAGTACGGATTCGCGGCCGTAGGAGAATGTGATGTTGGAGAGCTTCAACCCCTCGCGCAGGGCGGGGAGATCGACCGCATCGGGCGCGTCGGCGGGTTCGCCCTCGGTATCGAGGAGCAGGAAGAAGCGTTCGGCCGAAGGCATGGCCTCCTGCAGCTTGGTCCAGCCCTTGGTGATTTCCTTCATTGGCCGGTAGGTCGTCTGCATCACGACGATGAATGCCATCAGCGACCCGACCGTGAGCCCAAACAGTTGTCCAGCCACGACCGCGACGCCGAGCAGCAGAACGCCGATCCCGGCCGCATTGGTGATGGCCTCGACGGTGGCGCGGGAGAGCGCCCGGTTCTTCACGACCTTCAGGTTGCGGCGGTAGAAGCGGAGGTTGTGCTCGTCGAACGCGCGTTCCTCGCCGGCTTCGGCTTGGAAGGCCTTGATGACCTTGATGCCGGCAAGGATCTGGAGGAGTCGTCCGGTGACGTCGGCCTGACTCTGCTGCCTGCGGCGCGCGCTCTTGCGGATGCGTCGCCCGAAAATCGCGATGGCGCCGGCGATGGGTGGCGCGACGACGACCAACGTGAGGGTGAGTGGCCAGGAGAGGTAGAGCAACGTGGCGACGCCGACGCCCAGTGCGAGCACGCTCTGGACGACGTCGGAGAAGAGCAGGTCGAGGGATTGCTGTGCGCGCTGGGCGTCGTTCATCACCCGGGAGAGGGTGTCGCCACGGCTCACGCCGTGGTGGAAGCGCAGCGGGAGACGTAGCAGCTTCGCGCAGAGATCCCGTTGCACGTCGACCAACACGCGCCCGAGCACGGTCTCGGCAAGGTAGACCTGGAAGAAATGGGAGATGGGCAGCAGGGTCAGGATCAGCAGTGCAGCCAGCAGGATGCGCGGAAGGCTGCGCTTCACCTCGCTGACGACGGCCCCTCCGCCCTGCGTCGCGGTCTGCGCCGGAGTGGCAGTGTCTGGGCTCGAGGTGTCTTCCCGGCCCAGCGCGGAGCTGAACCAATCGCCCAACGCCGGTGCGCTGCCCGCTGAGACCTGGGGCAGGATCACATCGTCGAAGAGCGGCTGGACGAGCACGGCTCGGCCCGTGCGGGCACCGGAGTAGACCAACGCCGCAAGGATGGCGACCAGCATCAGCCCCACATACGGTCGGACGTAGGCGAGCAGGCGCCAGAACGAGGAGAACGACCCCGGTGCTGGGGCCTCGGGTTCCTCCCCAGGCATGGGGGAAGGTTCGGTCAACGATTCCTCCGGGGGCAATGCCGAGGGTAGGGGCTACCCGAGTTCCTCGCGAATCGCATCCCCAGCCCGCCATCCGAGCAGCAGCTCGCCCTCGAGGCCGAGCGAGGCCACCTCCTCGCGCGGCAGGGTGAAAACGGGTTCGCGGCTTCGGGTGCGGACGGTCACGGCGCTGGGCCAGCTCGGGCTCTGGCCTGGTTGGCCCATCGGATCGTCCCAACCAGGGGTGGGGGCGAGTGGCCCCGCCTTCAGTCGCCGCTCCGAAAAGGGCATCAGTGTCCGGATCTCGGCCTCCAGCGCTTCCGCTACGGGTTCCGGGTCGGCGTCGGCCGGGATCGTCGCAGCTGCCACCAACTCGGCGAAGCGTTTGCCTCGGGGAGAGGGGTGCAACGACAGGCGAATCGGGCTGGTGATTGGGCCGCTTTCCGGAGCCGGAAGCAGCGCGCGGGGAGCCAACGGCTCTGGCACCACCTCCCGGAGGGCGCGGAAGTGGACGGCACATCGTCTGAAGGCCGGCCGCGCCCCACCGAGGAAGCCCGGTACTGGCTTTCCCCAGCCCTCGAGGGCGGTGGTCAGCGCCCCGCCGATGGTGTTGATGACCAGGGCCCGGCCAAACCACGCATCTCCAGGCCCCGATCGCAGGATGCCCGGATGCCCTCCGAGCTCGACGAATTCGAAGGGGCAGCCGATGGTTCGAAACTCTGCGTGCAGGTTTTCCAGTCGCTCGCGCAACGCGCCCAGCAGGCCCGTCTCGCCGGTCGAGTGTCCGGTGCCCCCCGCCAGGGTCGCGCCTAGCAAGCGGGTCGTCGCCTCCGGCCCCGGCTCGCCTTCCGGCAGCTCACAAAGCCCCCGGCTCTGCAGGGAGAAGTAGGCGGCGAGTTCTCCGTCGGCGGTATGGACCCCTGTCGGGAGCCCTGCCCCCGCCGGGGCCTCACGCGAGAGCGGGGCCAGGCGGGAGCTCCGCTTCACGAACGCGGCCTCCAGCAACCCCTGTCCCAGGGCGGCAGCGCTCCGCTCGAGTTCGTGGGTCAAGGCGCGGGCTTCTTCGGGCTTGGCCAGGCCCCAGGCCACGAGCTCTCGAGCCGTCAGGTCCCGGTCCCCCACGTCGAGGCGGGCCTCCGGAAGCAGCACCTGGTAGGCCACCTCGCCAGGTGTGAAGCGCCGTCGCTCGATCGACGGGATGCCGAGAGCACGGAGGGCTTGATCCACCAGGCCGTTGCCGAGAACGCCAGGCACCGTGAATGGTTCGCGAAAGAGTAGCGGTGTGCGAGCCGTCGTATCTTCCTCGGCAACCAACACCCGGTGCCCCGCCATCGCGAGGCGGATCCCCACGACCAGGCCGGGCAATGCGCTCCCCAGGATCAACACATCCCAGCGGCGCGAGCGAAGGGCATTCCGGGCTTCGATGCGCGGTCGGGCCATCAGCGCTTCGCGGGCCCGGGCCTCATCCAGCCGGGTCCTGTTGGCCGCCTTCGAAGAGCAGCGACGGTTCGCCTTCCTGCTTGGCTTCGATGGTGCCGATCCGGTATGCGCGCTCGCCCATTCCGCCAAGGCGTTCCAGCATGTCGTCCGCATCTTCGCGGCGAGCGATCAGGATCATCCCGAGGCCGCAATTGAAGACGCGGCGCATCTCCTGCTGGGAGATCTCGCCGTGCCTTGCCAGGAAATCGAAGATCGCCGGCCGGGGCCAGGCCGAGAGGTCGATGCGTGCGCGCGTAGCGGATGGCAGGACTCGCGGCACGTTGCCGTCGAAGCCGCCGCCGGTCACGTGGACGATGCCGTTGAGCGTGAAATCACGCAGCAGGTTCAGGATCGACTTCACATAGATGCGCGTCGGCGCCAGCAGAGCGGCTGCCAGCGAGGTGTTCAGCTCGGGCGGAGCGTCGCGCAGGTCGAATTTTCCGGCGGCGATGCCTTCGTCCACGATCTGCCGCACCAGCGAGAAGCCATTCGAGTGGACCCCGTTCGAGGCCAGACCGATCAGCACGTCTCCGACCCGGATGCTCGAGCCGTCGATTACACGATCCCTCTCGACGACCCCGACGCCAAAGCCCACGAGTTCCAGTTCGCTCTTGGCGTAGAAGCCCGGCATGCTCGCCGTCTCACCACCCAAGAGCGCACAGCCAGCCCGGCGGCAACCTTCGGCGACTCCGCGCAGCGCCTCGGCGGCGATCTCCTCATCCATCTCACCCATGGCCAGGTAATCGAGGAAGACCAGCGGCTCAGCGCCCTGGACCACCAGATCGTTCACGACCATGGCCACACAGTCGATGCCGATCGTGTCGTAGCGGCCCATCAAAGCGGCCAGCTTCAGCTTCGTGCCTACCCCATCGGCGCCGGCCACGAAGACCGGGGAGGTGTAGCGCTCCGGCGCCTTGAACAGCCCTGCGAAACCACCGATCGAGGAGAGGATCTCGGGCCTGAACGTGCTCCGGGAGATCTCCTTGATCTCGTCTACGAACCCCTCGTCCTTGTCCAGGTCGACGCCGGCGCGCGCATAGGTCGGGGCACTCTTCTCGTCGGGGGGCGACATGAGACGTAGATAGCAATTTCGAAGCCCGGCCGCGCCCAAGCCCCCTTCCCCCACCGCAGGGTCGGGAGCCCCGCGGGCTCTTCCTGAATGGAGGTGCGGCGATGCCGCGAGACGAACCGAACGGGATTGCGGCTACCCGAGCACCAGCTCCGCCGCGGTGCGGATCTGTCCGGGATCGGTGGGCATCAGCAGCAGATGGGTCACCGGTGTCTCTCTCCACGCGTCCAGCCGTTCGCGGATGCGCTCCGGCGGGCCTACCAGCGAGATCTCGTCACAGAACTCGTCCGGAACGGCCTGGGTGGCTTCTTCGCGCTTTCCTTCCATGAAGAGCTCCTGGACCTTCTCGGCTTCCGCCTCGAAGCCCATCCGGGCCATCAACTCCTTGTGGAAGTTCCGCTTCATCGAGCCCATGCCGCCGATGTAGAAGCCGAGGATCGATTTCATCGGCATGAGCCCGGCCTTCACGTCGTCGGTGACCTGGATGCTCACCCCGGCGCAGATCTCGAACCCCTCCGGTGCATTCTTCAGCGAATCCGAATACACCTCGGGGCGGAAGGGCGAGTAGTAGAGCGGTAGCCAGCCTTGGCACATCTCCGCTGCCAGGGCCACGTTCTTCGGCCCCTCTGCGCCCAGGAAGATCGGCACGTCCGCGCGCAAAGGGTGGGTGATCGGCTTCAGCGATTTCCCCATTCCCCAGGCACCTTCGCCCGTGTACGGCAGTGGATAGTGGGGGCCTGGGTTCTGCACCGGAGCCTCCCGGCGAAACACCTGCTGAATGATGTCCACATACTCGCGGGTTCGGGAGAGAGGCTTTGCGAAGGGCTGGCCGTACCAGCCCTCCACGACCTGGGGTCCGGAGACTCCGAGGCCCAGCACCAGCCTGCCCTTCGAAAGGTGATCGAGAGTCAGCGCGTGCATGGCTGTCGCCGTCGGCGTACGGGCCGATATCTGCACCACCGACGTCCCCAGCCGGATGCGTTCCGTGTGGGCGGCGATCCAGGTGAGCGGCGTGAACGCGTCGGAGCCCCAGGACTCGGCAGTGAAGACGATGTCGAAGCCGAGCCGCTCTGCCTCCTGCGCGGTCTCGACGAAATTTGCGGGGGGCTGCGCCGGCCAATAGCCGAGTTGCAGGCCGAGCTTCAAATCCTTGGCCATCGGGCCTCCTTCTGGTGGATACTCCATAGCACGCTTTGGGGTCGTGCCGGGGGGCTTGGTCTGGCCCGCGTGCTAGAGTGCGCCTGTGCGGATTGCGGTCGTGATCCCCGCGCTCCACGAAGCCGGTCGGATCTGTGCAGCGGTTCGGAGCGCCCATGGACCGGAAGTCGATGTGATCGTCTCCGATGGGGGCAGTGTGGATGCGACCGCGCAGCGTGCGCGACGAGAAGGGGCCAGGGTGGTGCATTCCGAGCCTGGTCGTGCACGGCAAATGGCCGCGGGCGCAGAAGCGGCGGCGGCCGCGGACTCGGAAGCGGCCGGGCCTGCGGACGTGATCTGCTTTCTGCACGCAGATACCCACCTTCCGCCCCGATGGTCGGACGCGGTGCGTCGGGCGCTAGCGGATCCCGAGGTGGCAGGCGGTGCCTTCGCATTCCGCTTCAGTGGGGAGGGTGCCCGGCTCCGCTTCATCGAGGCCTGGGTGCGGTTGAGGGTGCGGCTGTTCGGACTCCCCTACGGAGACCAGGCGCTATTCGTGCGGCGCAGCGTGCTCGAGGCGATGGGCGGGGTTCCGCAGGTGCCACTGATGGAAGATCTGGATCTGGTCCGCGGGCTGAAGCGTCACGGCCGGCTCGCACTGCTTCGCGAGGCGGTAGCCACCTCGCCACGTCGCTACGAGCGTCGGGGCTTCGCCCGGACGCTCGTTCGCAACCTGCTGGCGTTGGCGGCCTGGCGCTTCGGGATCGATCGCTCGCGGGTCGCGGCCTGGTACCGCCGTTGAGCACGGTCGAGGACTATTCCCAGGACCGGGCCACCATCGCCCGGAACCGCCGCATGATGTTCCGGCGGCTTCGCCACTACGTGGCGCGCAACAAGACGGACTACGCCCTCGGCGTGTTCACCACGATCGTCTATGCGGGCTTCTTCGTGGCGCTTCCGGTGACGGTCGGCTGGTGTATCGAGGCTCTTGCAGAGGGGATGCCGGTCGAGGAAGTGGCCCGACGCTGCACGGTGCTGTTCGCAATCGCCGTCGCCCGTTCGGGTGTCCGCTTTTTCTCTCGTGTGCGCATCTTCAACGCCGCCCGTCAGATCGAGTACCAGATCCGCAACGACCTCTTCGAGCATTTACAGCGGCTTCCGCAGTCCTTCTTCTTCCGCTGGCGAACCGGGGATCTGATGAGTCGTTGCGTGAACGACTTGACTTCGGTTCGACTGATGCTCGGCCCCGGGCTGCTATCCGTGGCTCAAACCCCGGTATTGTTGGGTGCCACGCTGGCCGCGATGTTCTACCTGAATCCGAAGCTCGCCGCGTTGGTGTTGATCCCGTATCCGCTCTTCATCCTCACCTCGCGGGCCTTCGGGCGCGCGATGCACTCGAGCAACCTGGCAGTGCAAGTAGGCCTCGCCGATATGTCGAACCATTTGCAGGAGACGGTTTCGGGCATCGCCGTGGTCAAGGCCTACGCGATGGAGGGCCACACCCGCGGCCGCTTCGGCGAGCTCTGCGAGGATCTCTATCGCCGCCAGCTTCGGGTGGCCCGGGTGAACGGTGCGATGCCGGCTGTGACGAGCCTGCTGCCGATGATGGGGATGTGGATCATCTTCCTGGTCGGCGGGCAGGCTGTGGCCGATGGCGAGATGAGTATCGCCGAGTTCTTCACCTTCTCGATGTTCAACTACGAGCTGACCTTTCCCATCTTCATCATGGGCTGGGTCTTCAACCTGGTGCAGCGCGGCACCGCCTCGGTGCAGCGCATCGATGAAGTCCTCTCCACCGAGCCGACGATCGCCGATCGGCCGGATCCGGTCGATCTGGTCGATCCGAGCGGCGAGATCGAGTTCCGCGATCTGACGTTCAGGTACCCGGGAAGCGACCGGGAGCCAGCGCTCAGGGACGTGGACCTGCGGGTGCCCGCGGGCAGCGTACTCGGAATCGTGGGTCCGGTCGGCTCGGGGAAGACGACGTTGGCGTCGCTGATTCCGCGGTTGTACGAGGTCGAGCGCGGCCACGTGTTCATCGACGGCATCGACGTGAATGACATTGCGCTGCACCCGCTTCGCCGGAGCATCGCGACCGTGCCCCAGGATTCGTTCCTGTTCTCGATGAGTCTGGCCGACAACGTCGCTTACGGTCTCCCGTCCACTGAACCGGCGCAGGTGCTGCAGGCTGCGGAACGAGCCCAGCTCGCGAAGGACGTGGCCGAACTGCCGGACCGCTACGAGACGGTCGTGGGCGAGCGCGGAGTGATGCTCTCCGGGGGGCAACGGCAGCGCACCGCGCTGGCCCGCGCGTTGGCGTTGGATCCCGCGATCCTGATCCTCGACGACACGCTTTCGGCGGTCGACGCGGAAACCGAGGCGGCCATCCAGCAGAACCTGGCCGAAGTGTTCGAAGGCCGAACGGTCGTGATCGTCGCCTCTCGCGTGACGACGGTGCGCGATGCGGACCTGATCGTCGTGCTCGACGAGGGCCGGATCGTCGAGCGAGGTACCCATCAGGGCCTGCTCGCCAGGGGTGGCCTCTACGCGCGGCTCGCGCTCGACCAGGCGGCCATGGAGCAGCAAGCCTCTGAGGCCCTGGCGCTCGAGGCGAGCAGATGAGTGCGCCCAAGGGAGCGGGCCTGAATGCGATCCTCGAGGAAGAGTCGCTCGGCAAGGCCGTGGATCGAGCGTTGCTCGGCCGGCTCTGGGCCTGGGTCGAGCCCTACAAGGGAAAGGTGGCACTGACGATCCTGATGGTCGTGCCGATGTTTCCGCTGGAATTGGCACCAGCCTGGATCGTCAAGACCGGTATCGATCGGGTGATGCTAGGCGAGGGGAGTGACGGCGGAAACCCTCTCGATGCCCTGCTCACGGCTCCTGAGGGTTGGGCGCCGCTGGTCTGGCTCGCCTGCCTGTTTCTCGTCGTTTCGGTCACATCTTCCATTCTTACGTACGCCCACATGCTGCTGATGGTGGCGACCGGCCAGGCAGCCATGCGCGATCTGCGGCGGGAAGTCTTCGACCACATCCAGAGCCTGCATCTGGGCTTCTTCGACACCTATCCGGTCGGTAGGCTCGTTACCCGCGCAACCAGCGATGTCGAGCACGTCGCCGAGATGTTCAGTCAGGGTCTGGTCGCTCTCGTCACCGATATCTTCAAGATGGTCGGGTTCGCCTCTGTTCTCTTCATTGTGAACCCGAAGCTGGCGCTCTGGACCTTTGCCGTCGTTCCTTTCCTTGTGATTGCAGCGGTCGTATTCCGCCTGAAAGTGCGGGAGGCCTTCCGCAGTACCCGTGTGCTGCTGGCCCGCATCAACGCAACGATCCAGGAGACCGTGACCGGGATGAAGGTCGTGCAACTCTTCTCCCGGGAGGCCCGGAACCTGCGTGACTTCGAGGACTTGAACGGTGCCCACCGGGACGCCTGGCATAAATCGATCTGGTACGACTCGGCGCTGTTCTCCGTGGTCGAACTCGCCAGCGGCATCACGGTGGCCGTGGTGATCTGGGGCGCCACGGGGTGGGCCACCGCTGGAGTGATCTATCTCTTCATCAACTACATGCGGCGTTTCTTCATGCCGCTGCGCGATCTCTCAGCCAAGTACTCGGTGATGCAATCGTCGATGGCGAGTATCGAGCGCATTCTCCAACTGCTGGATACGCAACCTGCCATTCGGGATCCAGAGCCAGGCTGGGAGCGTCATGTCGCGGGTGGCGAAGCGCCGCCGGCGCGCGGAGAGATCGAATTCGATCATGTCTGGTTCGCGTACTCCGCAGGGGATGACGAGGAGGATTGGGTGTTGAAGGACATCTCCTTCAAGGTCGCTCCAGGTGAGAAGGTCGCCTTCGTCGGTGCGACCGGTGCGGGCAAGACGACGGTCATCAACCTACTGACCCGTTTGTACGAGGTGAGCCGGGGTCGCATCCTGCTCGACGGCGTCGACCTGCGTGAGATCCCCCAAGCCGAGCTGAGGCGCCGCGTGGGCATGGTGCTTCAGGATGTCTTCTTGTTCAGCGGAAGCGTGGCGGAGAATCTGGCCCTGGGTCGCGAGGATCTCGGTCGAGAAGTGATTCGGACCGCGGCGACGGCAGTCGAAGCCGACCGCTTCATCATGACACTTCCCGATGGCTACGAGACGGAGGTTCGCGAGCGGGGAACCAACTTCTCGACTGGCCAGCGTCAGCTGCTCTCGTTCGCCCGGGCTTTGGCCCATGGTGCGGACGTGCTGGTTCTCGACGAGGCTACCAGCTCGATCGATACCGAGACTGAAGCCATGGTCCAGCGCGGCATCCACGTGCTGATGGAGGGCAAGACCTCACTGGTGATCGCCCATCGGCTCTCGACCATCGAGGACGTCGACCGGATCTACGTGCTCCACCACGGCGAGTTGGCCGAGAGCGGAAGCCACGCTGATCTGCTCGAACAAGATGGCCTCTACGCCCAACTGCGACGGCTACAGCAAACGTCCTCGACCCTGGCTCATGCCGCCGTTTCTGCGTCTTCGACCACCGGCTGAGATCCGATACCCGCGGTCGAAAACAGCCGGTCGACGTCGAGTACCTGGATGATCCCATCGTCTTCGGTCGAGCGCGCGACGTGGGATACCAGCATGTCGTCGGCGGATCCGGTTCGCTCCAACTCGTGCAGCGGACGCGGATCGATGTGGGTGTCTTCGATCGTGGCGACCGAATCGATGCGATCCACCGCCAGGCCGAGGTTCTCGGCCTCTCCCTGGAGGATGATGACCATCTGCCGGCTGCGATCCACCATTTCTCGCGTGGTGTGATCGAAGAGGTCGATCATGTCTCTCAGCTCGGTCTCTCGAGCGTTGTCGATGATCTCCTGGGCTTCGTCCTGCTTTCCGTCAGTTGCTAGCCCCAGACAGAGATCCGCGAGCGCGTGGATCTGGTTGTGGGGCTCTTCGAATTTCGCGATCTGGTTTCCGAGAGTTTCATCCTCGGTGTCGAACGCATAGAACCAGCGACCGAACGCGCATTGTGTGGGATCTTTCTGGAGCTCGAATCGGGCCCCAGAAGCGCAGGATTCTTCGAGGGTCTGGAGCCAGACCACGTGATCGTTCTTGCGCTGTTGCAACTCTGTCGCGATCTCGGTGACTTCCTGCTTGAGATCTCCCATCCCGAGCCGCTTCCGGAGATCGAGGATCGGCACTACCGAGTCACGGAGCCGCATCATTCCGCAGATCCAGGACGGGGCTCCGGCAATCGGCTCCGGATTCTGGAGCAGGGTCATCTCGACGACTGTCTCGATCGGGACCGCATAACAGCGAGTGTGGACACGGAAAGAGACGAATTGCTTGGTCGTCGATTCCGTAGCGCTCTGGACAGTTTGTTGTCCTTCCATTGGGGCTTCGCCTCTCCTCGGATTCTCACTCAGTGCGAGTAGGCTTGTCGGAAGAACCCGGTCCGACCTTCTGGGGTAAACCCCTGAAGGGGGGGGGAAATTGGCGGAAATCGTGCCGTACTCGGGGTTTTACCCGTCAACGACGTGCGTCGATTGCCGATGACGAACTTCAGCGAGGGGTGACCGAACGGAATGTCCGACGTTCAAGACGAGAATCAGGAGCTCTGCGTCGACTTCGTGACGGAAAGTCGCGAAATGATTGGCGAAGTGGAGCCGGTGCTAGTCGAGCTCGAAACCGAGGCATCGAGTTCCGGCGAGATCGACACTTCCCAGGTCGACGCGATCTTTCGCGCATTTCACTCGATGAAGGGAAGCGGAGGGTTCCTCGATCTGAACAATCTGGTGGCGGTTACCCACCAGGCCGAGTCGCTGCTCGATCTCTTCCGAAAGGGCGAGGCGTCGCTCGAGCCGCAGCACATTACGGTGCTGTGCAAGGCGATGGATTTCATTCTCGAGTTGCTCGACCAGATCGAAAACGAATTCCACGACGAGGGGCGGGAGGACGATGCGCAGGCATTGGTCGCCGAGATCCGAGCGGAAATGGAAACTCCCTCGTTCGAAGCGGACGAAGAAGCTGCAAGGCCGGAAGCGGAGGCTGAGCCGTCCCAGGAAGTCGGCGTCGAGGACGAACTCGAGATTACTGATGATCTGGTCTTGAGCTTCATCCAGGATGCCCAGGAGCAGTTGGAATCGGCCGAGACAGCGCTTCTCGAACTCGATCAGGGCGATTCCGGCATCGAGCAGATATCCGTGGCGTTCCGCTCGTTGCATAGCCTGAAGGGGAACTGCGGTTTCTTCGGCTATGCAGAAATGGAGCGGACTGCCCACGGGATGGAGACGATTCTCGACGCGGCCCGGGATTCGGGTGTCGCGCCTGAATCGGAGGTGATCTCGCAACTCCTGCAGCAGGTCGACGTGCTTCGCGTGGCTGCGAACGGCCTGCATCCGGATGGAGCTGCACCCGCGGTCTCGCCTCCGGCCACACCGAGCGCTGCGCCTCCGGAGCCCGCCGTCAGCACCGAGAAACCGGCAGATCCTCCCGCGAGCCCAGCTCCGAAGGAGGCCGCGCCGGCTGTTCGCGATGCCGACGCAGCGCAGACGGCTGGCCAGCCGAAGCAGAAGGAGAAGCGAAAGACGTCGGCCGGCAACATCCGGGTCGATCTCGAGAAGCTGGACAGCCTGATGGATCTGGTCGGCGAGTTGATTCTTGCCGAGACCATGGTGACCCACAATCCAGACCTCGAAGGCCACCATTTCGAGGATTTCCAGAAGGCGAGCCTGCAGTTGAATCGGATCACCCGGGCATTGCAGGACGTTGCGATGGGAGTCCGGATGGTTCCGATCGCCGGCACATTCCGGAAGATGCTTCGCCTGGTCCGGGATCTCGCTCGAAAACAGGGTAAACAAGTCGATCTTCAACTCGTCGGAGAGGACACGGAGATCGACAAGACGGTGGTCGAAGCCATCGCCGACCCGCTCGTCCACATTATCCGCAACTCCGTAGACCACGGAATCGAGGGCCAGGAAGATCGGGCAGCAGCGGGCAAGGACGCGACGGGCCGGATCCGGCTCGAAGCCAAGCACCAGGGCGGGGAGATCTGGATCTCCATCGAAGACGATGGGAAGGGTCTGAATCGGGATGCGATCCTCGAGAAGGCGCGGGCCAAGGGCTTGATCGATCCCGCACGGGGTGAGCTCAGCGATTCCGAGATCTTCCGGTTCATCTTCGATGCCGGGTTCTCGACTGCCGCCAAGGTGACCGACGTCTCGGGCCGGGGCGTCGGAATGGATGTCGTTCGTCGGAACATCGACAAGCTGAAGGGCCGGGTCGATGTGAGTAGTACGCAGGGCCAGGGCTCGACAATCACGATCCGACTGCCGCTCACGCTCGCGATCGTCGAGGGGATGCTCGTGGGTGTGGGCGGATCGGTCTATACGATTCCCCTGCTCGCGATTCAGGAATCGGTTTCGCCCAAGAACGAAGACGTGACGAAGCTCAGCGACGGCCAGGAGATGGCGAACATTCGCGGCAAGCTCCTCCCGGTGCTGCGGATCCATGAGCTTCACGGCGTGGCCGATGCGGAGCAGGAACTCGGGAAGGGAACCCTGGTCGTCGTCGAGGAGCATGGGAGCTCCTTTGCGATCTTCGTGGACGAGCTGATCGGGCAACGACAGACCGTCATCAAGGCGCTCCCCGACTACCTGGGAAGCGTCCCAGGGGTTTCGGGCTGCTCGATCCTCAGCAATGGCGACATCAGCATGATCCTGGACGTGAAGGCGCTCCAAGGTGAGTGGCTCGCAGGAGGGAAGGCATGAGTGCCGCCAATCCCACGTCCGAAGCCGCAGACCCCAGGTTGCAGGACGTCAGTCCCGACGAGGTCGCGGCCGAAGCGGTCTCCCAGTTCCTCACGTTCGTTGTCGCGGACGAGGCCTACGGCCTTCCAATCAACTACATCGCAGAGATCATCGGCGCCCAGAGGTTCACCTCGGTGCCCGACCCCCGGCCGTTCATGAAAGGAGTGATCAACCTGCGTGGGACGGTCATTCCCGTGATGGATGTCCGGGTCCGGTTGGCGATGGAGCCTCGCGACATCACCGAACGAAGCTGCATCGTCGTGGTGGACTTCGAGGACACCGTGGTCGGGCTGCTGGTCGACACCATTTCAGACGTGGTCGAGGTTTTACCGGCTGCGATCGAGCCCGCACCCAAGCGGAGTACCGAGTCGGCATGCGGCTCGATCGTAACTGGCCTCGTTCAAATTGAGGACGAAGTGAAGATCCTGGTGGATCTTCGACGGCTGCTATTCGATGTAGAAGATCTGACCGGAGGAAACAATGATGAGCACTGAAGACCGACCCGAAGACCGGAACGAGGCCGCCGTCGAAGCGGGCGCTCGCAGATCCATCGTGAAGGCTCTCGGCCTGCGCGGCAAGCTCGTGCTGGCATCTGCAGCGATCGGTTTGATTCCGCTCGCGGTCGCGACCACGATCGCGATCCAGCAGGTGAAGGTCGAGACCGAACAGATGGCTGGGGACTTCCTGCTGATCCAGGCAGCCCAGACGGCCGAGAAGCTCGATCGCAACCTCTTCGAGCGATACGGTGATGTCCAGGCCTTCGCATCCAACCCGAGCGCGCTCGGCTCACGGGACCAGATCGAGAAGGCGGCCAACAACTATGTGCGGAACTACGGCATCTACGATCTGATGGTCGTGGTCGACCTGGACGGTTCGGTCGTTGGGACGAGTACGATCGATGAAGATGGGCGTCCCATTGATTCCAATGTGCTGCGCGGGTCGAACTTTGAAGGCGAAGATTGGTTCGAAGCCATTCGCATGGGGAAGATCGGCCATGGCGAGAGCTTCTATGCGGACCTCCGAGAGGAGGCGCCGGTGGCTGCCACTCGCGGTGGTCGTGGCCTCTCGCTCGTGTTCGCTGCGCCCGTCTACGACGAGGACGATCAGGTCGCGCGGATCTGGATCAACTATGCATCCTCAGCACGCATCGTGTCCGAAATCATGGAGGGGCTTCGGGTGCAGATGAACGAGCGGGGATTTACGACTGTGGAGACACAGGTCCTCTCAGAGTCCGGCCAGCTCATCGATGACTTTGATCCGGAAGCGATCATGACTGATTTCAACCTGGTCTCCATCGGTCTCGAGAGTGCCAAAGCGGTGGTCTCAGGGGAATCGGGATACGTGCGTGAGATCCACAAGCGAAGGCAGGTCGAGCAGGTCAACGGCTATGCGGCTTCCAAGGGCGCACTGGGCTTCGCTGGCTATGGCTGGGGCGTTCTCGTCCGACAGGATTCTGAAGAGGCATTCGCTGCCTCCCGGGAGCTGACGGTCTCGTCGCTTCAGGTGGGTGCCGTCGCAGCCGTCTGCATCCTGGCGGCTGCCTGGTTTGGCGCACTCGCTTTCGTGAGGATCGTGGACCGCCTCGCTGGCGCGGTTTCGAGCCTCGAGAGTGGGGATCTCGACATCGACATTCCGGTCCGGTCCAACGACGAACTTGGAGCCCTGGGAGAGAAGCTCGCCGGC
>JAAELW010000123.1 GCA_024226235.1 bacterium
GCACTGACCCGGCAACCGAGAGGAGAATCGCATGTCGAAACCTGTGACCGTCTCGGAAGCCCAGGATCAGCCGGATCATGCAGCGCCTTCACCACCAGCATGAGGGGCTGAAGGCGCAGTATGAGCCCGTCCGCGAGTTCTACGACGCCGAAGAGTCCCCACGCGAGAAGGGACCGCGGTCGCTCGAGCTGCACGCGGCCGAGGAGACCGACATGGCCGTCGATGATCTCCAGGGCATAGCCGAATCGCTCGTGAAAGCGGCCCGCATCAACGACGCCTTGATCCGGCAGAAGTGGCAAGTCAAGCAGAAGGAGCGGCTGTCGTGACGCGGCGACGGTCGCGGAAGAAGCTCGCCCAACGTGAGGACCACCCGCGAGGCCGATTGTTCCGACACGGCGCGCACGCGCTGTCGAGCGCCGAGCTGGTGGAGATCCTGCTGCGCAACGGCTGTCCTGGCTCGACGGCCAGGGACCTCGCCCGTGAGCTCCTGAGCGAGTACGGCAGCCTGATCGGGCTCGCTGGCCTCGACCGGGC
>JAAELW010000124.1 GCA_024226235.1 bacterium
GCCAGCTCGTAGCCCCCTCCGGCGCAGGTCCCGTTCAGCGCCGCCAGGAACTTCTGACCGCTGTGGCGCGAGGCGTCTTCCATGGAAAGCCGGGTCTCGTTGGTGAACTTGCAGAAGTTGACCTTGAACCCGTGGGTCGACGCCCCCAGCATGTGAATATTCGCCCCGGCGCAGAAGACTCGATCCAGGCCGCCGGTCACGATCACGCAGCGGACCTCGGGATGCTCGAACCGAAGCCGCTGGATCGCATCCTGCAGCTCGATATCGACTCCCAGATCGTAGGAGTTCAGCTTCAGCTCGTACCCGGGCTTCAGCGATCCGTCCTCGTCGACCTCCATGATCAAGCGGGCCAGCGACCCGTCCACCACGAGCTTCCAGTGGCGGTATCGATCCGGGTGGGTTTCGAACGAAATAGGAGTGGAACTGTCTGTTTGCGTACTCAAGTTATTCTCCGATGCGCGGAATTATACTGCACGTTTTCCGCCTTGCAAATCGGCAAAAACATGCAATATAGTGCAGCCATGTCCATCGAGTCCCCTCGCCCGTCTCGGCTGCTCGACGACCTCTCTCGCAAGGTCAGGAGCCTGCGAAAACAACTCCGGTGGAGCCGAGAACGCCTCGCCCGAGAATCGGGCGTCTCCGTCCGGTTCCTCGCTCGGATCGAGTCCGGCGAGGGTAACATCTCCGTGTTGAGACTGGAAGCGCTGGCC
>JAAELW010000125.1 GCA_024226235.1 bacterium
CAATCAACTGTATATCTCAGCACCGGATTCACTGAACTCCTTCGCCTTTTCCTTCATTCCTTCTTCCAGCGCATCTCCTTCAGTAATTCCCTGTTCGGCGGCGTATTCTCTAACTTCTTCCGAAATCTTCATGGAACAAAATGTAGGACCGCACATGGAGCAGAAATGCGCGGTCTTGGCACCTTCCTGCGGGAGAGTTTCGTCGTGAAAACTGAGTGCCTTTTGTGGATCGAGAGCCAAGTTGAATTGATCCATCCAACGAAACTCGAAGCGGGCCTTGCTCAGGACGTTGTCGCGGTACTGGGCACCGGGATGGCCCTTGGCGAGGTCGGCGGCATGAGCCGCGATCTTGTAGGTGATGGCGCCCTCGCGGACATCTTCGCGGTTCGGTAGACCGAGGTGCTCCTTCGGGGTGACGTAGCAGAGCATCGCGGTACCGAACCAGCCGATCATCGCGGCGCCGATCGCCGAGGTGATGTGGTCGTAGCCCGGAGCGACATCGGTGGTCAGCGGGCCGAGGGTGTAGAACGGCGCTTCGTGACAGACCTCGAGCTGCCGGTCCATGTTCTCCTTGATCTGGTGCATCGGGACGTGCCCCGGCCCCTCGATCATCACCTGGCAGTCGTGATTCCAGGCCACCTTGGTCAATTCGCCGAGCGTCTCCAGCTCGGCGAACTGCGCCTGGTCGTTGGCGTCGGCGATCGATCCCGGCCGCAGGCCGTCTCCCAGGGAGAAGCTGACGTCGTAGGCCTGCATGATCTCGCAGATCTCGTCGAACTTGGTGTAGAGGAAGCTCTCCTGATGATGGGCCAGGCACCACTTGGCCATGATCGAGCCTCCGCGAGAGACGATTCCCGTCACTCGTTCGGCGGTCATCGGCACGTAGGCCAGCCTCACCCCGGCGTGGATCGTGAAGTAGTCGACGCCCTGCTCGGCCTGCTCGATCAGCGTGTCGCGGAACAGGTCCCAGGTGAGCTCCTCGGGGCGGCCATCGACCTTCTCGAGTGCCTGGTAGATCGGTACCGTGCCGATGGGCACGGGGCTGTTGCGCAGCACCCACTCGCGGGTCTCGTGGATGTTGTCGCCCGTACTGAGGTCCATGACGTTGTCGGCACCCCAGTGGGTGGCCCAGACCATCTTCTCGACCTCTTCCTCGATGCTGGAGGTCACGGCGCTGTTGCCGATGTTGGCGTTGATCTTCACGAGGAAGTTGCGACCGATCGCCATCGGCTCGAGTTCGGGGTGGTTGATGTTCGCCGGGATGATCGCGCGCCCGCGGGCGACCTCGTCACGTACGAACTCGGGCGTGATGACCTTGGGCGTGTTGGCGCCCCAATTCTGCCCCGGGTGCTGGTGGCGCAGATCGCCACGGGCGACCGCTTCCACGATGGCCTCGCGGCGCATGGACTCGCGGATCGCGATGTACTCCATCTCCGGTGTGATCTCACCGCGACGGGCATAGTGCATCTGTGTCGCGCGCTGCCCGGCCTTGGCGCGGCGGGGGATGCGGCTCGCGGGGAAACGGATGGCGGCGGCGGACGCATCGGCCGCGCGCTTGCGGGCAAAGGCGGACGTGCTACCGGTGCAGGCCTCGGTGTCACCACGCGCCTCGATCCAGGCCTGGCGCAGCGGGGGCAGCCCCTTGTAGACGTCGATCTCCGCGTCCGGATCCGTGTACGGACCAGAGGTGTCGTAGATCGTGACCGGTGCGTTCGGCTCGTGAGAGAGCTCGGGACGGGCAGGTTGCGTGTCCTCGAGCAGCACCTCGCGCATGGCTACGCGGATGTGCGGGTGCACGACGCCGGGCACGTACACCTTGCGCGATCCGGGAAAGGGCTCGCGTGTCACGGCTGCGGTGGACGCGGGCACGCGTTCGGCGCGGGCGCCAGGCTTCGTCTTCTCCGCGGGGGTTCCCGCGCCTGCCGGTTGGTTCGTCATGGCGTCTCCCGCAGGGGCGCCGGCACGGGGGCAGTGCCTCCTAGGAGACCTGCTTCCCTTCGCCGGCACGACCCGGATCAGGTTCGAGGGGTGTGTTCTCAGCCCTCAGGCTCCGGCGGCGAGCACCGCTCGTCGCCAGCCGCCCAGGGCACCCCCAGCGCCCGCATCATACGGGAGACGAGGCTTCGATAGGCGCTCCCCCGCGGGGCAGACCGGTCCCGCTCGGGTCACCTCGCGGTGTCCAGATACTGGTCCCCTGCCAAGACG
>JAAELW010000126.1 GCA_024226235.1 bacterium
AGGGTGGCCTGCGGGCCGCCGTCTACGCGGCCGTGGCAGCTGCAACAGCTCGATCCAAGGAGCTGGGTGGGGGTTGAGAGCCTCTCGGAGCCCCGCCTGCGGTGCGCCCCAGAACCCTCAAGGTCACGCCTCCTTGGACCGATGAGTTGCACAGCCGCGAGGCCCGCTGCATCGGGAGGATCCGCTTGAAACTCACTCCGCTCGACATCCAGAAGCACGCCTTCACCCAACGCATGCGAGGCGTGGATCCTGTCGAGGTCGAGGCCTTCCTCCAGATGGTCAGCGAAGACTACGAGGCACTGATGCGCGAACGCGATCAACTCGCCGAGCGGGTCTCACATCTGGACGAGCGGGTAATAGAGCTCAGTCGAAACGAAAAAACACTTCAGGATACGCTGGTTACAGCACAGACCATGAGTGATGACCTGAAGAAGACCGCTGTACGGGAGGCAGAGCTGCGAGTGGGCGAGGCAGAGGTCCAGGCAGAGAAGGTGCTGGCAGCCTCCCACAGGCGCGCTGCGCGAATCTCGGAAGACATCCGGGAGATGAAGGCCCTTCGGAGCCGGCTCGCTGCAGCGCTCCGCCAGACGCTCGAGACCCACCTGGCGCTGGTCGAGACCCTCACCACCGTCAACGAGACGGGTAAGGAACCCGACGAGCCGCTGCCCTACGCGAACCCGACAAGCGCACCGATAGGCTCCGAGCGCTAGCTGCCGGGCAAAGCGATGCCCGAAGAGGCCGGCTTCGCCTTCTGGATCCACGTCACGCCCCGTGCCCGTCGGCCGGCCGTCGCGGGGCTGCAAGGAGACGCCCTCCGGGTGGCCGTCGCTGCAGCGCCCGAAGCGGGACGCGCGAACGCGGCCTGCATCCGTGCGCTGGCGGAGGCCTTCGACGTACCCCGGCGGCAGGTCGAGCTCGACCCGGGCTCCCGGCATCGGCGCAAGCGCGTCCACATCACAGGCTCCGTGGCGGGGCTGAAGCGGCGCTTCCGCGAGCTGGCAGGGGACCCGTGAGTTGGCTACTCACCGCAGCCGGCGGGCTCACGCGGTGCAGCCGACGGGCTCACGCGGTGCAGCCGGCGGGCTCACGCGGTGCGGAACCTCCGACCCCTGCTAAGGAAACTGCATGCCGGTCTACGACTACCAGTGCAAGGCCTGTGACCACGAGTTCTCGCGGGAGCAGCGGATCACCGAGAACCCGCTGAAGAAGTGCCCCGAGTGCGGAGCCATGAAGTGCAGGCGACTGATCTCCCAAACAGCATTCGTGCTGAAAGGGAGCGGGTGGTACAACGATCTCTATTCATCGAACAAGCCGGCCGAGAAGGACGCCACCCAGAAGGACGGCTCGAGCGAAAAGAGCTCAGACGCCAAGAGCGACAGCAAGGCCGATGGCAAGTCCGACAAGGCTTCCAAGAAGAGCGAGAAATCCACCGGCGGCAAGAAGAGCAGCGGAAAAGACAGCTCCAGCAAGGGCAAGAGCCCAGCCTGACGCCGCCGCGGCTGGTAGTCTCCGACCTGTTCCGGCCGGCGCCGCGCAAGGAGCGAAACCTTGCGCCGGCCCACGGGCGCCAAGCGTCCCCCGGATCTTCCAGATCTTCACCGAGGAGGGACGTCCCCCGTGTCCATCGAGACTGTCGTCGTCGACGGCCTGGCCCTGGCCCAGAAGCTCCGCAATGAGATGAACCAGGAGATCCAGAAGCTCACTGCGAATGGAGAGCGCAGCCCTTGCCTGTGCGTCGTGCGGGTGGGAGACGATCCTGCCAGCGCCTCCTACATCAAGGGCAAGCGCCGCGCGGCCAAGCGCATCGGCATGGAGTCGATCGAGCACCACCTGGCCGAAGACACCACCGAGGACGCACTCCTCGAACTCCTGGCCGGCCTGAACGCCGACGACGGCGTGGATGGAATTCTCGTCCAGTTGCCGGTCCCCCCGCAGATCCGGCCCAACCGGATTGCCGAGGCGATCGATCCGACCAAGGATGTGGATGGCATCGGCCCGATCAATGCGGGCCGTCTGCTGATCGGGGAAGACGGGCTCTTCTCATGTACGCCGCTCGGCATCCTCGAAATCCTGGATCACCACGGGGTCGAGATCGAGGGCGCCCACGCGGTGGTGATCGGTCGGAGCATGATCGTCGGCAAGCCGATCTCGCTGCTTCTGCAGCGGCGCAATGCCACGGTCACCATGTGTCACTCGCGCACCCGGGATCTGGCGGGGCTGTGCCGCAGCGCAGACATCCTGATCGCCGCCACAGGCAGGCCGCGTATGGTCCAGCCGGATTGGATCCGGCCGGGCGCCGCCGTCATCGACGTCGGGGTCAGTGATGTGGACGGTGTACTGGTCGGCGACGTGGATTTCGAGGGTGTGCAGGGAATCGCTGCGCTGGTCACACCGCATCGGCGAGGGGTCGGACCCATGACGATCACGATGCTGCTTCACAATACGCTGCGCGCCTACCGTGCCCGGACCGGAAGTTGACAGGCCTCCAGCGGTTACGGAGCGGCAATTGACAGGCCTCCAGCACACCCCGCTGCACAGGATCCACATCGCCCTCGGCGCCCGGATGGTCCCGTTCGCCGGCTTCGAAATGCCGGTGCAGTACGACTCCATCAAGGAAGAGCATACGGCCGTGCGCCAGAAGGCAGGGCTCTTCGACGTATCCCATATGGGACAGATCCACTTCGCAGGACCGGAGGCCGTCACCGCGGTCGAACGGCTCGTGACCTGCAAGGTCGCGAGCCTGCGGGTGGGACGCGTGCGCTACGGCCTGCTGTGCAACGAGGAAGGTGGCATCGTCGATGATGTCACCGTCTATCGCGCGGCAGAGGACGAACTCTTTCTCTGTGTCAACGCGGCCAACGTCGAGAAGGACTACCGCTGGTGCGTGCGCCACGCCACGAAGGCAGCCGGAGTGCGCAACAGGAGCGCAGAAACGGCCCTGCTCGCGCTC
Organism: bacterium; assembly: GCA_024226235.1. GTDB lineage: Bacteria > Myxococcota_A > UBA9160 > UBA9160 > UBA6930. The sequence goes on from JAAELW010000126.1 coordinate 2,951, forward strand.
CAGGGCCCGGACAGCTCCCGGATCCTCGAGAGCCTCGGCGCCACCGCGCTCCCGGAAATGCGGCGCTTTCAATTCACCGAGACGGAGCTGACCGGAGTCAAGCTGCTCCTCTCCCGCACCGGTTACACCGGTTCGGATGGTTTCGAGATCTTCGTGCAAGCCGAGGCTGCGCAGGGCTTGTGGAAGGCCCTCACCGGAGCCGGTGCGCGCCCCTGCGGCCTGGGCGCGCGGGACACGCTCCGCCTGGAGGCCGCCCTTCCCCTCTACGGCCACGAACTCGACGATTCGACTTCGCCCCTGGAAGCCCGGCTCGAACGCTTCGTGAAGCTCAAAGAGGGCGGCTTCATCGGTGCCGAGGCGATTCGCGCCCGAGCCGAAACGGGTCCGAGCCGTCTGCTCGCGGGCTTCGAGATGCTGGAACGCGGGATTGCACGGGAGGGCTATCCGATCGCCAGAAGCGGCCAGCCCGTCGGCGTCGTCAGCTCCGGTGGCCCCTCTCCGACGCTCGGAAAATCGATCGGCCTCGGCTACGTTCCGCCCGCGTTGGCCGAGCCCGGCCAGGCGCTCGACATCGTCATTCGCGGCAAACCGGTCGCGGCTCGGGTAGTCGAAACGCCATTCGTTCGCTGAGAGGCCGAGAGCTGCCAGGGGGATTCCGAACACGTGGGCAACTACGATATCCGCAACGATCTGCGCTACTCGAAGGAAGACGAGTGGGTGCGCAGCGAAGCCAAGGGGGTCACGATCGGCATTTCCGACTACGCCCAACAGCAGCTGGGGGACGTCGTGTTCGTGGAGCTTCCCGAGGTCGGCAGGATTCTCGAAAAAGGTGAGCCTCTCGGGGTGATCGAATCCGTCAAGACCGTCGCAGACCTCTTCGCTCCGATCTCCGGCGAGGTACTCGAGGCGAACTCCGGCCTCGGCGAAGGCCCCGAAGCCATCAACGACGATTGCTATGGCGAGGGCTGGATGCTCGTCCTCTCGGTGGCCGACGCCAGCGAAGTCGAGGCCTTGCTCGACCGGGCGGGCTACCTCCAGCACATCAAGGACCGCGAGGACCAGGGCACCTAGCATGGGCTGGATTGCGTTCCAGCGGGGAACCTAGCGTGCATTACCTCCCCCACACGGACGACGACATCGAGGAGATGCTCGCGGTGATCGGCGAGCCCGACATCGATGCGCTCTTCGCCGGAATCCCCGAGAAGCTGCGCTACTCGGACGCGCTCGATGTTCCCGCCGGCCAGAGCGAGATCGAGGTGCAGAAACGCCTCGGAGATCTGGCAGCGGCCAACACCCACGCTGGCGGAGACGCCTGGTTCCTGGGCGCCGGAACCTATGCGCACTTCATTCCCAGCGCGATCGACGCGCTGATCTCCCGCGCGGAGATCACCACGTCCTACACTCCTTATCAGCCCGAGATCAGCCAAGGCACACTGCAGACGGTCTTCGAATGGCAGACGATGATGGCTTCATTGACCGGCCTCGAGGTGGCCAATGCCTCGATGTACGACGGCGCCTCCGCGACCGCCGAAGCCGCACTGATGGCCATGCGGATCACCCGCCGCAATCGAATCCTGGTATCCGAGGGCGTTCATCCCCACACCGTTCACGTGCTGACCACCTACCTGGGTGGCCTGGGTGCCGAGATCGAACGGCTTCCCCTCGAAGACGACGGGCGCACCGCGAGCACGACGCTGACTGACGATGTCGCATGTGTGATCGTGCAGCAGCCGAACTTCCTGGGTTGCATCGAAGAACTCAGCCAGTTCGCAGAGGCGACCCGAGCCGCGGGCGCACTGCTGATCACGTCGGTGGGCGAAGCTCTCTCCCTGGCCCTGCTACGCCCACCGGGTGAGCTGGGTGCGGACATCGTATGCGGCGAAGCCCAGAGCTTCGGCGTACCGGTGGGCTTTGGTGGTCCACATCTCGGATTCCTGGCCGTCCGGATGAAGCACGTCCGCCAGCTGCCGGGCCGCCTGGTGGGCGAGACCGTCGACGCCCGGGGAAAACGGGGATTCGTACTCACCCTCTCGACCCGCGAGCAGCACATCCGCCGGGAGCGGGCGACCTCGAACATCTGCACCAACCAGGGCTTGTGCCTGACCATGGCCACGATCTACTTGTCGCTGATGGGTCCGGCGGGGCTGCGCGAGCTGGCATTGCAGAACCTGGCCAAGGCCGAGTACGCCAAGCAGCGGCTGCGGGCGGCGGGCCTCGAGCTGCCACTTTCCGCACCGACCTTCAACGAGTTCGTGGTGGGTGTCCCGGACGCGCCAGACGCGGCCTTGGCTCGCGCGAAGCAAGCCGGCGTGGTCGGAGGGCTCGACCTGACTCGTTTCCGGCCGCAGCTCGGCCCGGCCCTGCTCGTTTGCACGACCGAGCTGTGCAGCCGGGAGGCAATCGACCGGCTGGCGGCCGCATTGGCGGGGGCGGCTGCGTGAGCAACGCCACACGAGGCATCGCCTACGAGGAGCCGCTGGTCTTCGAACGCAGCCGCCCGGGCCGCCGCGGCGTCGGCCTGCCGCCTCTCGACGTCCCCGAGGTGGACGCCGAAACGTTGCTCGGCGAGGCCCTCCGGAAAGAGCCCGCAACCCTTCCCGAGCTCTCGGAGCTCGACGTGGTTCGCCACTTCACCCGCCTCTCCACCTGGAATGCGGCGGTCGATCTGGGGCTCTACCCGCTGGGCTCCTGCACGATGAAGTACAACCCGAAGTTGAATGAGCAGCTGGCCCGCCTGCCCGGCCTGGCCCTCGCCCACCCGCATACGCCGGCAGCGGAGGTGCAAGGCCTGCTCGAGCTGATGCATGAACTCGAGGGCCAGCTCGCCAGCGTGAGCGGGATGTCCCGAGTCTCCCTTCAGCCCGCAGCGGGCGCCCAGGGCGAGCTCGCCGGTGTGATGATGATCCGCGCCTACCACGCGAGCCGCGACGACACACGGCGACGCAAGGTGCTGATTCCGGATTCCGCCCACGGCACGAACCCGGCCAGCGCGGCGCTGAACGGCTACGACATCGTGGCAGTGCCCTCGGGCGACGATGGAATGCTGCATCCCGATGCCGTCGAGGCGGCGATGGACGACGAAGTCGCTGCGCTGATGATGACCAACCCGAATACTCTCGGACTCTTCGAGACCCATATCGGGCGCATCTGCGAGATCGTCCACTCGGGCGGCGGCCTGGTGTACGGCGACGGCGCCAACCTGAATGCACTGCTCGGTCTTTCTCGCCCCGGCGACATGGGCATCGACGTGATGCACTTCAACCTGCACAAGACCTTCTCGACACCTCATGGTGGAGGAGGACCCGGAGCGGGGCCTGTGGGCGTGGTCGAAGCCCTGGAGCCGTTCCTGCCAGTGCCGGTGGTGGAGCAGACCGAGGCGGGCGGTTTCGTCTGGGACGAGGATCGACCACAGACGATCGGCCGCCTGCACGGCAACCACGGCAACGTCGGCATGATGGTGCGGGCCTATGCGTACATCCTCTCCCTGGGCGCCGACGGTCTGCGACGCAGCGCCGAGATGGCCGTGTTGAACGCGAACTATCTCCTGACCCGCCTCCAGGAGCACTACCACGTGCCGTTCCCGGGCAGGGTGATGCACGAATGCGTGCTCTCGGATCGGGGCCTGGCGGAAACCGGCATCACCACGCTGGACGTGGCCAAGCGACTGATCGACCACGGTTATCACCCGCCCACGATCTACTTCCCGTTGATCGTGGCCGGCGCGCTGATGATCGAACCCACCGAGACCGAGAGTCGAGAGGCTCTCGATCGCTTCGCCGATACCCTGATCGAGATCGCCCGCGAGGCCCATCGGGATCCGGAGGCGTTGCGGACGGCACCCCAGCGCACCCGCCTGACCCGGCTCGATGAAACCCGGGCGGCCCGAAAGCCGATCCTCCGATGGCAACCGCAAGACGCCTCCTAGCCGTCACGGCGGGTATCGCCCTCGCCGCCTGCGTCCAAAACAACGGCTCGCGGAATCCGCTTTCGGATTTCGGCAAGGTCAGTGTTCAAGACGAGCGCCGGCTCGGTTTCGAAGTCGACCAGAAGCTCCAGGAAAACCTGGTGCTGATCGAAGACGCGCTGGTCCTCTCGATGCTGAACGAGCTCGGCCAATCGCTGGTCGAAACCCTCGGAGAGCAGCCCTTCACGTATCGATTCAGGGTGCTGGTCGATCCCTCCCTGAACGCCTTCGCACTGCCCGGGGGCCCGATCTATTTCCACAGCGGCACGATCCTGCAGGCGGGAAACCTGGATGAACTCGCCGGGGTGATGGCCCACGAGATCGCCCATGTGAAAGCCCGCCACTACGCCCGTCAGGCAGAGGCTGCGGCCATCCCTGGCCTGCTCGCCCAGCTGGCCGGCGTGCTGGCGACGGTCGCGACGGGCCAGGCCGAGCCCCTGTTGATCGCCCAGGGTGTGAACGTCGCGCTCCAGCTCCGCTACACCCGCGAGCTCGAAGCGGAGGCGGACAACCTGGGTGCCACCTTCATGGCGCGCGGCGGATACGATCCGCAGGGGGCCGTTCGGTTCTTCGAGCGAGTGCTGTCGAAGCAGCGCGATCCCGGCATCGAAATCCCGCCTTACCTGTACAGCCACCCGGCCGTCGAGAGCCGCATCGAAGTCGGGATCCAACGCGCAGAGCAGCTCACCATCACCGGCACCCGGCCGCCCGGCCTCGAACGCGCGTTTCGCGCCACCCAATACCGGCTTTCGCGAATGCTCGAGCTGCGGCGCAACGAGATCAAGGAGGCCGTGGGCACCCGCAACCCCGACGCCGATCCGCAG
>JAAELW010000127.1 GCA_024226235.1 bacterium
CAGCGCACCGAGCAGGCCATCGAGTGGGCCAGGGTGCATCGGCTACCGGACTTTGCCTACTTCGACCATCGGCCTCACGTTGCCGCAGGGGTCGCCTGCCAGAACTGCCACGGGCCGATCGAGAGCATGGATCGGGTGCGTCAGTTCGCGAGCCTCAGCATGGGCTGGTGCGTGAGTTGCCATCGAGAATCCAGTGCGGCGAGTTTGGCGGGAAGTCCTGTCAATCCCATGCTGGACTGCGTGACCTGCCATTTCTGAAACGACGGACAAAAGTATGAGCCGAGACGACAAGCAAAGCCACGACGCCAGCCGGCGCGAGTTCATGCGACTGGCAGGATTCACCGTCGGCGCTACTGCGGTGATCGGCTGTAGCCGCGGCGTCGAGCACGGCGTTATGCCTGTCCTGGTGCGCCCAGAGGAGCGCACCCCGGGCAAGGCGTACTGGTATGCAACCGTGTGCGGCGGTTGTGCCGCGGGCTGTGGGATTCTGGCCAAGGGCCGAGACGGCCGGCCGATCAAGCTCGAGGGCAACCCCGAGCACTCGCTGTCCCGCGGCGGATTGTGCGCGATCGGTCAGGCGAGCGTCGTCGGTCTGTATGACGCACGACGCCTGCGCCATCCACTGCGCAAAGGGCAGGGAGTGAGGTGGATCGAGGCCGATCGAGAGATCGGAGACACCTTGACTTCGCTGCGCTCTTCCGGCGGGACGGTGCGATTTCTCACCGACTCGGGCACCGGCCCCGCCGAGCGTGAGGCGATCGCCGGATTCCTGGCACAGTTCGACAATGGCCGCCATGTGACCTACGACCCGATTTCGACCTCGGCCATCGCCGACGCACACCTCCGGACACACGGTGCCCGAATCGTCCCTCGCTACCGCTTCGATCGGGCGGAGACGATTGTCGGGCTGGGCGCGGACTTCCTGGGGCCGTGGATCTCTCCGGTTGAGCACACCGCCGGGTACCGCGCCGGACGACAGATTGAGGAAGGTGTCGAGCATTTCTCCC
>JAAELW010000128.1 GCA_024226235.1 bacterium
CCAGCGCGCTGCGGGGCACATCGTCACCGAGGAGCACGAGGAGCTAGACGCTAGTCCAGCATCTCCCCCGGAGTAGGGGGCTCCACGGTGCGCTTCCCGGGCAGCTTCAGCAGCCTGCCCGAGTCAGTGTGCTCGAGCAGGCTGAGCCTGCCCAGGATGTTGAGCAGCGAAGCGAGCAGAGCGTCATCACGCGGGGTAGGTGTCACCCGCGTGATGATACTCGCCGCCGCGAGTGCGGAGCCGAGCACCATCTCCCAGTTGTTCAGTAACCAGTCCATGTCACCTCCCTGATGAGCGCCAGAAGCGCATGTTGACCGGGGTCACCGCAGCGTCACCGAGCGCCACGGACTGCACATGCAGGTACTGGATGGGCGCCAGCGCCGGGGTGAGGGCGTGGTCGTACAGGTACGACAGGTCGAAGCGCACCTGCTCGCCCGGGGGAAGCACAGCGAACTGACCCGAGAGCGGCGTCGGAGGGGTGGGGGCGACCTCCGTGTTGTAGGTGGCGGCTGACGGGGCGACGGTCGGGTCGACCATCACCGTGGTCGGGTCGCCGTTGACGAGGTAACAGAGCGCCTGGTCTGTCGCTCCGCCCACTGACGCGTTCTGGATCGTCAGGAAGTTGAGAAGCAGCCCGTGGGCTCCGCCCGGGGCAGCGCCGCCGATGTTCCCGGGCACGCCCGGAAGCGCGATGACGATAGGGGTGGTCACCGAGTACGCGTAGACCGCGATGGCGGGACGAACCTGTTGTGCCTTATCAACGTTTGCTCCACTCATGCTTGGCCTAGCCTTTCGAGGTCGTTGCGGTGTGCTGGTGCGGTGGAGCCGGTGCTCCCCGGAAGTCTGCGAGCGGCCTGCTGGAACGCAATCGCTTGCGCGTTGCCCTGCGCCTGCATGGCTGCGGCCTGGCCGAGTGCGGCGGACTGCTCTGGCGTCTGCGAGTAGTCCTGGTCCATAGCGCTGATGAAAGACGCTTCCTGGGTAGCGTCGAAGTTCATGCCGGTGAGGTCGCCGAGGAGCAGGCGGACGTAATAGGGCACCGTCTTCTGCTCGCGGGCCGTGGCGCTCATGGACGTGATCAGCAGCGCGTAGGTCTGCGGGTACACGTGGCGCACCGTCTGCAGGGTGGACTCGTGAACGAACCCCTGCGCCACCTCGTCCGCCAGCGTCTCGGGTCGGTTCACCGCCTGCACCACGCGCAGGAAGTGCTTCTGCTGCTCGGGGCTCGCACGGTCAGGCTGCCCACTCAGCGGGTTGAGCTTCTTGTGGTCGGGGATCGCATCGAGCATCGCGTACAGTCCCTTGGACGCACCGAGCGTCATGCTCTGAGCGAGCGCAGGGTCCACGCCTATCAGCCCCTGCGTGCCTACCTCCATGCCCTGCACCATCGCCTCGGGTGCCCCCGCCAGCGCTTCGATCTGCTC
>JAAELW010000129.1 GCA_024226235.1 bacterium
CGTCGCAAAACTAGCTCGTCGATGTAGTGCTTCCCACCTCACCGCGGGCTCTGGTGGTCGCTGGTGCTCTATGGGTCGAGTGCACGGAGAATCGCCCGGTACCGGCGAGAGCGCTGAATCTAGGCAGACGCAGGTTTGTTTGGAGGCATGAGGATTGCACGCTACTCAGCAGAGAACCGAGGCAGGAGGGATCGGACCATGGCCGACACCACCGCTCGTCCCACGACGTATGAGGTTCTGCGTCAGCACGGCATCGGTCGGCGCGAGTTCCTGAAGTTCTGCACCGCGACGGCCGCCGCCATGGGTCTCCAAGCGACCATGGTGCCTCGCGTCGTGCGGGCTCTCGAGAGCCAACCTCGCATCCCCGTGATGTGGCTGCATGGGCTCGAGTGCACTTGCTGTAGCGAATCCTTCATCCGCTCGGCGCACCCGATCGCACAGGACATCGTGTTCAACATGATCTCGCTCGACTACGACGACACGCTGCAGGCCGCAGCAGGTCATCAGGCCGAGGAGATCCGCACGAACATGATTCGGGACTACCCCGGTGAGTACATCCTGGCGGTGGAAGGCAACGCCCCGACCAAGGACGGCGGTGTCTACTGCACGATCGGTGGCCAGAGCTTCCTCGACATGTTGCTCGAGTCTGCCGAGCACGCGCGCTTCATCATTGCGTGGGGATCGTGCGCGTCCAACGGCTGCGTGCAGGCCGCGTATCCCAATCCCACCGGTGCCAAACCCGTTCGCAAGCTCGTGTTCGACAAGCCGGTCATCAACGTTCCAGGGTGCCCCCCCATCAGTGAAGTGATGACCGGCTTGATCACCTACATCCTCACCTTCGGCCGCTTGCCGGAACTGGATCGGATGAACCGCCCCAAGGCCTTCTACGGCCAGCGTGTGCACGACAAGTGCTATCGGCGCGCTCACTTCGACGCTGGGCAGTTCGTCGAGAGCTGGGACGACGAAGCCGCCAAGAAGGGCTGGTGCCTGTACAAGATGGGCTGCCGCGGGCCGACGACCTACAACGCGTGCTCGAGCATGATGTGGAACGACGGAGTGTCCTTCCCCATCGGTTCCGGTCACGGCTGCATCGGCTGCAGCGAGCAGGGCTTCTGGGACAACGACTCGTTCTACGAACGTGTCACCGGTATTCCTGTGCCCGGGATCGAGTCGACGCCGGACAAGATCGGCAAGGTCGCGGCCGGTGTTGCGGCCGCGGGTGCCGTCGCGCACGGCGTTTCCTATGCAGTCAAGCAGGCGATGGGCAAGGACGACGCCGGAGCAGAAGACGAACCGCAGGGTTGAGCGCAATGACATGAGGGCCGCCCGACCTCGGGCGGCAAACGCAGGAGGTGCCAGATGGCCACCGCGACGAGCGACGGAACGACCCGCGTGGTCGTTGACCCCATCACCCGCATCGAAGGCCACCTGCGGATCGAGGCGATGCTCGACGATCGGGGAACGATCGAGGATGCGATTTCGTCCGGCACCATGTGGCGCGGGATCGAGGTCATCCTGAAGGGAAGAGACCCGCGAGTCGCCTGGGCGTTCACCGAGCGCATCTGCGGCGTCTGTACCACCGTGCACGCATTGGCTTCGATCCGCTCGGTCGAAAATGCACTCGCGATCGAGATCCCCGCCAACGCCAACATCATCCGCAACATCATGTTCCTGACGCAGATCGTGCAGGATCACGTGGTGCATTTCTATCAGTTGCACGCGCTGGATTGGGTGGACGTGGTGTCGGCGCTGTCCGCTGATCCCGCGGCCACGGCGACGCTGAACCAGAGCATTGCCCCGGGCTGGCACAAGGCCACGACAGGCTATTACGCCGATACGAAGAAGACCCTGCAGCGGTTCGTCGACTCGGGGCAACTGGGCATCTTCGCCAACGCGTACTGGGGGCATCCGGGCTACAAGCTCCCCCCGGAGGCCAACTTGATGGCCGTGGCCCACTACCTCGAGGCACTCAACTGGCAGAAGGAGATCGTCAAGATCCACACCATCTTTGGCGGCAAGAACCCGCACCCCAATTATCTGGTGGGCGGCATGCCGTGCGTCATCAACCTGGACGACGACTCCGCGATCGGAATGGAGAAGCTCAACCAGGTGAAGGGCCTGATCGACGAGGCCGTCTACATGATCGATCACATGTACATCCCCGACCTGCTCGCGATCGCGTCCTTCTATCCGGAATGGACCGAGATCGGCGGTGGGCTTGGCAACTACATGGCGTATGGCGATCTCCCCCAGAACCCCAGTGGTGACCCGGCGAGCTTTCTCTTCCCGCGCGGCGCCATCCTCGACAAGAATCTCGCCGAGGTCCTGCCGGTCGACCCGCTCGACCCGGAGGAGATCCAGGAGGAGATCACCCACTCCTGGTACAAGTACCCCGATGGCGAAACGAGCCTGCATCCCTCGACGGGCGTTACAGAACCCGACTACACGGGACCGAAGCCCCCCTACGATCAGCTGGACGAGAACGCGGCCTACTCCTGGCTCAAGACTCCGCGTTGGAGGGGACACGCCGTAGAGGTAGGGCCGCTGGCTCGGATGCTCGTGGGGTATGCCGCGGGCCGCGACGAGTTTCGCGATGTCGTCGACATGGCGCTGGGCAAGCTGAAGCTACCGGCAACGGCCCTCTTCTCGACGCTCGGCCGGACGGCCGCACGCGGACTCGAGAGCAAGCTCTGCGTGGGTTGGTTGATGGACGAATACGAGCGCCTGGTCGCCAACATCAAGGCGGGCATCACCGCCACCGCGAACACGGATCTGTGGGAACCCTCCTCCTGGCCGCGAGAGGCCAGGGGTTACGGCCTCACAGAGGCGCCGCGCGGCGCGCTAGGACACTGGATCCACATCAAAGACGAGAAGATCGAGAACTACCAGGCGATCGTCCCCTCCACCTGGAATGCGTCTCCCAAGGACGCGCGTGGCCAGAAGGGTGCCTACGAGGCGGCGCTCGTGGGGACGCCGATGGCCGACGCCGAGCAGCCTCTCGAGATCCTGCGGACCATCCATTCCTTCGATCCGTGTCTTGCGTGCGCATCCCATGTCTACGGCCCCGACGGCAGCAAGCTTGCGGAGGTGAAGGTCCGGTGAGTCGTTACCCGCGCGGAGGGCAGCCATGACCGAAGCAACCCCGAGCATGGAATCGGCAGGGAAGCTCGGTGCCCACACCCCGGCCTTCCAGCGCATCTACGTCTGGGAACTCCCCGTTCGGCTCTTTCACTGGATCAATGCACTCTGCCTTACGGTGTTGTTCGCCACGGGGCTCTA
>JAAELW010000130.1 GCA_024226235.1 bacterium
ACATCCAACGCCACGCGTTAAGCAAGGGGCCAGGCACTCTTGTTAAGTTGCTGGCTTCCCTGAGGGAAAGCCAGCAACTTAACAAGAGTGCCTGGCCCTTTGCTTAACAGCAACTCAACAGATGTGCCTGGCCCCTTGCTTGACGCTCAGTGGCTCAAGAGCTGACGGATGACTTCGTAGGTGTCGAGCGTGCTGTGCACCTGCGATGAAGTGATGCTGGCGCGGTCGCCCCACAGGACCCACGGAATCTCGCGATTCAGGGGCGTATCCTGGTGGTGGGTCGTGTCGCTACCGCCGTGGTCTGCGGTCACGAGGATCGCAAGCGGGCGCGCCAGCGCGATCAGCCCGTCCACGAACTCGCCAAGCTGGGCGTCGATGTCGGCGATGGCCAGCCTTTGAGGGGTGCTGCCCCAGCCCTCCTGGTGCCCCATGCGATCGACCTCGGCGAGGTGCACGAACAGGAAGTCGGGATCCCGCTGCTCGGCATAGTGAAGGGCTCGGCGGAAGACCTCCTCTGAGTCCTCGGCGTACTGGTACCGCTCGACACCCGACTCGTACTCAGCAAAGTGCACGAACTTCCGCTTGCCGGCAAAGAGCCCGCAGCCAAGCTGTGCCTCCCGGCAGATGCTGTAGATCGTCGGGAAGCGCAGCTTTCGCCACGGCTCGAAGCGGTTGAAGAACACGCCGTGCTCTTTGGGCACGAGCCCGGAGAGCATGCTCGCATGTGAAGTCATCGTGATCGACGGCACGACCGTGACGACACCCTCGGCACGGATCCCCTCGGAGGCGAGGCGGTCCAGTGTGGGCGTTCGCTCTGCATCCAGGAACCGCGCGGCCAGCCCATCGATCGAGACGAGCACCACACGACGCCCGCTCTGGATCCGAGGAGTAGACCCCTCGGAAGTCCGATCGATGCTGAGCGGCGCAAGACCATCGAAGAGCGGCGCGAACCACGCGGCAGCGTAGAGAACGACTGCCAGCACGCAGAAACCGACGAACCAGATCCCCCGCCGAATGCGGCGTCCTACCCGGCTCAGAGGCTGAGATCGACTCAGGGGATGAGGTCCTTTACGGTTTCGGGCATCTCATCGGCGATGCGCACGATCGGAATGCCCGTCAGGGTGTTCAGGTGCATCTCCTGGTGCGCCCGCGGCAGATCCGTCCAGCCGTAGATCTCCTTGTGCAGCGTCGGCTTGAACACACTGCCGTATAGCTCGGTCGCCGCAGCACAGCCATCGGGCGTCTCGTAATGCGTGTGGTCGATCGTCACCTGCTTGACGGACATCAGCGTCGAGTTGTACTCGACCTTCTGCGAGAGCTGCCATCCGGCACTCAGGTTCACGGCCTGGCGTGCAGTACAGGCGAGGCCGGCGGCAAAGACCGGCCCGCGCAGCATGTCGCAGACCACGTGCATCAACTCGCCATCCGTGCGCTTGCGACACTCCTTGCTGAAGGCGCGCACGTCGTCGCGGCCGGCGAACCGGTTGAAGGCCACCTGATCGATCCCTTCGATTCCGTGCTTCTCCAGTGCAGCTCGGCGTTCCGGACTTCCGGAGCAGAAGAACGCGCGGTGACCCTCAGCCTTGGCCAGCATCAAGAAGAGTTCGGACACGCCGCCGCCGAAGCCCAGTACGTTCACGCGCGCTCGGCGCTCGATCGGGACCTTCAGGCGGTAGATGCCGATACCCCGTCGCCACAGGTGGTAGGCCGTGGGGGCACGGAGCGGAAGCGCCGCGATCTCCCACAGGTTGAGCCCACAGTCGAGCGGGGCCTGGATCAGCTGCCAATCGCCGACCACGGATTCCTTTGCGTACCAACCGATCGAGTCTTCCGCGTCGTAGGCCCAGATGCGGGTCGGGAACCCGTACTCGTCGGGGCCGCCGTTGCAGTGGGTGATCACGATGTCGCCGGGCGCGAACTTCGTCACGTTCGCACCAACCTCGAGGACCTCACCCGTGGCGCTGTTGCCCGGGTAGATCTTGCCGCCGCGCTGATCGGCGATGTTCACGGTATCGGCCGTGGTCGCGTGATCGATGTTGTGCTCGGCCGAAACCGCCAGGATCTTCATCCGCACGTCATTCGGGCCCACCGCGCGAAGCTCGAGATCGTCGAGCGCGAGGACGTTCGAGACATCGAACTGGGAGAGATCGTCTCCGGCACGCGCCTGCTCCTTGGCGATGGATTCGGTGCTGATCGAGTAGGCGGGGACAGTCGACATGGGGCGGGGCTCCTCGGTTGACGAAGGGCCGGAGGGTAACACCGGCACCTCGGCTCGCCTCCGGGTCCGGCGCCCCGATCCGAGTTGCCTCGCACAGGGCCCTTGAAGCCGATGGGGCCAGTGGTACGCTGCTCGGCCGACTTCCCCCGGGGCCCAGCGCGCCGCCGCGCGGCCTCTCTGGAGACATCCGCATGCGCTTCTACGAGTACGAGTCCAAGGCGCTCTTCCGCCGACATGGGATGCCGCTGGGAGAGGGCCAGATCGTGAACTCCACCGCCGAAGCCCGTGCTGCGGCCGAGGCCATCGGGGGGCCGATCGTCGTGAAGAGCCAGGTGCTCTCCGGCGGCCGCATGAAGGCCGGTGCAGTTCAGTTCGCCGACACCCCGGACGAGGCCGCCGCCAAATACGACTTCGTACTACCGATCGAAGTCGGAGGCGAAACCGCCCGGTCGGTACTGGTCGAGGCCAAGAGCCCGGTCGCCCACGAGTACTTCGTCTCGGTCACCTGGGACGGCCGGCGCAAGCTGCCGGTGCTGCTGTTCAGCGATATGGGCGGCATCGATATCGAAGAGGTCGCCGAGACCCACCCCGAGCACCTCTCCCGCACCCATTTTTCGACCATCCTGCCGCTCTCCGAGCGCATCGCGAAGGAGGCCATCTCCTCAGTGGGCGTTTCCGGCGGCGATCTGAATCGATTGGTGCCGATCGTCTACCGGCTGATGCAGGTCTTCCTCCAATACGACCTCACCCTCGCCGAGATCAACCCGGTGGCAAAGCTCGAAGATGGCAGCTTCATCGTGCTCGACGGCCACGTCGACATGGAGGCCGAGGCCCGCGGCGACCACAAGAAGCTGTTGGCCGAACTCGGCATCGGCGAGGACGAGACCCGCCAGGCACGCCCACCGACGGAGTTCGAGCTTGAAGGCGCACGCCTGAATGCCGTCGATCACCGGGGCGTTGCGGGCAACGTGGTCGAGTTCGACGGCAACCTGGGCTTGATCATCGGTGCCGGCGGCGGCTCGCTCACGCTATTCGATGCGGTGCGCAAGCACGGGGGCAAGCCCGCCAACTACTGTGAAATCGGCGGCAACCCCAGCGTGGGCAAGGCCTGCAATCTGACGAAGCTGATCCTGGGCAAGCCCGGCGTCGAGAAGATCGCCGTGATGATGAACGTCGTCTCGAATACCCGGGTCGATATCGTGGCCCGTGGCGTCATCAAGGGCTGCCTCGAAGCCGGCAAGGATCCGTCGAAGGTGATCACGATCTTCCGGATCCCGGGCGCCTGGGAGGATGAAGGCTTCAAGATCCTCGAAAAGTACGGCGTCGAGTACTGCGACCGGTCCGTCTCCATGTACGAAGCGGCCGGACGTGCCGTGGCAAAGCTGTAGGGGGCCGCAATGTCGATCTTCATCACCAAAGACACCACGTTCATCATCCAGGGCATCACCGGCCGCGAGGCCGTGAACCTCACCCGTGAGAACCTGGACTACGGCGCCAAGATCATCGGCGGCGTGACTCCGGGCCGCCGCGGCCGCGATGTCTACGGCGTACCGGTCTACGACTCGGTCAAGCAGATCGCCGAAGCGCACGGCACTCCGGACGGCTCGATCGTCTCCGTGCCGCCGCGCTTCACCCGCGACGCGGTCTTCGAGGCCCTCGAGAACGGCATCAAACTGATCGTCGTCGTCACGGAGAACATCCCCCGCGGCCAGGTCGCCCAGATGGTCGAACTCGCGAATCTACGGGGTGCCCGGATCATCGGACCCAACTGTCTGGGCATCATCTCGCCGGACGAGGCCAAGATGGGCGGCATGGGTGGCCCCGCAGCCAACACGCGCCAGGCCTACACGAAGGGCCCGGTCGGCGTGATGTCCCGCTCTGGCGGTATGACCACCGAGATCGCTTCGACGCTCACCGCCGCAGGCCTGGGTCAGAGCACCTGCGTCTCGATCGGAGGCGACGCGATCGTCGGCACGACCTACGCCGAGCTGATGCCCTACTTCGAGGCCGACTCCGAGACGAAGGCCATCGCCATCTACTCGGAGCCCGGTGGTCGCATGGAGGCGGAGCTGGCCGAGTGGGTCAAGGCCCACAACTCCCGGCTTCCGATCGTGGCGTTCATGGCGGGCCGCTTCATGGACGAGATGAAGGGCATGCGCTTCGGACACGCCGGCACGATCGTCGAAGGCAAGGAAGACACGACGAGCGAGAAGATCGAGCGCATGGAAGCGGCCGGCATCTCGGTCGCGGAACGCATCGAGGAAATTCCCGATCTCTTGCGCAAGCGCATGACGGAGGCAAGCTGATGCCCGGACTCTTCATCGACGTCAAGGTGGCGGCCGAGGCCGCCAAGGACACGGAGATCGCGAAGAAGCTGGTCGAGGTTTGCGCTGTCGACATCTTCGCCCAGAACGACGACGGCAGCCTGCGCGTCGTCGAGGAGAACCTGGACGAATGCGTACTCTGCGATCTCTGCATCGACGCAGCACCCAAAGGCACGGTCGAGGTCATCAAGCTCTACGAGTCCTGATCGTCGCGGCCCTGCTCTTCGGCTGCGCTTCGAGCGGAACCCCGGCGAAACGTGCCAACTATATTCGCTATGTCGCTGTCGAGGTCCCGGGCAACGAGCACGTGACCCTGCGCTGGCAGAAACGCAAGATGCCGCTGAAGATCCACCTGCCGAGACCACCCGCTGATTTCGTCGACGATCCGGAGGCCGTCTGGGATAGCGTGCGCGATGGCGTCACGGATTGGACGGATGTCGCAGCACCCGGCATTCCGAGCTTCGTCTTCGTCGATGAACCCGGCGACGCCGACATTCCGATCGTCTGGGAGCGCAAGAGTCTGGGCGGCGATCGCTGGTACATCGCATACGCGGCAGCCGACATCGATGTCTTTGCCCAGCGCTTCGGCATCGCGCACATCCTGGTGACAGCCCGACGCCAGAACGGCAGCGAACCCTCTCTCGGAATCCTCTACGAGACCGTCCTCCACGAAATGGGACACGCCCTCGGCCTGGCAGGGCACAGCCCGGAGCAAGGCGACATCATGTATCCCCGGATCATGGGTGGCCGAGACGAAGGTCTCTCGGCACGAGACAGGGAAACCCTGCGACTACTCTACAAGCGCCCGAATGGACATCGCGTGGCCGGCGCAAGAAGGGCCGACTAGCGGGGACGTTCTAGGAGAGTTCGAGCATCCGCTCGATCGGCTCGAGGGCCTTCAGGCGGAGATCCTCGGGGACGGTGATCTCAGGCTTCAGGTCGCGCAGGCAGAGGTAGAGCTTTTCGAGGGTGTTGAGGCGCATGTAGGGGCAGCGGTTGCAGGCGCAGCTCTCGTCCATGCCCGGCGCCTGGATCAGCGTCTTCTTCTTGCCCTGGGCTTCGAGCTTCTTTTCGATCTCATGAAAGACACCGTCCTCGGTGGCGATGATCAGGGTATCCGCGGGCCCCTCGACGGAACGCTTGATGATGCCTGAGGTCGAGGCGATGAAGTCCGCCTGATCGAGCACCGCCGCGTCGCACTCCGGGTGGGCGAGCACCTCGGCATCCGGATGCCGAACCCGGAGCTTCGTCAACTCCTTCGCGCTGAACTGCTCGTGCACGATGCATGCGCCCGGCCAAATGATCAGGTCGTCGCGTTCCGCCTGCTGGCCGATCCAGCGGGCCAGATGCCGATCCGGCGCGACGATCAAGGGTTGCCCCTCGAACTCGCGAGCCATCTTCACCGCGTTCGACGAGGTGCAGATCAGATCGCTCATCGCCTTCACGTCGGCGGAGCAGTTGATGTAGGAAAGCACCTTCGCGCCCGGGTGCCCTTCGATGAACTTCCTGAACTCGCCCGGCGGGCAGCCATCGGCGAGCGAGCAGCCGGCCTCGAGATCAGGCACGACGACCTTCCGATCCGGGTTCAGGATCTTGGCGGTCTCGGCCATGAAATTGACGCCGCAGAAGACGATCACGTCTTTGTCCACGCCTGCAGCGGCCTGAGCCAACGCCAGGGAATCTCCGACGAAATCGGCAAGATCCTGGATCTCGGATTCCTGGTAGTAGTGGGCCAGCACGACGGCGTTCTGCCGTTCCTTCAGCTCGAGGATCGCCGCCTCGAGATCGTCAGGAAGGCTTTCGCCAGGCTCAGGGATCATGCTCACGCGGTCTCCTCCGGAGGGCGCTCATCCGCTAGAAGAGAAAACCTCGGCTCCCGGAGCGCTTTCGTCAAGCGTCGGAAGAAGCCGACTCCTCCCGGGGCAGGGGTTGCTTGACGAGGGTGGGAACCCCATTCGTGGGCCCGCGCACGCTGAAGACCTTCGTGCCCGGCTTGCGCCCGTCGCGCACTTCGGAGACGTCGAGGCCCGCCTCCGCCATGCGCGCCTGGGCAGCATCCGCGTCGCTCACCCTCCAGGAGAGCCCCCAGAGCTGATCCTCGTCGAGCGTCGCCTCGGAATCACCCTCCTCCGAGAGCTGGGCGACGAGTTCTACCGTGACGCCGCCAATCCGGAAGAAGATCAAGCGCGAGCCCCACTTCGGGAACTCCCGATCGAGCCCCAGGCGCAAACCGAGTTGCTCGCCATACAAACGGATCCCGGCCTCCGGAGCGCGCGTCTGCACGACGACGTGATCCAAGCCGTCGATGCAGCTCGGCTCCTCCGCCATGAGCGGCGCTTCGGGCAACGTTTCATCCGGCGTCCGATGCTCGATCGCGAACATCAGCACACCGCGCGTGTCAGTCGGCGGCAGCAGCACACTCGTCCACTCCCGGAACGCGCCCGACTCGATGTCACGCCCGAGTCCGAGGGCCGGCTCTGACGGGTGCAGACCGGTCTTCTTCCAGGCCTCGTAACAAGTGGCCGCGTCCTTCGTGCGAAACACCAGCCCGGCAGGCCCCTCTCCTTGCTCCGCGATCCGCTGCCGCAACATATCTGCGACCGGCCCTTCCCCCTCGGGGGTCAAGAGCTCCAGATACATGTTGGACAACCGGAACAGTGTGTTCGCCGTGCCCATCGAAGGATGCTCGCCACGCCAGGAGGGGCTCCGGCCGAGCAACTGGGCGTAGGTCCGGGTGGCCGCGGTCAGGTCCTCGACGGCGAGGATCACGTGGTCGACGGCATCGAGCATCATGACAGGATGACAAAGGTCGCACAGATTTCGTGCAGGGCTGGTCCGATTGGCGCAGACACACGAAATTCTTTAGTCTTTTCGGTCACTTCCGCCGGGAGCCCCGATGAACGACGCCACCCGTCCGGAGCGAGACCGCCCCTGGGTCTTCCGCACCTATTCCGGCCATTCCTCGGCCGAGGCCAGCAACGCGCTGTATCGCTCGAACCTCGCAAAGGGGCAGACGGGCTTGTCGGTCGCCTTCGATCTACCGACCCAGACCGGCTACGACTCGGATCATCCCCTGGCGCGGGGCGAGGTCGGCAAGGTCGGCGTGCCGGTCGGGCATATCGACGATATGGAGGTGTTGTTCCGGGAGATCCCGCTCGACCAGATGAACACCTCGATGACGATCAACGCCACCGCCGCCTGGCTGCTGGCGCTGTACGTCGCCACCGCGGAGCGGCAGGGCGTGGCAGCCGATCAACTCCGCGGCACCACCCAGAATGACCTGATCAAGGAATATCTCTCGCGGGGCACCTATGTGTTCCCGCCGGAGCCCTCGATGCGGCTGATCAGCGACATGGTCGCCCACTCCGTGAATGCCATTCCGAAGTGGAACCCGGTCAACATCTGCTCCTATCACCTGCAGGAAGCCGGGGCGACACCGGTGCAGGAGATCGCCTACGCGATGGCCAATGCCATCGCCGTGCTCGATGCGGTGAAGGCGCGCGACGACGTGCCGGACGACGTGCTCCCGGAGGTCTTCGCGCGCATCTCGTTCTTCCTGAATGCAGGCATCCGCTTCGTCGAAGAAATCTGCAAGGGCCGCGCGATGACCGAGCTCTGGGACGAGCTGGGACGGGATCGTTATGGGGTCACGGATCCGAAGTTGCGCCGCTTCCGATACGGCGTGCAGGTGAACAGCCTGGGCCTGACGGAAGCCCAACCCGAGAACAACGTCATTCGCATCGTGCTCGAGGCCCTCGGCGTCACCTTCTCGAAGAAGGCACGCTGCCGGGCGCTGCAGCTGCCGGCCTGGAACGAGGCGCTCGGCCTGCCCAGGCCCTGGGATCAGCAATGGTCCCTGCGCATCCAGCAGATCCTCGCCTACGAGACGGACCTGCTCGAATACCCGGATCTCCTGGACGGCTCTCATGTGGTGGAAGCCAAGGTCGAGGAGCTGAAGAAGGCGGCGCAGGAGGAACTCGATCGGGTGCTGGCCATGGGCGGTGCCGTGGCCGCGGTCGAAAATGCCTACATGAAGCAGCGTCTCGTGGAATCCCACACTGCGCGTCTGCGCGCCATCGAAAGTGGCGAGCTTCCGATCGTCGGCGTGAACTCCTACACGGAGACCGAGCCGTCGCCGCTCGTCGGCGACGACGACGCATCCATTCTCAAGGTGGATGATGCGGCAGAACGCGAGCAGATCGAACGCTTGAATGCCTTCCGGGCGAAGCGAAACGACGCAGACGTGAAGGCGGCGCTGCAGGGCTTGCACGATGCCCTCTCCAACGGCGAGAACGTGATGCCGCCTTCGGTCCGGGCCGCCCATGCCGGTGTGACCGGCGGCGAGTGGGCCGACACGTTGCGCAAGCTCTTCGGCGAGTACCGCGCCCCGACCGGCGTCGTGGCAAGGGAGGCCCAGGTGGCGGACGAAGCCAATCAGCAGGTGCGGGCGCGGGTGGTCGCCTGCGGCGAGAAGCTCGGCCGGCCGCTCAAGATCCTGGTTGGCAAGCCCGGCCTCGACGGGCATAGCAACGGCGCCGAGCAGATCGCCGTGAAGGCCCGCGACGTCGGCATGGAAGTCGTCTACGACGGGATCCGCCTGACGCCGGGAGAGATCGTGCAATCTGCCCAGGACGAGGGCGTGCACGTGATCGGGCTCTCGATCCTCTCGGGCTCACACCTGGTGCTGGTGCTGGACGTGCTCGAGGGGATGAACAAAGTAGGGCTCGAGATTCCCATGGTCATCGGCGGCATCATCCCCGAAGAAGATGCGAAAACCTTGCGCGAAGCGGGAGTGAAGCGGGTCTACACCCCCAAGGATTTCGATCTCACCCGGATCATGGGCGAAGTCGTCGACGTCGTGCTGGCAAGTGCGGGCGTTGGCTGACCCGGGGGGTTCAGCCGTGGGCCGTGATCTCGCGGCGCGACTGCTGGCCCGTGACCGCGCGGCGGTGGCCCCGGCGCTGAACCTGGTCGACGACCATCGGCCCGAGGCGAGGCGGGAGGCGACCGCTGTGCTGGCGGCGCTCGAGGAAAAAGTGTTGTTCGGTGGCGCGCGACGCATCGGGCTGACCGGCGCTCCGGGTGCCGGCAAATCGACCCTGCTGGACGCGTTGGTGCGGCGCCTGCGTAGCCACGACCAGACGCTGGGCGTCGTCGCCGTCGACCCGTCGAGCCAACGCACCGGAGGCGCGCTGCTGGGCGACCGCATGCGGGTGCGCTCCGGTGCAGCGGACCCGGGCGTATTCATTCGCTCCATGGCAGCGCGGGAACGGCTCGGTGGGTTGGCCGAAGCAGCCCGTGCGAGCGTGACGATCCTGGCCGCCGCATTCGATGTGGTGTTGGTCGAAACCGTCGGGGTCGGACAGAGCGAAGGCGAGGTGGCCGACCTGGTGGATACGCTGGTCTACGTGGCACAGCCCGGCGCGGGCGACCTGGTCCAGTTCATGAAGGCGGGCATCCTCGAACTCCCCGATGTGGTGGTCGTCAACAAGGCCGATCTCGGTCTGTTGGCCGAACGCACTGCGAACGAGTTGAAGGCGGGCTTCGGCCTGGGCGAACGCAATGGAGCCTGGGAGCCACCCGTGGTTCTCGTCTCCGCGCGGGATGGAACAGGCCTGGACGAGCTCGAGACTGCCCTCCAGGGTCACCTGGAGAGCCTGACGGCGGAGGGGCTCCAGACCCGCCGCCGCCGAGGACGTGACGCGAGCGTTCGAAAGAGCCTCGAAAGGCGCTACGGGAGCCACGGGCTGACGGTCTGGGGCGGCCAGGCGAAGCTTGCCGCGCGCCTTGCCGACGAACGCGATCCCTCCGGTTTTGCGCTGACCGAGACTCTCGGACGAGAGATCGAAGCTGCGCTACGCACCACGGAAACAAGCCCATGAAGCGATTTGGTCGTTGGCTCCTGATCCTGCTGGCCCTCGAACTGGTGCTGGCGTTCTGGCTCGGCGGCCGGATCCGGGCTCGCCTCGAGGCCCCGGTGCGAATCATCGGGGCCCTAGCTTCGCCCCTCCCACTCCACATCGGGAACCCCGGCACGCTTGTTCTCGACCCGGGCGAGCACGAACAGCAGATCGGATAGCCGGTTCAGGAAGCCCAGCGCCAGCGGATCGAGCGCCTCGACCCGGTCGAGGCTGACGGCGCGTCGTTCCGCACGACGACATACGGTTCGCGCCAGATGAAAGGCCGCAGCAGCAGCCGTGCCCCCCGGAAGAATGAAACCACGCAGCGGCTCGAGCTCGGCCTCGAGTGCATCGATCTGTTTCTCCAGGGCTTCGATGTCTTCGGCCTGCGGCTCGGGAATCCGGCTCTTGGCCCTGCGCTTCGCGTCCGGGGACGCAAGGTAGGCGCCGAGATCGAATAACGTGCCCTGAAGCCGCTCGGCCAACACCCGGATGTCATCTTGAGAAGACGCTGCAGCAGCCATTCCGAGCACGGAACCGAGCTCGTCAACGGCACCATAGGCCTCGACCCGCTGGTGATCCTTGCCCACTCTCGGACCGCCGAAGAGATCCGTCTCCCCACCATCGCCGCGCTTCGTGTAGATCTTCACGGCAGCGGACCTACTCCCGCAGCTCTTCGTCGAGGATCCGCTCGAGTTCCTCATCGTGAACGGGCCCGAAGTTCTGGGGGGCCGTGGCCAGGGCGGGCGAGTTGGCGCGCCTCAAGAAGAGGGTGACGAGGAGACCTCCGAGCGCGAACACGACCAGCGGAATCGCGTAGGCGACGAGCCCTACACCTTCGGCCTTCGGGGCCTGTCGTAGTTGCTCGCCGAAACGGCCGTAGAGCTGGTCTTCCACCTCTGTCCGGCTGCGACCGGCCTCCTCCTGGTCGAGGATCCACTCGCGTAGCTGTCCGGCCTTTGGGCTGGGGCACTCCGAAAGCGCGCGGCCCGGGCAGTAGGGGCTCATCAGGTCTCCGGCCAACTCGTAGCCCCAACCCTCCTCCGCGGAGGTCGGAGCAGCCAGGAGCAGGACGGCCAGGCCGGCGAGGAGGGCTGCTCTTTTCATCGGATCAGAGTAGCGGGTGCGGCACCAACCAGACGTTTCGGTAGAAGACCGGATTCCAGTGGTCCTGGAGGTGGAGCGGGCCGGGCTCGGCGCTCTCTTCATCCCCTAGACCGGTCGGGGCGGGCAACTCCACATCGTCGTGGATCACGACCCCGTTGTGCCGGACAGTCGTCCGCGCTGCTGCGACCTTGGCGCCGTGCTCGTCGAAGCGAGCTGCACGAAACGAAATGTCGTACGTCTGCCAGGAGAGCGGAGGGAAGGCCATGTTCAGATCGGGCTTCGCCACCTCGTAGATTCCGCCACACTCGTTCCATTCGCCGGTCTCGCCGAAGGAATCGAGCACCTGGACTTCGTAGCGATTCTGCAGGTAGACGCCGCTGTTGCCGCGGCCCTGACCGCTGGCACTTGGCATGTAGGGCGTGCGGAACTCCAGATGGAGGTCGAAGCTGCCGAAGGCCTCGCGGCTCGTGGCGCCCGCCGCGAGCAGACCGCGGTGATCGACTTCACCCTCGAACCCACCCGGGCCGTGGCCGTCGAACAGCACGACCGCGCCCGCCGGCGGGGATGCCCCGAGAGTCGGACTCTCGCGGCGGGTCTTCGGCAGCGCGAACGCGGCTCCACCCGGACGAGCCCCGTGCAGTTGCCCGCCTTCGATGCGCAAGTGCCACGGGCCCTCGAAGACGATGGCCGTCCCTTGCCGGGTGCCCTCGAACACCTGCCGGCTGGCCGGATCGGCGCCGGCGCCGATCAGACCGCCTTCGAAGAGCGCGACCGTGAAGCGGCCATCCCCGCGCGCCACCACCTGGGCCCCGAGCGCCAACACATGGTCCCCAAGCGCCTCATCCCGGTCCCCAGGCGCCGGATTCCGGTCCCCAAGCACCGGATTCCGGTCTCCAAGCACCCGATCTCGCGAGGCGTACTCACCCTGCACCGGGAAGTCGGCATCGGCCTGCTCGGGCTCGAGGACGGCCTGATGCCAACAACCCCACACGATCAGGGCGAGCCCGATCGACACCGCGCGAGTCAGATATCCCAATGCAGTTGCCCTGGTCTGGTCTCTCGGCCGCTGCGCTGACGCACCTCTTGATGCGGCGCCTCGGGGATCACCCGCGAGTTCGGCGGCACGGACTCGGTGAGGTAGGCATTGCCATTCACGACACTTCCGCTCCCAATGACTGTCTCCCCGCCCAGGATGGTCGCACACGGATAGATCGTCACATTGTCACCGATCGTCGGGTGCCGCTTCGTCCCGCGAAGCGTTTGTCCCCGCCGGGGAGAGAACGCGCCGAGCGTCACCCCGTGGTACAGCCGGACGTCATCGCCGATCTCACTGCTCTCACCGATCACGACGCCGGTTCCGTGGTCGATGAACAGACGCCTCCCGATCCTCGCACCGGGATGGATATCGATCCCCGTGCGAGCGTGGGCGTGCTCGGTGACGATACGTGGCAGCTGCGGAACACCCAGCAACACGAGCTCGTGAGCCAGGCGGTAGATCGCAATGGCATGGATCGACGGATAGGCGACGATGATTTCGCCAAAGCTCTTCGCAGCCGGATCGCCCTCGAATGCGGCTTCGATATCCTCGGCCAGTCTGGCGCGTACCTCGGGAAGACATCGGATGAAGGCAGTGACCACCGCATCCGGATCGAAGCCCTCTTCCTTGCGGACGTCCGCGAGGAGTTCCCGGAGGCCCTTCGCGATGGCCGGAACTTCCGCACGCAACGTCTCTTCATCGCGTTCGTGGAGGATGATCCCCTTCAGGTGCTCCACCCAGACGACGGCCTTGACCCAATCCGGGTACCCTTCGTCATCGGCCTTCGCGAGCGCGTCCTCCCGACCGGCCGATAGGCTTGCGGCCGTGGCAGCGCACACCTGTTGGAGCGACTTCGAACTCATGGATCCCCTGCGGAGAGACGTCAGCGCGACGCCCCGAGACAGGACTCTAGCGGCTGGAGGAAAGCACGGGTGAGCGGATCGAAAGCTGAACAGGAGGTCTCCGCAGGGGGCGTGGTCACGCGCCCCGGTGGGTCCGGGCCGGAGGTGCTGATCGCCGACCAGGTGGATTGGAACACCGGCCAACGCAATGTGCGACTGCCGAAGGGCCACCTCGAGCCCGGCGAGAGCCTGGAGGAAGCCGCGCTGCGAGAGGTCGCCGAGGAGGTCGGGGTGACTGCGCGGATCCTGCTGCCGCTCGAACCCGTGCACTATGCATTCTGGCACGAGACGCACCGCTGCCACGTGCCGAAGGTGGTGCACTACTTCCTGATGGAGCTCGTCTCCGGTGAAGGCCGGGCCGACGACGGCGAGATGGAGCGGGTCCACTGGTGCAGCTTCGCCGCCGCCCTGGAACGCTTGACGTTCGAAGGCGAGCAGGCGGTGGTTGGCCAGGCGGAGCGGCTGCTACGATCGAGGCGCTCTTCGGACTCCTGACCACCCGAACCCAAGCCTCGGAATACCCTCATCGGTGCAAAAGACCTTCAGTCCGTCCAGCCTCAACTGTTTCGAGAATTGCCCGCGGCAGTACTACTTCCGGTACGTCGAGAAACTGCCGGTCGAAACCGAAGGCATCGAGGCCTTCGTGGGCAAACGCGTCCACGAAGTCCTCGAACGGCTCTACACCTTCGTCGATCGCGGCATGGTGCCGTCACTCCCGCAGGTCGTCTACCGCTATCACGCTCTGTTCGCGGAGCATTACGACGAGAACCGCATCCGGATCGTACGCAAGGAGATGGACGCGGAGGCCTACCGCCAGAACGGGACCCGCTGCGTCGAGAACTACTATCGGAAGCACTACCCCTTCGATGGGGACGAGACCCTCGGGCTGGAGACGAAGATCCAGTTCCGACTCGACCCGGCTGGCCGCTACCCGATCCGTGGCATCATCGACCGCCTCGTAAGAGCAAAGGACGGCGCCCTCGAAATCCACGATTTCAAGACCGGACGCCGGGTGCCCAAGCAGGAGGAGCTGGACAGGGATCGCCAGCTCGGCCTCTACGAGCTCGGAATCCGCGACCAGATGGACGAGAAGGGCGAGATCCGCCTGGTCTGGCATTTCGTGATGAGCAACCAGACAAAGGTCTCCTCACGCACGGATGCCCAGCGAGACCGATTGAAGCGGAAGACGGGCCTCGCAATCGATGCGATCCGTACGGAAGAGAACTGGGAGCCCAAGCAATCCGGACTTTGCGGTTGGTGCGAGTTCCGCGGCGCATGTCCCGCATTCGCCCACGAGAGGGAGGAAGAGCCTCCGCGGCCACAAGATCAATCCGATCTGTTTGCTGGAGCCAGCAGCGGTAAGTGAACGAGACATCACCCTCTTCCACTGCCACCAGCACGGTCCTGCATCGCGTTCCCTTTTATGAGACCGATGCGATGGGCGTCGTCCATCATTCGAACTACGTCCGCTATCTGGAACTCGCCCGCATCCGATGGATGGACGAGCACCACCGCCCCTACCGGGAATACATCGCCGAAGATCGGCACTTCGCCACCACGCGGGTCGAAGTCGACTACAAACGCGTCACGCGATTCGACGAAGAAATCAGCATCAGATGCTGGCTCGAGTGGGTGCGTGGCGCCTCCCTGCGCCTGGCCTACCGACTCGACACGTCCGAAGGCATGGTCGCGATCGCCGCAACCGAGCACGCCCTGGTCGACTCGAATGGCCGAGTACGCCGCATCCCCGCCGCCGACCGAGAACAATTGAAAAGCGGAGTCGAGAAGCGAGGCCGTTGAGAAGTTAAGAAGTGGGGTCGTTAAGAAGTGGGGTCGGAGTTAAGAATTCACTTGTTGCTCCGCAACAAG
>JAAELW010000131.1 GCA_024226235.1 bacterium
GATGACCGCAGCGTTCACGATCTGCGGTGCCATGGCCATGGGTGCCGGGTCGTAGCTCGCGATGCTCTCGGCGAGAACCTGCGGGGCCGGGGCCGGCTCTTCCTCGCCGACGACCTCTTCGACCGGTACGAAGTCCATGACCGGCAGTTCCTCCTCTTCCACGATCCGGCTGGCCAGGAAGAGCAGGAGGGCAATCATCAACCCATGGCCCATCAGTGAGATCACGCCGGAGATCCAACTCCGCGTTCCTCCCTGGGGATCGGGCATTTCCGAGCCGGGAAACTCGATCTCTCCGCCGGCGGCACCGGCGCCTGCCAAAGCCCCCACCCCGCCAATCCGGCGGGTGTGCATCGGGTGGCGGCGCTTGGCGCGGCGACGGACGACGAAGCCCTCGATCATGACGCACCCCCAGTGGTCGGATGGTTCCGAACCCGGAGGACCGGGGACGGTTCTGACCCGTGCGGCCGACTCAGGGGTAGCCATGCGGGGATATCTTTCAGGAACGAGCAGAGAAGACGCAACTTACCGGCACCATTGTGGATTTTCCGACCCATCATCGATCCTATGTGAGCCACCCAGGGGTGTCAACGAGGCACTCACCTGTGTAAGGTAGGTCCACTTTCAGACCCGGTAGGTGTCAATGGGTCCGCCTCGGGAAGGGAGAAACGCACCGTGAACATGGAACTGAACGACCTCCTGGACTTGTTGCACCAGGGGCGTCTGACCGTCTACCCGCTCGGGATCCTGTCGGTGATCGTGATCGGCATCGCGATCGAGCGGTTCTGGAAGTATCGCGGGCTCGCTCGCGGCACACGGGATCTGACCCGCAAGCTCGTGGATAGCCTCGTGCGCCACGATCTGTCCGCGGCTCGCACTCTTTGTGAGGCGTCCTCGACGCCGATGGCCGAGGTTTTCGGTGAGGGTCTGCGCTGGCGGAACATCGCACTGGAGGATCTGAATGAAGTGCTCAGCACCGCTCGCAATGAGGTGGTGACGGAGCTTCGCCGGGGGCTCTGGTTCATCGGCACGATCGGATCGCTTTCGCCTTACATCGGACTGCTCGGTACCGTGGTTGGCATCATGGTCGCTTTCGGTGCCATTGCCGATAGCGGTGATGCGGGCTTCGAAGTCGTTTCGGCGGGTATTTCCGAGGCTCTGATCGCGACGGCGGTGGGCCTGCTGGTGGCGATCACGTCCCTGGCGCTATTCAATTTCCTGCAGGTACGGGTGAACAACATCGCGGCCACGTTTACGCGGGCCAGTGAGCGTTTCGTACAGGCACTGCTGTTCGTCGAAGCCGGAACCGACGACCGAGACGGTGACCAAGAAGGGAAGCCGAGCCATGGCGAGCTCAGTCCCGCACGAGGGTGACGACGCCGGCGGCATCGTCGCCGAGATCAACATCACGCCGCTGACGGACGTCTTTCTCGTCCTGCTGATCATCTTCATGGTTACGTCGTCCGTGATCGCGAATACAGGCAAGCAGGTGAACCTGCCCGAGGCTGCCGCGAGCACCGCGACCGACAAGCAGGCCGTCAACGTGACCATCACCGAGTCCGGCGAGGTCCAGGTCAACGGTCGGAACGTGCCCTACGAGCAGCTTGGCGCCCATTTGAAAGTCGCGCTCGACGCCGCCGAGCAGAAAACCGTCATCCTCCGAGGTGACCGTCTGGTCATCCTCGAAAAGGCCGTTTACGTCCTCGACCAAGCCCAGTTGAACGGCGCCAAGGGCTTCGCGATCGCCACCAAGAAATCCAGGAACTGATCGCCACCGAGGCGCGTCCCCTTGGTTGCGTTCAGAAGGTGTATCGGATCCGCAAGAAGAACTCGTCGCGGTCCCTCACCGCGGACAGACCGTTTTCGACGAAGTCCTTGTTCGCGTGGCGACCTGCTCGATTCGAGAGTGCGGTGGGGGTGATCGGCATGGTCCGGTCTTCTTCCCGGCCCTGGAACAGTGCGAATCCGAAGGTCACGGAGAAATCCGAGGTGTATCGGTAGGTCACCTGACTGATGGCCGCACTCGAGTTGGACTGGAAGTCGTAGACGAGCTGCACGCTCGGGTTCAAGCGGTCGTCGAAGTAGCCGGTGTTCACCGCGAGAACTGCCAGCACGTTCCACGGGCCGTTGGTCGGGAAGCTCTCCTGGTAGCCGGAGATGTATCGGAAGAACCACTGCGTGTTGATGAAGAACGTCCGGTTGGCGTTCATGAAGTTGATGAACGTCGGTCGGTCGACGGAGACCGTGAGGTTGAACTGATCGACCTCCCGCAGGCCGTCGACCCGATCCCAATCCGCCAGGTGGACGTCGTTCTCCCAGGTGAATTCGATGCCGATGTTGGATTTGGAGAAGTCTTCGGCGAAGTCCATCCCGAAGCCCAGGATGTTCCGCTTCTGGTAGCGGAGGACGAAGTCCTTGCCGCCGTGCCAGGTGAAATCGCGACGCCCGAACCGCCCGTTCCCTCCGGCGCGGATCGCGTTGCGCTGGAGGCCGGTGATCTGGAAGAACGACTGCACCGTGCTGCAGAACTGGGGCTTGGCGAACGAGCAGCCATCCCTGCGGAAGGGATGGGCGGCATCGAAATCGCTCTCCGTGGGCCGGGTCGGGTCGTCCGCGGTCGATAGCCCGACGAGCGCCATCAGCACGTTCCAGGACAAGATGCTCATTTCCGTGCGCCAGGGCTGGCCGACGAAGGGATGGACCGCGCCTCCCGTGCTTCCGTCAATGTCCCGGTTGTAGCCGGAATCGCCTGGGCCGCGGCAGCCGGGCAGGATGACCACACTGCCGCCTTGGTAGCGGGTGCAGATCGGACCCCCTTCGAAGCCGATCGTGCCGGGCTGGATGCGGCCCCGATCCGTCGTGTCCCAATCCGTACCGAACGTGCCCTCCATCCCCGGGAACGACTGGTAGATCGCGGTGGCCTCCGCATTCAAGAGGTCAATTCCGTCGATGTCGCAGTTGGTGCCGAAGAAGGGTCCGCAGCCGAGCAGGGCCTCCTGCTCATCACTCAGGAACGGCGAGAGACCGTTGGTCAGGAAGAAAGTCGGGAAGAGTGCCCCTCCAGCGATCAGGGCGGCCTGCACGTCGGCTGGATAATCGGTGACCAGGGCTTGTGGACCGTCTTTGGGATCCGTCACCAACGGCACCAGCACCGCAGGCTCGGGGCTGCCGGTGTTGATGTTGACATACGTCAGGCCGAACGGAGCGTTGGCGCTGATCGCTGCGAGTGTGGCCGGGGTGAATTCCCCCAAGTTGTTGAGGAACACATTGCCGCCGAAAAAGACGGGCTGCCCCGAGCCGATCGTGCCGACGATGCCGGACACCGGAAGCGGGGCTGACTGAAGGCCCGGCGTGGTGTCATCCGAATCCACCAGCGCATGGCTGTTGAATACGGTTTGGCCACAGGCGCTGAGATCGAGGGAGCTGAAGCCGATGCTCGTGGCACAGATCATCGTAAACGCCTGCTGGTTCGCGCTGTGGCGTGTGAGCGCGTCCTTGGACTGCAGGCAGGCTTCCTCGCGTCCGGTCCGACAGCTTCCTTCGGCCATGGTATGGCGCGGGCGGCCGCTCTTCGGATCGACATTTCGCGAGTAGCGAAACAGCGTGTCCTGGTACGGCATGTCCGTGAAGCCGTAGTAGTTACTGACCGCGAAAGAGAACCTCTCGTAGCGCCACTCGACGCGCAGGCCCGCTTCGACACCATGCCAGCTGTTCCACGGGTTCGGCGGGCGTCGCTCGCCGGCGATGGCGAGACCCGACAGCCCGTGGATGAACAGGCCGAAGGTCTTGTCGCAGACTGGATTCGGCGCGTAGGGTTCGCCGCAGCGTCCGAGATCCGTCGGCTCGTACTGGTCCATCAGCACGACCAGCTCAGCGCGTACGTCCTCGAACGGGCCCACATTCCAGAACGACCAGACCGCCCGCCCGGCCCACAGCGCGATGCGTGAATCTTCGAGGCTGGGCAACGAGGCGAGCGCCAGGTCCTGCGGGTTCCACTGGTCCTGGTTGCGGAAGAGCTCCGTCTTTCCCCAGACGATCGTCTGCTTGCCCAGCCGCAGCCAGAGTCGACTGTCTACTGCCTCGATGTCGAGATAGAACTCTTTCAGCGCCTTCTCATCCTGCTGGCTCGCGCCCTGGTTCCACTGCAGCTCGTTGACCGTGAAGTTCTGGTCGAAGCCGTCGAAGCGGCTCTGGCGCAGCGCTTCGGCCAGGCGCTCGTTCGGGTAGTAGACACCGCGCGCCTCGTGCTTCGGCGCCCATGAATCCGCGCGGAATTCCGGAGCGGGTCGATAGGGGAGGGCCGAGGCACCGACCGCCCCGGTGATCGGCGAGAGATCCATCGAAGAGAACGGGTTGGGCTTATCGGCGAGTTTTCCGTTGGGTCGGATGGTGCAGGCGGGCTGCCAGGGGCCCATGATCTGGGTGCCGACGCCGTCCATGCTGCCATGCCGCTTGCGGAAATTGAAGTCGCATTCGTCGTCCAGGATTTCGGAGAAGTAGAAGGGGGCCGGATCGTCTTCGTTCCCGAACACGCCGTCCGCACCGGGCGAATCGAAGAGAGTGTCGATGCCCTGGATGTTGAAGAGCGGGGAGACGACCCTGGAGCCGCGATCGCGGTCCCGGAACCGATAGGGAAGAACCTCCCGCGGAATGTCGCGCAAGAATCGCTGGTCGCCGTTGTACAGCTGGCCCGTTGAGCGGAATCCCGCGCGGCGACCGTCCGAGAGGCGTTTCGGCTGGCGTTCGGGCCGGTCTCCGTACACGGATACGTTGGGGAAAATGCCACAGCCGCGGCGCCAGACGCAGTCGTACCGGCCTTCGATCCGGGCGAAGGCCGAAATCAGATCGAAAGGCCCAAAGCCGTCCGGAGCAATATCCGCCTCGAGCTCGACGTTGAGGATGTTGTACCACTGGGTCAGGTCGAGGCCGTCGGACATGTCGAGATCGCGCGCGATCGTCCGCAGCTGCATTTCGAATGCGCCATGGACTTCGACGCGGCCATCGAGGAACTCGATGGCGTGGGCCGGGCTGATGATGAGCAGCCCAGCCAATACTCCGATTCCGGATGACAGACCAGACCACAAGGACCTATCGCGACGACCACCCAGCATGGAAACCCCTCCATGGGCGCGCTGAAGTGGAGCGATGGGTCCAGGGTACACCATCGCAACGGGGAAGATTGGTCCACGTATACAACGGCGACGCCTAAGACACGGCCTCGTGCCCCACGAGCGGCCCTTTCAATTTGAAAAGCAGGATTCGTGCCGAGTTCCTGGCTCGAGTGGCGGGACGCCCAGCGGTGGCCTCACGGCACAGTGACGACCCGGATCGTGCTGGTGCTGCCGGCTTCGCTTGAAATCCCCGCGGTCACGACGACGGTATCGCCGTGGCTCAGATAGCCCCGATGGCTGGCCCATTCGAGCGCGTGTTCGAGCTTCTCCTGGTCGGAACTCGCATCCTCGGTCAGTGATGCGGTAACACCCCAATTGAGAGCGAGCCGCCGCGCCACATCCGGGGAGCGCGTGGCTGCGAGGATCGGACAGCGCGGTCGGTACTTCGAGATCTGCCGGGAGGTGAATCCGCTCTCGGTCAACGTCAAGATCACACGGGCTGCCAGCTGGTTGGCCATCTCGCTGGCTGCTCGACTCACCGCATCGGTGACGCGCTCGGTCGGGTGGGCTTCGATCTGCTGCAGGTAGCCATATTCGTGCAAAGAGGCCTCGGCCATGGAAGCCAGCTCGGCCATGCTCTTCACGGCCTCGACCGGGTAGCGGCCCCGTGCGGTCTCGCCCGAGAGCATCACGGCAGAAGTGCCGTCGAGCACGGCGTTCACCACATCGCTGGCCTCGGCCCGGGTCGGCTCCGGGTTCCGCTCCATCGAGTCGAGCATCTGGGTTGCGGTGACCACCGGCTTCCCGGCCCCGACCGTGTGCCGGATGATCCGCTTCTGGGCCACCGGGACCTTGGCCGCGGTGATTTCCACCCCGAGATCGCCTCGGGCGACCATCGTGCCGTCGGCGACCTCGATGATCGCGTCGAGGTTCTGGATGCCGCCGGTGCTCTCGATCTTGGCGATGATCGGGATGTGTTCGCCGCCGTGTTGGGTCAGAAAGTCTCGGATCGCAGTGACGTCGCCTGCGCTCTGCATGAACGAGGCGGCGATGTAGTCGATGCCCGATTCGACAGCGAATGCCAGATCGGCGCGGTTTGCGTCGTTCAGGCCGTCGAGGAGCAGGGAGACGGACGGCACGTTGATGCCCTTGTGGCTCTCGAGCCGTCCACCTCGCACGACCCGGCAGGTGAGCTCCCCGGGCCGGATCGCTTCGACCTCGAGTTCGAGGCGGCCGTCGTCGAGCAATACACGGGCGCCGGGTTGGAGCCGATCGACCAAAGCGGGGTAGGAGATCGAGACGCCGGACTCGTTTCCGAGGACATCGGCTGCGAACAAACTGAAGACCGTTCCGGGCCGGATCACGACGTCCTGCGCGACGCTGCCGGTGCGAATCTCCGCACCCTTCGTGTCCAGCATCGTCGCCACCATCACGCCGACGCGTTCACCGGCCAGACGCACGTTGTCGAGGCGTCGCTGATGGCTCTCGTGATTCTCATGGGACATGTTGAGCCGGGCGACGTTCATGCCGGCATCGATCATCCGCGCCAGTACATCCACGTCGTCACAGGCCGGTCCAATCGTCGCCACGATCTTGGTCTTGCGCAGTGAGTGGATCATGATTTCTTGCGGAACTGCTTGAAGTCAGGCGTCCGCTTCTCCATGAAGGCCACCACGGCCTCGATGTTCTCCGGCGAGCCGGCTCGGAGCATCATCTCCTTGTCTTCGGCCTCGCGGGCCGCCGCGATACCGGCCTGGTGGGCGACCTGAAGTGTCCGTTTGATTCCCACCAGCGCCGAGATCGGCCACTGTGCGATCTCGCGGGCCTTGTCGCGCGTGGCCGCCAGCAGTTGGTCATCGGGGAATGCCCGGGCGGCCAGGCCCACCTCCAGCGCGCGTTCCGCATCGATCCACTCGGCGGTGAACATCAGCTCGTTCGCGCGTTGGCGTCCGATCGTCGATTGAAGTGTGTAGCTGCTCGCGATTTCCGGCACGAGTCCGAGGTTCGCGAATGGCAGACGCATGCGCAGGCTCTTCCCCACGTAGACGATGTCGGCCGCCACCGCGAGAGTGCAGCCGCCGCCCACTGCGATGCCCTGTACGGAGGCAAGCAGCGGCTTGTCGAACGCAAAGACCGCATCGACGCAGGCGAAGAAGCCGCTGGGCTTGCCATCTGCCCGCGCAGGCGCTGGATCCCCGCTGAAGCTGCTCAAGTCGGCACCCGACGAGAAGTTCCCGCCCGCCCCGGTCAGCACCGCGACCGCGACCTGTGCATCCTCACGTGCGGAGTCCAGCGTTTGCGCCAGCGCATCCCATTGCATCTCGTCGAATGCGTTCTTCCGCAGGGGCCGGTTCAGGGTGATCTGCAGCACGCCTTCCTCATCGAGGTCGGTCAGGACGCGCGGCTCTTCGGTCATCGGGTCTCCTCGGGCCAGTGATGGGCACGGTACCGGATCGCTCGCGGGCTGGCTGACCCTCTGGCTATCGAGATGGATTCCCTGCCCAGCGACAGATCGGGCAGTGCGCCGGATCGTGCCCTCGGGCCGGACAGTGTTCCCGGCCAAAGTAGATGATCTGCAGGTGAAGGCGATTCCACGCGGACGGCGGGTAGAGTCGGGTCAGATCGCGTTCGGTCTGGCGCACGTTTCTTCCCGAGCTGAGCCCCCAGCGCGCTGCCAGGCGGTGGATGTGTGTATCGATCGGGAAGGCGTCGAGTCCGAAGCCTTGGCTCATCATGATTCCGGCCGATTTGTGTCCGACACCGGGTAGTGCCTCGAGCTCCCGGTAGCTGCGCGGCACCCGGCCGCGGTGGCGTTCGAGCAGGAGCCCCGAGAGCTCCGAGACCGCCCTGGACTTGCGATCGGACAGGCCCAGTGGCCGGATGATCTTCTCGATCTCGCGGACGGGAAGCTCTGCCATCGCTGCGGGTGTCGCGGCCCGTGCGAAGAGCGCGGGCCGCACCGCGGCTACCCGCTTGTCCGTGCACTGGGCCGAGAGCACGACGGAGACCAGCAGTTGAAAGGGACGAGGATGCGGACCGGGCACCTCGATGTCCGGATACAGGCGATCCAACGTGTTGCGGATCCGCCTGGCCTTTCGGGCGAGAACCGGATCGACCCGGGTCGTGGCATTTTCGAGGGTGTCGGTTCTCACGATGCGGGATCGCCCCGAACAAGGGGCCAGTCTCCTGATCCCGGTTGGATTGCATGAGGGTACCCGATGCCTGAAACTGCCAGGTCCGGTCCGAAGTCCGATCTTCGACCCACCGGGAACAGGATGAGGAATCCCCAGTATGCAGACCCCGACCGAGCCTCTCTCGCCTGCGGCCCATACGACTGAAGGCCTCGATCGTTCGTGGGGCGAGCTCGGTCGACCCGGTGGTTGGTGGAACGGACACGAGAGAATCCAGATCGCCCGGGAGGTGCGAAGCGCGCGAGGATGCCCGCTCTGTAGCGCTCGAAGGGAGGCGCTCTCGCCGCAGTGGGTCGATGACCAGAGCCACGCCGTTGCGTCCGATCTGTCCGAGCCCGTCGTCGAGCTGATCCACCGCATCGCGACGGACCCCGGACGGCTCAGCCGCCGATGGTTCGACGAGGCGATGGCCGGAGGGATGCGCCCCGAAGAACTCGTCGAGATCACTTCGATCATCGGAGTCGTCACCCTCGCAGATACGTTGGCCCGCGCGCTCTCGCAACCGGAGCGCCCGCTACCGGGGGCGACGCCGGGCGAGCCTCATCGCCAGGTCGTTCCGGAGACGAAGACGGAAAGGGCGTGGGTTCCGACGGTCGAGCCCGGCAAGGCCGAAGGCATGCTCAAGATGCTGTACGACCAGGTCGAGGCCGAGGCGGGTTTCGTGTTCAATGTCGCCCGCGCATTGACGGCGGTCCCGGAAGCCGTGCGCGATTTCTTCATGGCCTTCATTCCCAACTATTCGACGCATGGCGATGTTCGGTCGGGCGGGCTCGACCGGACACAGGTCGAGCTGCTCGCTTCATCGACATCCGCCTGGAATGACTGCTTCTATTGAACGATCTCCCATGCGAGCCTGCTCCGTGCGAGCGGCAAGAACGACGGCTCCGAGATCGATGTGCGCATGGTGACCGGCCAGGCCGCTAACAAGGATGGAGGCGTGGCGTGTGGAGATGTTCTTCGACGCTACGCCGAGGCGATTCTCGGACCGGACGCCGACGTCGTGAAGGCCCGGTCAGAGTGCATCGCCGCCTTGGGCGAAGACTCAACCGTTCAGGCCGCGTCGATCGTCGCGAGCTTCGATGGAATCAATCGTGTGGCGGATGCGACCGGAATCAGCCTCGATCCCGAGACATCGGCGGGGGGCGGCGAGCAGATCATCCGGGAGCTCGGTTACGAAGAGCTCGGTGCGGCGCGGTCCTGATCGGGCCAACGAGATTCGAACTCCTGGCGCGGCGTTGGTGCGCGTCAGCCGTCGGCACTCGTCAGTCACCCACAGATGCAGATGATGTCGTCGCTGTCGGGTGGAGGCGGCACCGCTAGGATCCTTACGGCATCCATCTGCAGCAATTGCCCTCAGACGAGTTCCAGGCCGTGATCGCTGAAGATGGCCCGGCATTGCTCGAACTCTTCTCGAGGCATCCACTGGCGCAACGGATCCTCTTGGCCTGCGATCGGGTTGCCCAATCGCTCACACTTGTCGTGCCAGATCGGGTTGTATTCCATCAGCTGGGCGCGTGAGACGCCTTGTTCCCTCAGGAATCCGGCAATCCCTTCGAGGTTGGTGGCTTCACTCGTCATTCCGGGAATGAGTGGGGTCCGGGCCAGGACCTCCACGCCACCCTTCTCGTACTCCTGCTGGAGCCTCGAGAAGTTCTCCAGGATCATGTCATTGGCTGCGCCGCAACGTCTCCGGTGGTCCTCGCGATCGAAGATCTTGAGATCGAAGTAGATGAGATCGAGATGAGGGTAGAGACCCTCCATGAACCCGTCGTAAGGGAATAGTCCGCACGTCTGTACCAGCGTGTGTACACCCGCTGCTTGCAGCCTTTCGAGAAGCCTGGAGGCGAATTCCATCTGGGCGGTCGGTTCGCCCCCCGATAGGGTGACGCCGCCTCCGGATGAGTCGTAGAAGGGCTTGTACTTCATCAACTTCTCGAAGACCGCATCGATGCTGACCTCTTCGCCCACCCGTGTGAGTGCCGCAGAGGGGCAGGGCTCCACGCACTCGAAGCACAAGGTGCACTTGTCGCGGTCTATGAACTGCGGGTCGTCTCTCGACAGAGCCCCCTCCGGACAACTCTGGATGCACTCCAGCGCGCCCACGCACTGGAGCCTGTCGAAGGAGATCTCTGCCTGTCTGGAGATGCTCTCGGGGTTGTGACACCAGACGCAAGACAGGACACAGCCCTTGAAGAAGACGACGGAGCGGATCCCCGGTCCGTCATCGAGAGCGTTTCCCTTGATTTCGAGAAGAAGGGCGGATGCGCTCACAAGCCGAATTCGGTGCGCTCGATCAATTCGATCTGGATCTCCCGGTTCAACGTGACGAAGTACGCGTTGTAGCCGGAGATCCGGACCAGGAGATTCCTGTAGTTCTCCGGGTGGACCATCGCATCCTTCAGGGTCTCGGAAGTCACCACGTTGAACTGGATCTGCATGCCACCCTGTTCGAAGTAGGTCTTTGCGTAGGACTTCATCGTATTGACGGTTTCTTCGCGGGTGTCCTGGGCATCTGGAATCAGCTTCACATTGAAGGCGATGTTGTTGTCCATGAATTCCGGATTCAGCTTGGCGACGTCGCAGATATTGTCGAGGAAGTTCTTCGACGCAAAAGGCTGCGGTGATAGGCCCGGCGTGAAGGCTTTGCCTGCCTTTCTCCCGGACGGCAGCGCGCCGGACAGGAACCCGTAGGCGACGTGCTGCGACATGGACCAGAAGCCGGCAGTGTACTTCCCGCCGCGGTAGTTCCGGCGGGAGTTGTAGATTTGGTGGAAGCGCTCCGCGATCCGGTTCGCCATCTCGATACCCGCTTCGTCGCCCGATCCAAACAGGTCGATCTTGTTCTGGACGAGCGCCTGAAGCCCCTGCGCATCGCCGAAGTCGGAATCCAACGCTTCTTTCAGCTCCTTGAACGGGACCTTCCCCTCGTCGAAGACCAGCTTCTTGATGATCAACATGCTGTCCGTGATATCGGCCAGGCCGATATTGGAGACGCCGGACGTGTTGTGGGTCGCCCCGCCGCTCGTGGCATCCCTGGCGTTGCGGATGCAGCCGCCCAACAGGGCGCTCAATACGGGTGTCGGCCGATAGCGGGCATGAACATCCGCCAGCATGTTGTTGTATTCGACTGCCTTGTCGATCAGGAATGTCTGCTGGGTGATGTAGGCCTCGAAGAACTCCTCGAACGAAGACATCTTCTCGATGTCCCCGGTCTCCGGACCGAGGTGCCAGTCCATCAAGGGGTGGTATCCGTTGTGGAGAGCCATCTCCATTCCAGCGACCAGGTTCATCAGGATCGAACCGGTATGTCCCATGTGCTTGCCGGAGAGCGTCTGCTCGACACAGCCGGTTGCGGACCAGTCGCGGATGTCTTCGATGGGATAGCCGTGAGGCGCGAGGGACTTGAAGATCGCATCGTCGTTGTGCATGGACGGCGTGCCCGCCGTGATGAAGTTCACCTCGCACAGACGGTCCAGGTAGGCAGTGCTGTTCTTTTGCAGATTGAAGCGGGCGTTGACGTTGACATCGCGGATGCAGAGCATTTCCGTGACCTTCAAGAAGATGTAGGTCATGTCGTTGACCCCGTCCTCTCCCTCTGGGGTCACACCACCGAGCGTCAGTGCTTGATTGGACGCCGAGCCGCCGAACAGGAAGTTCGCAATGTCGGGGGTCATCGGGAAATGGTCGGTGCACCGCATGAAGAAGCATCCAGCCAGTTCGATCGCATGCTTGACGTAGGCCTGGCGTTCTTCCGTCGTCGTCAGGCGGGCCAGATCCCTTGCGAAGAAGGGCTGAAGCAGCTGATCCAGCCGCCCGAGAGACAGGCCGGTGTCGGCGTTCTCATTGTGCAGGCCGAGCCAGACGATCCAGAGGGCATTGAAGGCCTCGTCGAGCGTCGTCGGAGGTGCGTGGGGCACGCGCTGGCAGGTCCGGGACAGGCTTTCGAGTTCGGCCTTGCGAGCGGGGTCGATCTCGCGATCTGCCAGCCGGCCAGCCTCGATCGCCAGATTGGATGCGTAGGCTTGGATCCCCTCGAGGCATAGCGTCATGCCCAACAGGGCTCCGCGCCCGGCTTCATCCAGCCCGGGTTCGTTCAGGCGTGCCTCGATCTCGGCAATGATCCCGGCTGTTCCCAGATCGAGAACGCGTCCGAAGTCCGGAACCGTGTGGGAGATACCCACGGTCTTCCAGACGAAATAGGCCACCCAGCGTTCGTTGATCGTCTGGCAGTCCGGACTTCCGTTTTCGTCCCTGACCCATTCGACGAAGTTGCGTTTGGCCCAGAAGGGAAGAACGTCGGTGTGAAGGGTCTCTATGGTTTCTTTCGAAATGTCGAACGGGATCAGCTTCCGTTTGTCGATGGAAAACAGCTCCCCCCAGATCGAGCCGCCATTCGCATCCGGATAGACAGTTGCGCCCGCGATCTCATTGCGGGTGGTCGTCCCGGCGAGCAGGTCGTTCTTTCGGATGACCGGTGCCTTGTGGGACATCATGTGCTT
The DNA here is from genome assembly GCA_024226235.1 of bacterium. GTDB lineage: Bacteria > Myxococcota_A > UBA9160 > UBA9160 > UBA6930. The sequence goes on from JAAELW010000131.1 coordinate 12,799, forward strand.
GAAGGCCCGGCCCTGACGGACCTCGGGTGCGAGTTCGCCCTCGTTCTTGTCCGTCTCGAACCCATGCTCGCGGAACCAGTGGGTCAGGAGTTTCGCGCGTTCAGCACAGATCTCCGGCTTGCGGGTCAGGTGATCCTCGAGAAACAGCTCCAGGCGCGGGAAGTCCGTCAGACAGTATTCGGGCAGGAACGGGTCTTCGAGGCCAACGACTCCCGCGTCCCTCGACGTGCAGCTCATGCGGTATTGGGGGCGGGATTGGAGCTCCTCGGAAAGGGTGTCGTCGCCTTCGCCCCACTCCTCGCGTCTGGCGGCCAGGTCCTTTCGCTGCTCTTCCGCCAGGACTTTGGCGTGCTTGTCCTTCATCATCAGGGAGATGAGGAAGTTGAAGAGTTGCAGGTAGTTCGGATTGCCGTCCAGGGAGACCCGGTTCTTCAACACCAGGTTCAGCGCTTCGTTGGGCGGCAGTGTGAACATATCGACGAAGGCATCATCGTCCTTGAAGTGCAACACGATATCCGCATCGTCCGGAATCGTGCCCTTGACCGAAATCCGTCCGTCACGAAACGCGATCGACTGTGTCACCGTTCCGGAATGGGTCTTCAGCCCGACAGCAAAGTTGATCCAGCCATCCACGCCCTTGAGGTACTTCCGCAACGAGGGGCGCAGCGTGAACTGAGCAGCCATGACTCGCAGCAGGCCGCCGGCCGTCGGGTTCAGCAGGGCTTGCTTGAGGGTTGCAGAGAGCGATGAGCGGCCAGCCATCTGGCTGCGATCGTGGGGCTGCGTCTGCTCGGTGATTGCGGGAAGTCCCATCTCCGTCCCCTTTTGTGAGGCGCCAGTGCTCGGTTCGAGTCTAGCAGGCGTGGCGACCGGTTGAGCGGATTCGGGCGCTGCTCCCGAATGCAGCGCATCTCTGGCGAGCTGGCTCGCGGGACTCAGTTGCTCTCATCGCTCGGTAGCGTCGCGCCTGGTCTCGGCCTCTTTCAGCTCAGCAACCGTAAGCACATGCGGCGTTGCTCGGGGGTTCCCCGAAGCGACGTCGAAGAATGGCGATGGTTGGTGGAGCCCGCGAATCCGGTTGGACAGCATCATCCAGAAGAGACGCGGCAGGGACGCGTAGGAGAAGCCATCTGAACCACTCAGACCCGTTCGATCACCGCGAGCGGTGGAGGCCCAGACCCGGTCGCGAATCGGTCCGAGATCTTCGTCGCGGGAGTGGCCGGTCGCGTCGTGATCCATGATGGTGGAGAGCAAGCCTATGAACGGAATCTGGGCGGAACTCATCGTGTTGCCTACGGGTGTCTGACAGCATTCCGTGTACCAGCGGTAGAGGCCGCCATCGTTGAGTTGCATGCAACGCAGCTGGTCCGCACCCTCGGTGATCTGGATTCGCGAAGGCGTCGTCTGGAAGATGTCGCTTCCGCCATGTTCATCGAGGACTTCGTCAGCCCGCCCCAGGAAGAAGGCGAAGGCCTGGCAGCTCTTGCAATAACACAGAGCCCGGTTCCCGGCGGTTGGGGACATGCCTCGGGCGACCCCCTGCAAGGAGCCACAGGTGCAACGGAGCGGGATGTCCTGAGCCATGGGAGCCAGCATATCCCAGCCTTGTGAGTCAGCGACCCGTTTCGCGAAGTCGCAGGCCTGGTTTTGCTCGAATATTCCAATTTGATCGCAGGCTCTGTTCGAGGCACGCTGAAGGTTCGCGCCAGCTCGTACTCAACTGGAGGGACCGCGTGAAAGGGTTCGGCTTGTTCGATCGGGGGCTGTGGCAGCGGGAGGTCGATCGCTGGATCGAGGCGAGCCCTCCCGGGCCGCAGGATGGCCGCGATCCGGAAGCGATCGCGGGCGATCTCAGCCGGCTCGTCTTCGCCAGCGACGACGGCGCGCTGGATTCTTCGGGTGCGCCGCGTCGGGATGTCATCCGCACACTTCTCGCTCGCGGGCTCACCACGCTCACCGGTGCGCCCGACGAGCGCGCCGCCTGGGCGTCGCTCCTTGCGGGCCTCCGCCCTGGTCACGTGGTGGGGATCAAGCTCAACACGGTCGCGGCTCACCTGACGCCGCATCCGGAGGTCGTCGCTGCGTTGGTCGAGAGCCTCGCCGAGGTCGGTGTGCAGCCGCGCGACATCGTCATCTGGGACAACCTCGGGCGGCTCGGGCCCGTGCGCATGCGCTTCTATGGCGATCTGGAGCGGCCCGAGGGTGCGTACTACCAGGGAATGGAACGCGCTGGTTTCGCGCTGAACTCCCGAGCGGCCCCACGGGTTCTGTGCACCGTTCCGCGCTGGCCCGGCCTGGGGCACGACCGCAAGCTACTCGCCGATATTCCATCGCAGGGCCTCCGGCTGCCCGTTTCGCGCATCCTCACCCGGGTGTGCGACCACATCATCAACCTCCCGGTACCCAAGGATCACCGGGTCACGGGTGTGACGTGTGCGCTCAAGAACTTCTACGGCTGCGTGCCGCTCTGGGATGCCTTCCGCCCAACCCATGCAGACGGTATGCACGCCAACCGCGGTGACCCGCAGATCGCGGAGCTCTACGCGAATCCCTGCATCTCGGGGAAGGTTCGACTCCATCTCTGCGATGCCCTGCGCGCAATTTGCGACGGCGGCCCCTGGGGCGAACCGCAGCTCGAGCCGCGCGGCATTCTGCTGGCCACGGATCCGGTAGCCCTCGACGCCTACGTACTGGCCCTGATCGACGGCGCCAGAAGGGAACGCGGGATGGAGCGCGTCGCTCGCCGGGCACGCTACATCGAATCGGCCGCACGCCGCGGGCTGGGCACCAACGACCCGAACTCGATCGCGCTGGTCGACGCCTTTGGAGAGCCCGCACCGTGGCCGGGTTGAGGGCCACACCGCCGCATGAGCCTTCAGTTGTGCCCGGGAAATTCCTGCTGGCACGTTCCTGGCACAGGGATGGCGCATGTGCGCCACCGATCAGGCCTTTCAGCCCCCGCACTGCCCGAACCCGAGCTGTGAATATCACCAGAAATCAACGGGTTGGCGCTTCAAGCGTGATGGATTCCACTCCCGCCTCTGCGATGGACGTCGCGTCCAGCGGTACCTCTGTTCACACTGCGGTCGCTCCTTCAGTGACCAGACGTTCTCCTCCACCTACTGGCTCAAACGCTCCGACCTCCTGGTCCCGCTCCTGCGGACCAGCCTGGCCTGTGCAGGGCTTCGCCAGATCGCCCGGATCCACGACGTCTCGCCCTCCACCGTGGCCCTCCAACTCGGCCGTGCCGGCCGCCACTGCCTGGCCTATCACGAGCAGCGGCGTCCTCGGACTCCACCTACCGAGCCCCTCGTCATCGACGGCTTCGAGACCTTCGAGTTCAGCCAGTACTGGGTCACGCACCTGAACACGGTCGTGGGGACCGAGAGCCACTACATCTACGCCACGACCGTCTCCGAGCTACGCCGCAAGGGCCGCATGACCCGTCGCCAGAGGGAAAGGCGCAAGGAGCTCGAGGCCCGCTACGGGAGGCCCA
>JAAELW010000132.1 GCA_024226235.1 bacterium
AGAAACGGGGTCGGAGTTAAGAATTCACTTGTTGAAAGGGGGCTCTGCCCCCTTTCAACAAGTGAATTCTTAACTCCGACCCCGTTTCTTAACTCCGGCTCTTGATCAGGCCGATGGCGTCCTGGACGCTTCCTTCGTTTGCGGTCAGGGATTTGCGTGCGGTGGGTTCGTCGACGTTGGCGAGGCTCATCACGATACGGACGGCGCGGTGTTGGAGCTTGCGAGAAGCTGGGTTGAGGTTGGCCATCAGGTTGCCTTCGACACGACCGAGACGAACCATCACGGTCGTGGACAACAGATGGAGGACCATCTTCTGGGCCAAGCCACCCTTCATGCGGGTCGAGCCTGCGATGACTTCGGGGCCGACGACAGGGGCGATCGGCACCTCGGCCGCCAGGGCCAGAGGGGAAGCCGGATCGCAGGTGATGGCGATGCGGCGGGCGCCACATTGTCTCGCGGCTTCCAGCGCACCGAGGGCATAGGGCGTCCGGCCGCTGGCGGACAGAGCCACGACGGCATCGCCGGGCAGGAGTTCCCGATCAGCGAGCTCGCACATCGCCGCTTCGGCCACGTCTTCGGCGCCTTCGACAGCCCGCACGAGGGCGGAGTCCCCGCCCGCCATCACACCTTGAACGCGATCCGCCGAGTAGCCGAAGGTCGGAGGGATTTCGGAGGCATCGAGCACACCGATTCGCCCGCTGGTTCCCGCGCCAACATTGAACCAGCGTCCCCCACCCGTCAGCACGAGCGCCAGCACATCCACCGCGCGTTCGATCGCCGGGAGCACCCTGCCCACTGCGGCCACCGCGTGCACGTCCTGGCCATGGATCGCCTCGAGGACCTGCCGGGTACTGCGCCGATCGAGGTCACGGGTCTCCTCGAGAACTGCCTCGGTCAGCAGCTCGTCTTTGGACAGGGGTTCGGCCATGGGAGCCCCTTCGGCAGGAACACAGTGCTGGCTGAGTTGCGTAGAATCGCCCTGTGAGCTTTCGCGTCACATCGAAGACCCTGGACCGCCTGGAATGGCCCGAGCTTCTGACGAGACTTGCGCGTCACCTGCGCACTCCCCAGAGCCGGAGGCAGATCGAGGAGACCCCCGACTCGCTGTTCGAAACCACGGCAGCTGGCGCCGCGGCTCGCCTTCGAGAGACGGGCCAGGCGCTCGCCATCCTTCAGGACGACGACCTGCCTCCCTTGGCGGGTGTGGGCGAACTCGAACCGCTGCTCCAGCGGCTCGAGCGCGGAGGTGTGTTGCAGGGTACGGAGTTGGTGGCACTGCGCACGACGCTCGATGCCACACACCAGACCGCGCGTTTCCTCCAACAGCGCGCGGAGAGCGCTCCTGCTTTGGCTGAAATCGGCGACCTGCTGGTAGGCTGGGAGGCCCTTGCCGCAGAGATCGAACGCGCTCTCGAGAGCGACGGCCAGGTGCGCGATTCTGCATCGGCCGAACTTGCTGCGGCTCGCCACGAAGTACGCGCGATCTCCGGGACGGCCCAGGAAAAGATCGAGCGCATGTTGCGGCGCCCGGAGCTGCGCGCGGAGCTGCAGGACAACTATTTCACGGTTCGCAGCGATCGCTTCGTGCTGCCGGTCAAGGCCGAGGCGCGGTCACGGGTCCCTGGCATCGTGCACGACGCGTCGGCAACCGGAACCACCGTCTTCATCGAACCCCAGGCATTGGTCGACCTGAACAACCGGCTCAAGCAAGCGGAGCTCACCGTCATCCGCGAAACACACCGCGTGATGCAACAGCTTTCGAGCTCGGCGGCGGCGGCATGTGTCGACATCGCCTCCAACCTCCTGCTCCTGGCGCAGATCGATCTCGGCTTCGCGCGGGCTCTCCTGGCCAAGGAGCAGAACGCCGTGGAGCCAGTCCTCGATCCCGATGGCAACTTCGATCTCCCGCTCCTGCGACACCCCCTGCTCCCTACCGATGAGGCGGTGCCCAATGACGTCCGGCTGGGCGGCAAGCAGTACGTGCTGGTGATCTCGGGCGCCAATGCCGGCGGCAAGACCGTGACGATGAAGGCAATCGCGCTGGCAGCGCTGCTCGCACGCGCCGGATTGTTCGTTCCCGCAGCAACCGGGGCACGGGTCGGTGCAGTGGATCAAGTGCTCGCGGACATCGGCGACGAACAGGACATCCGCCGGAACCTCTCCACCTTTTCGGCTCACATGACGAACCTGTCGCAGATCGTGGTGGAGGCGAGCCCTCGAAGCCTCGTCGTGTTGGACGAAATCGGAGTCGGCACGGATCCAGGTGAAGGCGCCGCGTTGGCGCAGGCCGTGCTCGAGCGGCTGGCCGATACCGGTGCCCGAGTGGTCACCACCACCCACTACAACCTGCTCAAGGAAATGGCCAACGTCGACGACCGCTTCGAAAATGCCAGCGTCGAGTTCGACGAAGAGACCCTGGCGCCCACCTATCGACTCAAGCTCGGCACCCCGGGCAGCTCCTCGGCAACTGCGGTCGCCTCGCGAATGGGCATGCCCCACGAAGTACTGGAGCGGGCCAATCACCTCCTCGACCGGGAAGACCGACGCCTCGACAAGATGCTGGCTGAACTCTCGAACCACCGGGCCGCTCTCGAGCGCGAGCGCGCCGAAGCCAACCGGCTGCGCGCGGAGGGGGAGAGCGAACGCTCCCGCTACAAGGAAAAACTCGAACGGCTCCAGGAGCGACGCGATCAGCTCTTCGACTCGATGCGCGGTGAGCTCGAGGAGGCCTTCCGACAGGCGCATGGGGAAGTCGCGGGGGTGATCCGCGACCTGCAGAGGGGAGGATCAGCCCAGGAAGCAGCGCAAGCTCGCAAGCGACTGCTCGAACTGGAGGAGACCGCACGAGTGGAGGAAGCCAGCCAGCGCAAGCGAGCACCGGAGGCGCCGCGACCACGCGTCGACTGGAACCGGGTCCACCCGGGCGATCCGGTCCAGGTGCCCGGCGGGCGGGCGGGAACGCTTCTGACCCTGCCCGACCACCGCGGTCGGGTGACTGTGCAGGCGGGCAGTGCCCGTCTCACGCTTCGCGCCGACCAGGTGGAACCCGCCACGGCCGGCGTGGTACCGAAGGCGCAGGCACCCCGCATTCATTCCGACCCCCCGGCACCGGGAGGCGGGACGCGTCTCGACGTGCGGGGCTTGCGCGTCGACGAAGCCCTCAGCCGAGTCGAGGAAGGCCTCGACATGGCAGCCCGCCGCGGGGCGCCCCAACTCGACATCATCCATGGGATCGGCAGCGGCGCGCTGCGCGGTGCCATCCGGGAGCATCTCGCACGGCTCGGCCACGTCGTGCGCTTTCATGCCGCTGACCCGGAGGAGGGTGGCGAAGGCGTCACCCGGGCGCACCTCGATGAGTGAGTCTCGGACCTGCAGGTTGGGCATCCAGATGCTGGCTCGAACCCTCGGCTATCTGATCGCGGCGTCGATCGCAATCGGGTGCAGCGCTGGGCCGGCTCCCCACACGAGCCAGGAGCTCGGCGACCGGCGCTACACCGTGACCATCACCGCCCCAGCAGATCTGCAGACCGGAGCCTCCGGGCTCCTGGTGGTCGAAGCCCGACCCGAAGCCGGACACAAACTCAGCACAGAATTCCCGACCCGCCTCTCACTGAAGCGCTCAGCAGGCCTGGACGCACCCGAACACCTCGATCGCGATGCAGCAACCGATCTCCGCGAGCAACACATCCGCTATGTCATACCGATCGCAGCGACGGACAGCGGACGACAATCGATCGAAGGAATACTCCACATCGGCGCCTGCACCGGCGATCTCTGCGAACCCGTCGCACTACCCTTCGAGTCAATCATCCCCGTCGCGAAGCCGACAAGATAGGTGGCCGTTAAGATAGGGGCCGGTCCCATTTGTTAAGTTGC
>JAAELW010000133.1 GCA_024226235.1 bacterium
GCAACTTAACAAAAGTGCCTGGCCCCTGTCTTAACAGCAACCTTTCAAAAGTGCTTGGCCTCTGTCTTCACGGCAACTTTTCAAGAGTGCCTGGCCTCTGTCTTCACGCGATCGCCTTAGGACTCAGAGAGGCGGCGGAACCATATCGGGACGGCGGCTAGCCCTGCGAGCAGTAGCGTGCCGCACCATACCGCGGGCGACAGGCCGAACGGGGGTGGTGAGCCGACCAGCCAACTCGCGCTTGCGATCAGCAGGGCAAAGAGGGTCACGCTCGCCGCGCCCGTCGCGATGAGTCCATCCGTCAGACGTTTCCGGGCGGCCTGAGTGCCCCAGAAACCGGGTGGCCTTACGTCGTCATAGAAGGCGTCGAGCCGAGCGTCCGGTTCCGGCGGCGTCGCCAGCGAAGCGAGCACGGAGGCAGCGGTACCTACGCCGGCCATCACCAGCAGCCGCAAGGCTTCGTTCGGTAGCGTCGCCAGCAGCAGCGGCGCAGCAAGGCCGGAAGCCGCAACCGCGGCCAGCTCACCCCATGCGTTGGCCCGGCGCCACAACCATCGCAGCCAGAGCGGTACGCCGAGCCCGGCACCGAGCAGCAGCGTCACGTGCCAGGCGGCCTGGATCGAACCGAGACCTGCCATCACGACCAGCGAAATCGCCATCACCAGGGGTCCGGCCAGGCGCGCCACCAGGACCAGCTCTCGCGGTGACGGCTCGCGCCGACGCAGGCCGCGGCACCAGGCGCGTCCGTAGAGATCGTTCGCCACGTAGGAGGCGCCCCAGTTCAGGTGGGTGTCGAGGGTCGAAGCGAGGGCGGCCAGCATGCCCGCCAGCATCAGGCCGCGCACACCCGGGGGCAGCAGGTCTTCGATGCCCTGCACGAAGGTCAGTTCGCGGGTGGCGGCGCTCGGCGCATCACCGAGCGGATAGATCACCAGCAGCGCCACCAAGATCGGCAACCACAGCAGTGTACGCCCGAGGATCTGGGCGAACGCGAAAATCACCGGGGCGGCTCGGGCATCGGAGGGCGAGCGGCACGCCATGCAGCGCTGGGCGAGATAGCCGGTGCCATCGCTGTTCATCTGCACCAGCCATTGCAGCCCCAGCACCCCGAGCAGCGCACCCCCGACGTCGGCCGCCCCCCACGGATCGAGGGCCAATAGCTCGCCGGCCCGGGCCGGGCCGAGCGCTTCGGCCAGGCGCTCCGGCAGCGCACCGAGCCCGCCCGCAGCATCTTGGGCGAACCACGCATAGGCGAGGGTTGCCGTCCCGAGCAGCGCGAGCTGCCCAAGATCGGTGCGCACCACACCACGCAAGCCCCCGGTAGCTGAGTACAGGACGGTGAACGCGTAGATCGCGAATACCGAGAGCAGGTTCGCCGCGCTGCGCACCCAGACGTCCGCCCCAGAAGGATCGGCCGCCAACGGCACGCCTACGCTGCGGGTCAGCTCTACGAAGGGTGCAAACACCGCGTCGGGCAGCCAGGCGTCCCAGAGCAGGAACGGCTCGGCCACGCGCACGGTGGCAACCAGCACCATCGCGAGCACGGCACAGTTGAACACGCCGCCGTAGTACAGGGCCTTCACACCGCGCAGCCAGGCTGCGGGGCGACCGGAATAACGCAGCTCGCAGAATTCGGCATCGGTCACTACCGAAGATCGCCACCAACAGGCACCCAGCAGGAAGCCCAGCGCGAGAAACGCGATTCCGTACGTCCAGAGCCGCCAGAGGCTGAACAGGCCGCCCGTCGCCACCAGGCCCGCGGCCAGCAGCGGCGTGTCCGCAGCGTACTGGGTCGCCGTCATCGAGAACCCAGCCTCCCAGCGCGACAGCTGACGCCCTGCCAGGAAGTAGTCGCGCAGGCCGCGGCCAGCCTGCTTGCGGCTGCGCAACCCGACAATGAGGGCATAGACCAGGAACGCTGCGACCCACAGCAGATCGATCATCGCGGATGACTCTAGCGACCCGTCGCCGCGCTGGGTGCTGCACAGCGATTTCGGAAGGATCCGGTGGCTTCAGCTGCGATCCACGCCGCCGCCTTCGAGCGCCCCCTCCACGCGTTGCCAGATCGGAGCCAGGTCCACCACGCGACCCTCGTCCTGGGCCTGATCCAGCGCAAGGCACGAGACGGTCGAAGCCAACCCCTCGGCAAAACCGACAGCGGGGACGCCGTGGCCGAGCATGCAGGCCGCCAGCTCCTCCGCGAGCACCAGGTCTCCACCACCATGCAGATCCGGCGATGTGTCATCCAGGCGCTCGTTCTCCGTACCGAAGCCGATACGCCGCAGTTCGATGGTTCCGGCCACCAGGTCCGCGCGGATCGCACCCTCGGTACCGTTCAGGAGCATGCGGCGTTCAGGGATGCCGGCATTGCAGTTGGTGTGAAAAGTCGCCCGTGCGCCACTTTCGAACTCGAGCAGCGCGACCTGGTTGTCGAGGATGTCCTTGTCCGCGGTGAACGGGTTCTCTCCTACCAGGCCGGGCCAGGTCCGGTAGGCGTCGCGCCCGTTCTCGTCTCGGCCGATCTTTTCGATGAGCGACTCGTTCTGCGGCGTGAAGACGTCGAGCCCACCAAAGGACGCGACACGCCTCGGCCGTGACCCGGTCATCCAGTGAGCGAGGTCCAGATCGTGGCAGCACTTCTCGAGCAGGAACGTGCCGGCCTGATGCCGAAGCCGCCGCCAGTCCCCCATGATGTAGCCCCCGTGGTTGAACTCGAGCGTCTCGTTCTGCTCGAAGCTCACGAGGCGGCCGATTGCGCCGGAGCGAATGCGCTCGTGGATGCGACGGTAGTGCTCCGCAAAACGCAGCGTGAAGCCGATCACGAAATGACGATCGCTTCGTTGCCACGCCTCGCCAAGAGCCAACGCATCTTCCAGCCGGGTCGCCAACGGCTTCTGGCAGAATACGTGCTTGCCCGCATCCAGCGCCGCGATGGCTTGCTCCGCATGGAAGCAGTTCCAGGAGGCGATCATCACCCAATCGACCTCTGGATCCTGGGCCAATGCCTGGTGACTCCGGTGGACGCGGGGGACGTCGTCGAAAGTGGCACGGGTCGCTTCCACGGACCGCGGGTCGGGATCGTAGAGCGCCACCACCGCGAGACGTGGGTCCCGATTGCTGACCAGCTTCGCCAGCACCCTGCCCATCACACCACATCCGATCAATCCGATTCCGACATCCATGAGACGGATGGTTGCGCATTCCGTAGCCTCAGCGCATCACCAAAGCAGATGCCATTCCCACCTGCCTCAGGAGCCGTTCATGCCGAAACGACCGGTGCCCATCCGATCGCAGATCCCGACCGTGCTGGGCCCGAGCGTGGCCGCCGCAGCTCTCCCTCCGGTCCGGGTAACCCGCGAGTTCGTCGGGCGCCTCGACGCCGGCGCCAAGCTTCTTCCCGCGGGCAATACACGCAGCCGACCTCGGCGCCTGCTCTCCCTGGGCTACGAACCCCGGTTCAAGGTCGAGCTCTTCGGCGTATCCTACTACCTGGCGGACGTCCGGCAGAACGAAGACATCCGCTTCTTCGTCGCCTATGTGGTCTTGCCCGGTGCCGAGCGACGCATCTACCCGCGGATCTTCTACAAGGACATCTCACTCGTCTGGCGCTCGGCGTCCCACTACGCCCGCTCCGAACACGAGAACTGGATCGGCAAGGGCGATGTCACAGTCATCGTGCGCGATGGCGTGGAGATGGTGGAGTCTGCCGAAGAGACGACCGACCTCCCCCTCGAAATCCAGACCACGCTGGAGAAGCTCAGCAGCCAGGCCGAGAAAATCGTCTACGACGACAAGGCCGTCGCGCGCATCCTGCGGCGGGGCCCCGACGACCGGGTCGAGCCCTACCGGGATTTCACGGATCCGCGTCGCCGTGCCCAGGCGGACCCGCGCAACCTGGTGAATCACGGTCGTCCCATCGCCCGCTTCACGCGCAAGAACGATCCGACCTCTCTGCGCTTCGCGAAGGGCTTCGAGCCCGACTTCCGGGACGGCATCATCGAACGCAGTGTCTCGAAGAGCCGGATGTACCACGGCCGTCTACGCCGCTTTCGCATCGCTTCGCGCAACCAACGAGTGCAATACCTGTTCTTCGCGGGGCGGCGGCAGGTCTGGATCGGTGCGCTCCAGACCACCACCACCGAACTCTCGAGCTTCGGCCTGCGGACGATCGATGTCGACGCACCGGAGGAGCTCCTGCTGCCGGGCTACGAATATCACTTCCTCGACGAGGCAGAGGATCCGCCGGAATTCATCAGCCAGATCCCGAAGGGGTTCGCAGGACCGAGCAGCAAGGTGGATCCGGTCCGAGCGGACACCTCGCGCTGGCTCGACCAGGTCCCGGTGATCCAGGCCTTTCGACGCGAAGTCCTCGGCCGACGCTAGAAACCAACTGCTCGGCCAAACTGTTAAGACAGGGGC
>JAAELW010000134.1 GCA_024226235.1 bacterium
CATTGGCGGAGAGCGTTCTCCAGGAAGGGCTCGAGAGTTCTTTCGAAGACGCCGAGCACGTGTCCGCCGGAGAACCACTCGATTTCAGGTTCGCCCCAGTGGCGCCATAGGGCCCGGGGTTGATCCGGGCGGACCACACGATCTGCAATGCCGGCGAAGATGAACCGTCTGGCCTTCGGAAGTCTGGGATGGAAGGTCAGAGGCGACACGACGTGGCTGATCGCCCGGATGATCTCCCAATCCAGATCGAATTGGTCGTCGTAGCGCTGCATGATCCAGGGCATGTTGTCCTGGGCTGCGGTGGGGAAGTCGACCATCGGGATCGATGTCACGATGGCTTCGAGGCCGTCCTCCAGCGCAGCCGTCAGGCTCGAGATGTACCCGCCCATCGAGATTCCGTAGAGGCCGATCCTTTCACCGCCGCGGGACCGGATCCAGGAGAGGATGCGGCGCGTGTCCCATGTGCCTTGGCTGAAGAGGTGGATCATCTGCACGTAGTTGGCTTCGAGTACCTCGCGGCCGCTGAACCGCGCACTGCCGCGCGAGGCGTGAAGTGGCATCACCGGAAGTGCGACGTTCAAACCAAGCGTCTCGTGCAGCATCTTCACCGGGAAACCCGTGAAGCTGACCAGCGGCGTGCCCATTGCGAACCCGTGGAGGCCCACGATCCAGGGGCGCGGGGGACCCTCGTGTTCGAGAATGTAGGCGGCGACGCGCCCGTTCTTCTCGTGAGCCATCCATGCCTCGCGACCGGGCTCGCCTACATGGGGTTGGAATTCGCTTTCGAAGCTGAGCTCCTGGTAGCGCCAGCGTCGCATTCCACCCCAGGTGCTGGCGGGTGTGAGTTCGAAGTCTCCGATTGGCGGCGGTGTCTGGTGGTAGGCCGCTGGGTTGTCGATCCACCCCATTTCCTCGAAGAACTCGCGCATCGCCTTGGCTTCCTCGACCATGCCACGCACCTGCCCGGGCAGCGGCACGCCTATGGCCATGCTCGTGGCCAGCGTGAAGCTTCGATCCAGCAATGCCTGGCCGAGCAGGCTGAGCCGCAGATCGAGCGGCGGCACTTCCCGGTAGCGGGATGCTCCCCGGAATGCTGACCAGGCCTCAGAGACGAAGGTTCCGAGTTGCTCAGCGGGGAACGTCAGCAGGCGGTGGGGCACAACAGGAAGATGCCGGGATCCACACGTAGCGCTACCTCACGCGCCCACGAAGATCGTCGAGCAGATAACGGCTCCAGGAATCGACTTGCATACGATACGTTCCGTATTGTAATATGCTGAACGAAATGCACGTTCGGTTCTCCGAGCAGGATGAGGCCTTCCGCCAAGAGGTGGCCAACTGGATGGGCGACGCCCTGAGCGGCGAGTTCAGCATCCTGCGCGGACACGGGGCCGCCCAGGCGGATGCGATGTCTCACATCGAAGAGCGGCGGGCGTGGGAGAAGAAGCTCGCCTCCGGCGGCTGGACCTGCGTCGGTTGGCCCACCGAACACGGCGGGCGGGGGCTGTCGCTCTCCCAGGAAGTGGTCTTTCACGAAGAGTACGCCCGCGCCGGGGCTCCGACGCGCCTGAACCATATGGGCGAGACACTGCTCGGCCCGACCCTGATCGCATTCGGCAGCTCCGAACAGAAGCAGCGCTTCTTGCCGCCGGTCATCGCGGGAGAGGAGATCTGGTGCCAGGGCTTCTCCGAGCCCAACGCCGGGAGCGACGTTGCGAATGTCCAGACCCGCGCATGGCTCGAAGGGGAAGAGTGGGTGATCGAAGGTCAGAAGGTCTGGACCTCCTGGGCCGCTGCTGCGGATTGGTGTTTCACGTTATGCCGCACCGATCCGGATTCGAAGCTCCACAAAGGCCTCAGCTACCTGTTGATTCCGATGGATCAGGATGGCGTCGAGGTCAGGCCGATCCGCCAGATCACCGGCGAGTCCGAATTTGCCGAGGTCTTCTACAATCGCGCCCGCACGGGCAAGGACCACTTGATCGGCAGCCCCGGCGATGGCTGGAAGGTGACGATGGGCACGCTGGCCTTCGAGCGTGGGGTCTCGACCCTCGGCCAGCAGATGCTCTTCCGAAGTGAGTTGCTCGAGATCATCGATGTGGCCAAGGCCAACGGGAAGGCAAGCGACCCGATCTTCCGGCAGCGAATCGCCGACGCCTGGATCGGTCTGGAGATGCAGCGATACAACGCGCTGCGCACACTTTCGGCCAAGAATGCGACCACCGAGCCCGCCGGTCTGGTGACCAAGCTGTTCTGGTCCACCTGGCATCGCAAGCTGGGTGAGCTGGCGATGGACGTGCTCGGTGATGACGGCCAGATCCTCGAGGGCACACCCTATGAGCTGACGCCGCTCCAGCAGATGTTCCTGTTCACCCGTTCCGACACCATCTACGGTGGCACCAACCAGGTGCAACGAAACCAGATCGCCGAGCGGGCCCTTGGCCTGCCGCGGGAGCCTCGTCCGACCTGATGAGCAAGCTCGCACCCCCCTATCCGAAGGGCCGGAATCTCCTCGAGGGGAAGTCCGTCCTCGTGACTGCGGCTGCCGGGACCGGCATCGGTTTCTCGGTGGCCCGCCGTGCCATCGAGGAAGGCGCGCGTGTGATGATCAGCGATATCCATCAAAGGAGGCTCACGGAAGCCGCGCACCAACTGGAGGAGCTGACCGGCTCGAAACCAAGTACTGCGCCCTGTGACGTCACGTCCGAGCAGGACGTGCAAGCCGCCGTCCAGACGGCAGTCGCCGAACTTGGACAGCTCGATGTGCTGATCAACAATGCGGGCCTCGGTGGTTTTGGCCACGTCGTCGATCTCACCGACGAGCAGTGGACCAAGGTGCTCGACGTGACATTGAACGGCACATTCCGGATGACCCGCGCAGTACTTCCGCACATGTTGGAGCGCGGCAGCGGAGCGATCGTGAACAACGCATCTGTACTCGGCTGGAGGGCCCAACCCGGCCAGAGCCACTACGCAGCGGCAAAGGCAGGTGTGATGGCCTTTACGCGCTGCGTTGCGATGGAGGCTGCAGCGGGTGGAGTGCGTGTGAACGCGGTTGCTCCAAGCCTCGCGATGCACGAATTCCTCTCGAAGGTCACACCGGATGGTCTGCTCGAAGAACTCGTCGCCAAGGAGGCTTTCGGCCGCGCTGCCGAGCCCTTCGAGGTGGCCAACGTGATGGTCTTTCTCGCCAGCGACTATGCCTCCTACATGACTGGCGAAGTCGTGCCTGTATCGAGCCAACACGCCTAGCCGAGGGAGCCCCGATGCCCACCATCTTCGAGAGTCCGAAGGATCTTCTCTCCGCTGTCGGCAATGGCCTCGGCGCGAGCGAGTGGATGTCGATCGACCAGGCGCGGATCGATCAGTTCGCCGAAGCCACGGGCGACCACCAGTGGATTCACGTGGATCCCGAGCGCGCCAAGGCGGGCCCGTTCGGGACCACCATCGCCCATGGATACCTGACGCTCTCGTTGGTCAATGCGCTGCTTCCGCAGATCATCGTCGTAAAGAACATCTCGATGGGTGTGAACTATGGCACCGAGAAGGTCCGTTTCCCCGCTCCCGTTCCGGTCGGCTCGCGGATCCGAGCGGTCGGGGAGCTGGTGAAGGCGGAAGAGGTGAAGGGAAGCGCGGTCCAGGCGACCGTGAAGGTCACGATCGAGATCGAAGGCAGCGAACGTCCGGGTTGCGTCGTCGAGACCATCAGCCGCTTCGTGCCGGCGTAGCGGGGCAGGAGCCACCATGAAGTTCTGGCAAGTTCTCTCTCTTACCGAGCCCGATCAGCTGATCTCGCTCGCCCAGGCTGCCGAAGAGGCCGGCTTCCACGGGGTGATGCTCTCGGATCATCTCTTCTTCCCGGGGCAGCTCGAGAGCCGCTACCCGTACACGGAGGACGGTAATCCCGGCTTCGATGGAGCGACCGCCTGGCCTGAGCCATGGACCACGATCGCTGCGATGTCTGCGGTCACGGAACGTCTTCATTTCGGAACACTGGTCTACATTCTGCCTCTGCGGAATCCGATCGAGCTGGCCAAGACCCTCGGAACCGTGGCCTTCCATTCGAACGGCCGGGTCACTCTCGGCGCCGGCGCGGGCTGGATGCGAGAGGAGTTCGATGCACTGGGTGTGGATTTCAAGACCCGCGGCAAGCGGATGAACGAGATGATCCCGTTGCTGCGCACACTGTGGTCCGGTGAGATGATCGAGCACCACGGTGATCACTTCGATCTTGGCCCGCTGCAGATGAGCCCCGCACCGGGTGTGAAGATCCCGATCCTCATCGGCGGCATCTCGAAGTTCGCATTGCGCAGGGCCGCCACATTGGGCGATGGATGGATCGGAACCGGTCAGACGCCGGACGAGGCATTGGAGTTCTGCAGGGCGCTGCGTGGGTTGCGCAAAGAGGCCGGTCGCGAAAGCGAGCCCTTCGAGACGATCATTCCTCTCGTCGTTCCGCCAGAGTTGGACGTGCTGCGCCGCCTCGAGAGCGAGGGGATGACCGCGACCACCTGCTACCCGTTCAGCTACCAGATCGGTCCGACTTCGACGCTGCAGCAGAAGTGCGATCTGATGATGCAGTTTGGCGAGAACGTGATCTCGAAGCTCGGCTGAATCCTCTCTGTCGCGGCTACCGGCGGCAATGCCAGTGGCCCGAGTGAGCCGAGCAGTGGCGATGCTTTGCGGGCCTTTTGTGCACGATGATGAGGTGTGCTGCGAGCGGCGCGTGGACAGGGACTACGACCTTCGCCGGTTTCACCCGGTGGTGGCGGCGGTGGTGGATGCAACCCGTGGCCAGCAGGGCCAGGGCTCCGACGAGCAGGATGGCGAAGGTCTTGCGCATGGCTGGGTACTCCGTGGGAATATCTGACCAAACCCAGTGGGTCGGGTTCGGTTGCGCCGGCATCGGCAATTCGTTCGCTGGCCCGTAGTCTATCGTTTGGCTCGCAGCCGACGCAGGATGTCCATGCGAAGCTCGCCCTTGGCGATCTTGCCACCCGAGGCCCGGGGCAGGGCGTCGACCACGATCAACCGCTCCGGGAACCACTCCGGGCTCACGCCCCTGGCCTTCAGGTGCTTTCCCAGAGCCTCGAGTGTCAGCTTCGGCTCGTGCTGCCGGAGCTCCACATAGATGCAGACCCGCTCTCCAAAGACCGGGTCCGGCATTGCCACTGCCGCAGAGAGGGCCACGGACGGGTGGCTCGAGACGGCATCCTCTACCGCAGGCCCGCTGATGTTCTTGCCGCCGCGAATGATGAAGTCTGCGGTGCGTCCGATCACGCTCAGGTAGCCGTCCG
>JAAELW010000135.1 GCA_024226235.1 bacterium
CGAGGACCAGATTGAAGCCTCGCTTGATCACGCGGTGACGTGGCTCATGGGCGAGCAGGGCTTCCCAGCCGGTGCCCGCCATGGCCTCGTCGACGCTCTTTCGGTCAGTGGAATCGAGGGCGCGGTAGTCGTCCAGTACGCGCTGCACGAGCCAGGGGGCGTAGCTACCGGCGTAGCGCACCAGCGGAAGGCCTCGGAGGCTGCTCTCGATCGATCCGACCGTGCGAGGCAACGGTTCCCCATCGCGAGGTGCTGTGTCGGCCCAGCGCTCGAAGACGGTGAGCCCCTCGAGCAGGATGGACGCTGCGTCCCGGCCCATCACTCCGAGCACCTCGCGAAGGGTCGGGGCCAATCCATCGTCGGCCAGCCACGCGCCCTGGGCCGGTGAGTTCGGGTGGTTGCAGCGCTCGATCCAGCCGACCACAGGCCGCGCCGTTTCGAGCAGCAGCTTGCGCGAAACGAGGTCGGTGAAGAAGTGGCCGTCGAGGGGGCCCATCAGCGCGCAGTCGGCGAAGGACATGCGCTCTCCCAGGAGGTAGGGGTGGGCCTGGAAATGGACGCTGAGCGCGTCGAGCAGGTCGCGGGTGTGCGCCTCGATGGCAGGGGCGTTTTCGTCCTTGGCGCCGAGCATGGTCCGCGCCTTCGCCATCCGGGCTGCTGCGGCCGTGCCGATCTCCTCGCTGCCCACCATGGCGATGAAGCGTGCGCGCGCCGACGCCTCACCGAGTTCGCTGCCCCAGCGGTAGTGCATGGCGGGGATCAACGCGAATTCGTCGACGTAGAGCTCGACCAGATGAGCGGCGATCCGCTGTACGGGAGTCGACGGGAAGAGCGGCGGATCGGGGTGGCGCTCCTCGAGTCGGTCGTAGATCTCCGTGGAGTCCTGCCACGCCACGCCCTCGGGTGTGAGCAGCATGGGGATGAAGGTATGCCCCGTGCGCTCCCGGATCAGGGGGTAATCAGCGTGGACCTCGTCGACCCACAGGCGCTTGTAGCGCAGCGCAGGGCGGACCTTTGCCGAGAAGTAGGACGCTTCGAAGGCGTGAAAGACGTAGGGGCGGTTCGGAGGGATGGCCAATTCTGATCCTCGCGCAGACGAGTTGCGTATGTTGCGAATATGGCAGTAAGTATGCCATGTTTTCAAAGCTCGCAAGCGCCATCCGCAGCGGTATCTCGGCTTGGTGAGCGCCATGACGACTTCCCGATCCGCCCCTAAGACGAGTCGCGGCATCGATCATGTCGTTTCCCTGAGGAGTCCAATTCAAGATGACTCTTCCTTCCCTTACCAGGAGCTTTCATGAAAATCGGACTCATTCCCGTCAACATTGGTGCCTCCAATGGCCAGGCCATGGTCGGCATGGCCCAGCTCGCCGAGAGCCTCGGATTCGAATCCGTCTGGACCTTCGAACACGCGATCGTGCCGGTCGACTACGAGTCGAAGTATCCCTACAGCCCGAACGGCAAGATGGGCGCCGACCCGGACACCAGCTTCGTGGATCCGCTGATCGCGCTGGCCGCGGTCGCTTCCCAGACGAAGACGATCCGGCTGGGTACTGGCGTCAACATCCTTCCGCAGGCCAACCCGCTCTACGTCGCCAAGCAGGCAGCGAGCCTGGATTTCGTCTCGAACGGCCGCTTCGAGCTCGGCGTCGGCATCGGTTGGCTGCGCGAGGAGTTCCGGGCTGCTGGCACGCCCTTCGAACGTCGCGGTGCACGCTTCGACGACTACATCCAGGCCATGCGCAAGATCTGGTCGGGTGACGTGGTCGAACACAAGAGCGAGTTCCTCGACTGGACGGGCTTCAAGAGCAAGCCGACGCCGGTGCAGGACCCGTTCCCGGTCGTCATTGGCGGCACCAAGGGCAAGGCCTTCGAACGCACGGCGCGCTACGGCAACGGCTGGTTTGCTCCGACCGGGAGCCCCGACCAACTAGCTCCCCTGATGAAAGAGCTGGACAAGGCCTGTACGGACGCGGGCCGCGATCGCTCCGAGATCGAGGTCACGGCGATGTGGTTCCCGAACCCCGAAGACCTGAGCGACGTCGAGCGATACGCGGAGATGGGTGTAGGCCGCCTGGTGACGCCGCTCCCTGCGATCCTGAAGGGCAATCCGGTCGAGAGTCTGAAGGCGTTCAGCGAGAACGTGATCTCGAAGATCGGGTGAACGGGCAGTCCGTTCCGGAAGGCTGGCAGCGATGAGAGGTGCAACCCCGGCTGGAGCTTCATGGGCGACATGCGCTACCGAAGCCGCCGCGATCCGGGCTAAGCTGCCCCAGCGATGGGGGGGCAGACGTGGAACTCGGCTTGAGTGGGCGGATTGCGTTGGTTTCCGGCAGCTATCGGGGGACTGGCGCCGGCATTGCCCGGGTTCTGGCCAGTGAGGGTGCGCGAGTCTGGGTGCATGGTTTCGAGGCCGAGGCCGCCGAGCGGGTGGCTTCTGGCATACGCGACCATGGCGGGGAAGCGACCGCCGTGGCTGGCGACATGCGCAACGACAAAGGAGCGGACGCCATCGCCGAGGCCGTCGGGCCGGTAGATCTGCTGGTCAACAATTACGGAGTGGCCGAGGGCGGAAGCTGGCAGAGTGAAGCGGCAGATTGGATCGATCAGTACCAGAAGAACGTGCTCAGCGGAGTGCGCCTCGTACAGCGGCTCACTCCCGGAATGCAGGAGCGCGGATTCGGCCGCGTGATCTTCGTGGGAACGGTCGGAACCCTCCGACCTGCTGCACGAATGCCGCATTACTACGCAGCAAAGGCTGCACTGCCGAGCATGACGCTCAGTTTGGCGAAAGAGCTCTCGGGAAGCGGGGTGACCGTCAATCTCGTGAGCCCGGGGATCGTCGCTACGGATGAGGTGCTGGAGCGCTTCTCGGCACTCGCCGAGAAGCGCGGTCTTCCGACGGATCGCGCGAGTGTGGAGGGGCTCATCCTCGAGAAGTTCATGCCGAACCCGACCGGGCGGGTGGGGGATCCGGATGACGTCGGTGCCCTGGTGGCGTTTCTCTGCAGCGAGCGTGCGGGCCACATCAACGCGGCGAATATTCCGATCGACGGCGGAGCGGCAGATGCGGTTCGCAACTAAGGCAGGCAGGCGGGCGCCGCGCGTACGAGGCGTGGTTGCGGCACTCAGCCTGCTGGCCTTCGCGTGGCCTGCGGGTGCCGCTGCGGACGGGCTTCGCGTCGGATTCGGAAAGACGAAGATCACGCCCGAGCTTGCGGACCGTTGGACCGATCTGAATGGCAACGCATTGCGAGACCCGGAAGAGCCCTGGGTGGACGGAAACGGGAACGGTCGATTCGACCCGGTTTACATGGCGGGCTTCGCCAACGGACGAGCGGCAGCCGGGATCCACGATGCACTCTTTGCCGTAGCGGCCGTCTTCGACGACGGAGAGCGGCGGATCGGCGTGGTGACCGCCGATGTCGTGGGGCTCTCCCATGGCTTTGCGGAAGCGCTTCGAGAGGAAACGAGTGAGCGGCTCTCTCTCGATTATCTGCTCGTGCATGCGACGCACAACCACCAGGGGCCGGATACCCAGGGGCTCTGGGGCCCGAGCCGCTTTCGAAGTGGCGTTGCAGACGGGCTTCATCGCCGGCTCAGGGATCAGATGGGAGAAGCGCTCGCCCAGGCCGTCGCGTCGCTCGAACCAGCACGTCTCGAAGCGCTGCATGTTCCCAGTCGCAAGGCATTCGGCATCGTCGATACCCGGCTTCCCGACGTGATCGATGAAGGCGTACGGGCCGTGATCGCCCGCCGTCCAGGTGACGGCGGCGTGATCGGAACCCTCCTCAATTTCGCCGTTCACGTCGAATCGCTATGGGATCGGAACCTCGAGTTGACTGCAGACGTGGCGGGCTATGCCCGGCGAGGCGTCAGCCTAGGCCTCGACTACGACGGTGATCTCTTTCGGGGGGGACTCGGCGGGACGACGCTATGGCTCACGGGAAACATCGGTGGCTTGATCACGACCCTACCCGAAACTCCAGTGGTCGATCCTCGCGACGGTCGTCCGCGCGTGCCTCCCTCTTTCGAGAAGGCGCGCGCACAGGGCTACGGCATTGCTGCGGCGCTCCTCGATGGTGTTGCTGCGGGGGAGGCTCGGCCGGTGGGTCACGCCCGCATCGGTATCTACCGTCATGATCTCGAGGTGCCTCTGGCGAATCGGCCGCTCATCCTGGGAGCGCTGCTCGGGATCCTGGATCGGGATATCGGATGGTCGCGGGGCGTGATGACGGAATCCGAAGTCGCACTTCTGACGCTCGGTGATGTATGGATCGCGGCCGTGCCCGGAGAGCTCTATCCGGAGATCGCAGTAGGCGGCATCGAGCATCCGGTCGGGGCGGATTTCGACGTGGAGCCCGCCTCTGATCCGCCGCTGCGAACCCGGATGAATGGGCAGCTCAACCTGATGGTGAACCTGGCGAATGATTCGATTGGCTACATCATTCCGCGCAGTCAATGGGATGCCGAAGCGCCTTGGATCTACGGGGCGAAGGAAGAGACCTACGGGGAGATCGTCTCTGCGGGGCCCGGGACGGCGGCCCTGGTGCATCGGGCGTTTCTGGACTTGTTCCGTGAGGCGAGTGATCAGTCGCCCGCAAGCCACTCGCCCAGGCAGCGGTCGTACCAGGGGGTCGTAGAACCCTCGCCGTGAAAACCCACATGGCCGCCGCCTTCGGGTAGTAGTGGCACGAGAGCCGGATTGTCCTTCCAATCGAACGAGAGATAGGCCTCGGCCGGGATCCACGGATCATCCTGAGCGTGAATCACGAGGGTCGGTGTACGGATGGCTCCCAGAAATTGGCGAGCATGACAAGCGGCGTAGTAGGCAGCGGCATTCGCAAAGCCGTTTCGCGGCGCCACGATGAGTTCGTCGAACTCGAGGATGCTCCGCGTGCGCTGGATCGTCCGGGCTTCTTCTTCGGTGGCGCCTCCGCCTGAGCTTTCCTGCTTCATGCTTCGCAACAGACGCAGGTGGTAGAGGCGATTGCGCGGATCCAGAAAACGGTGGGACGCGGCAGCCAGATCGATGGGCGCGGATACTGAAGCCGCACGTCGTATCGGAAACCGGGCGCCGAACTCGGCGAGAAACTTCAGCAACATGTTCCCGCCCAGGGAGTAGCCCACCAGGACGAGGCCGTTGCGCACGAGGGGCTCCGGCAGTGCGCGCAGGGCGTCTCGCAGATCTTCGCTCCGGCCCGCATGGTATTGGTCGCGGCAGGTGGCGCGAGAGGGCCCAGCGCCACGCAGGTTGAGGCGAAGCACCGGAAAGCCCAGCCCCAGCAAGTGGCCGGAACTGGCGACGACGTAGGAGCTGGTCTCGTCCCCGGAGAGGCCATGGATCAAGACGACGAGCGGAGCGTTGGGCCGCGGCTCATTCGGCTGCTCGAGCCACGCTGCCAATTCGTCACCGCTGCCATCCGCCATGGGCAGGTGCAACCGCTCGCTCGCGGCGGCTATGCCGCGGGGCTTCGGTGGGCGCACGAAGTTGCGAAGGGTCTGGAGATCCGGCCCCCACCACGGTGCACGGGCACGGAATGCAGGGAAGGAGGGCGGGGAAGACACTCTGGGAGGATAGGGGCCGTGACCAGGGGCCCCAGTGCTCGGGCTCCCCAGATGATCTCCGCAGTTTGCTCGACCAGGCCGGCGACCTTGTGAGCCAGCTTCAGATTCCTGCTGACCGCGGGCAGGCCATGATTGGCCATCAGGACGGTGCTGCGATTTCTCGCATAGCGCGCGGATAGGGCATTCAGCTGGGTTCTGGCCCGGCGGGAAGCCCTGAGGCTCGAGGGCATAGGTACTTCAAGCCCCTATCACGGGTTGACGTCACTACCGATCCACGGGGTAGACAGCACCCTCGAACACGACTCCCCAGACGGCAATGTCCTTCAGCTTCTTGGCGTCAACGGTGTAGGGGTCTTCTTCCAGAACCGCGAAATCTGCCATCTTGCCGGCACGGATCGAGCCGACTTCATCCTCCTTGCCGATAATCCAGGCGGCATCAATGGTGATGGCACGCATCGCGGCATCCATGCTGATCCGTTCAATTTGATTATTCCTGTTGCCGTTTATGGTCGTCCGATTTGCTGCGGACCAGGCCAGGGTCAGTGGACTGAGTGGCGCCATCGGGGCGTCGGAGTGCAGCGCGAATGGAACCCCCAAACGTTCGAGGGACCCCAACCGAACCATTTGCCGGGCACGGTCCTCGCCCAGCCACTTATCCGCGTAGATGTCGCCCAGGATGTACTGGTAGTACGGATTGGCCGAAACAACGGCATCGAGCGCCTTGATCTGGCGGTTCTGATCCTCGGTCGTGTAGGCGAAATGCTCCAATGAAAAACGGTGATCCTGGCGCGGTTTCTGATCTTGAAGCGTACGCAGGATATCCAGCCAGGCGGCGGTGCTGCCATCACCGTTGACGTGAGCATGTATTTGAAAACCTTCGTTCCAGAAGGCGCGCGCCCATTCGGTCGTGACCTCCAGTGGGGCCATCCACATGCCCTTGTGCCCATCCATGTAACCCGGGAAACCGGCTTGCGAGGCGCCTGAGAAAATGGCGCCGTCCA
>JAAELW010000136.1 GCA_024226235.1 bacterium
CTGGATCTCCCACATACGTCCGAATCCCTGGATCCGACCCATCGCAAGCCACCCCGAACGCAGTCCCATCCGGCCCGTATCGGTGAGCGCAGAGAGCGCGGGAGGCGTGGTAGTCACCCCCCGCACGTTGCCCCCCGGATCCAGCGTCAAAGGACGCGCATCCCGCTCCGCTGTGCCGATCGTCGGGAACGCCAGAGCAAACGTGGACCACTGCTGCCGCAAGTAATTGAACGTCCACACCTCCCGAGAGGTCGCCACTGCCGGGGCCACCGGGACGTCCGTGTAAAATAGGACCTCGCTGCGCAAACCGTCGATCGCAGTGGACTGCACCTGCCCCGTCCGGGTCGTGTCTTCGTAGGGCAGACCCACGAAGGACAGCGCCAGCGCCCGATCCACCAGATAAAACCCGCGCTCGCCGCGAAACAAACAGCCAAACTCGCCAAACACGATCGAGTGCTTGTTCACGCATCCCACCGTATCGGTGAGCAGAGCAGGCTCCGCGAATCCGGCCCCCTGACCCGTGTCCGAGGGCCCTTCGCCGTAGGTGTAATAGACCGCTGTGGCGGAGAAGAGCAGCACTCGACCGTCGGGCAGAATGCCGACCGAGGTCAGCGGATCCGCGCTGCCGGGAACGCGGACGGTCAGGTTGCCATTCCACTCGGGCGCATAACCGCGGCGAAGGAATTTTGTGTACTGCGCCTGGCGCGGATTGATGGCGGAGACGCTCCAGAGACGAGAGTTTGCCGCGGCCACCGCCACACTCGGATCCGGAGCGTCAGCCGCAAGCTCCCCGGAGCTGACATAAAGCGTCTCCTCCGATCCCCCCAGGGTGCGGAGGGACGCCCCCGGCGTGCTCGCGGAACCGTAGCCCTGCGTGCTCCAGACCGAATAGCCGATGGGGTACATCTCCACCTGTCCCACCTGCTGGGGGTCGCTGGCATCGTCTGCGCCCCCGAGATAAATCTCCCCGAGCGCCCGCTCCGAATTCGCCAGACCGAGCAGGGGATAGGGCAGCGGGTAGGCGGCGCAGAGATACCCGTTATATTCGTCCCCCGATGCAGGGGAGACACCCACCACGAAAAACAGATTCGCGCCCGCCTGCGAGGGCACTGTGCGCCGCTGTCCTCCCGACTCGTCATAGGTGACCGCATGCCCGGCATAACTGGCCGCGGTGCCGATCACGTTCGGAGTGGCCAGCTCGGTCTGCGTGAGAGGATCCGGCGAAAACATGCCGGGATCAGCCTCCCCCGGGAGCGTGGTCAGCACGGGGCAGTCGGTGATCAGTTGCGGCCCCCAGCCAGCGGCGGGAGCCTGGGGCCCGCCGCTGCTCACGGGCTGCGCCCCGTCAGACATCAAATAGTCGCCCGCGCGGGTCAGACCGATGTCCGGCGTCCCGCCGACCCAGGTCACCCGAGGCCGTGCCCGAGAGGCATCGCCGCCCACCCGCGTCTGCGCCTCCAGACCGTCTCCGAGATCATCCGTGCGGAAACTGCTGGGCGCTCCGCGCTCGAAGGTCATCGCCGATAGCTGCCCATCCGCCCGGACAAATAGATTCGTGCGCACCTGGAAGGGATTGATCTGATAGGTCCCGAGTGCGTGGCCCTGGGGCTCGGCCTGCAGAATGGTCACCGCCTGGTTCGCTGCGCTCACATCGGGCGAAGTCATGCCGATGGGCAGAGGGACATCTGCGAGCTCTGGTATCTCCCGCCGCGCGATCAGGAGGTAGGTGGACGTCGGAATGTCCACGAATGCCTGGCCGCATATCTGCGCCTGCGCGGTCCGCGAGTCGCCCGGCGCGCAGGCATAGATGCCCACGCATGCCCCGACGCCATCGACCTCCAACCCCTGCGATCCGATCGCGCTACCTGGCATCACACCGATCGAATTCGCCACCACATTCCCACCGACATCCACCAGAGCGTGAACGATCGCAGAGGAGAATATCATCGGGAATTGCCGCGGGGTCGCGGTCAAGCCGTTGCTCGTGCCATCGCCGCTCACGATCTGGATGCCGACCCAGTACGTCCCGTCACCCACGGGGGCGAGAAACGACCCGGCCCAGATCCCCCGGGTCAGATTCGTGGCCGAGGCGAAGGAGGCCCCTCCGGTGGTATTCCGCGACTGCCGCGCGAATGTTCTGCTGGAGCCCGTGAGCTGCTGCGCGGCCTGCACGTCTGCCGGAAATCCAAACTGCGTCGTCGGGCGGTCGGCGATAAACCCGAAATCATACGTCCGCATCGAGAGCACCGTGGTGTCCCAGGTGATCATTAACGTACTGCCGGTATCGTGGAGGCCGGCGGGCCAGTACCGATCATTGGGAGGCGGGACGATCGGGGGCAAATCCAACACCGGGTTGGTCGGATCCGGGATGATCTGACCACCGGTGAATTGCCATTTTCGCACCACTGCGCCACCGACCACTCCGCCCACAAGACGCGGATGCAGGGTATAGACTCCCTCGCCTGGCACCAGGAGCAGCTCCAGCGCAGGGAGCAGATCCGCGCCCGCGCCCGGGCTGCCGTCCTCCGTGGTCGCCGTGGCCACATAATTCCCGTCGGTGTCATGCACCACGAGCTGGCAGCCGGGAGCGATCGGCAGCGCGCCGTAATCGTTGGACGCATTCGGGCGCTGGTTCAGGATGTCCCGGGCATCCAGCCCGCCCGGAGCAGGCTGCCCAGAGAGGACGAATCCCTCCCCTCGATCCAGAGCGCCCACCCCGACCGAACGATCCAACTCGTACCCGATGGCGACGCAGCTCCAGAACGCCTGCAGGGGCTGCGTAGCCGCGTCGTCTGCCCTCACACGAGGGAATCCGACGGGTCGGTCAGGTGCGGGAGCCACCCCCGGCAGAGGGGCGTAGGGACGCTCAGGGCCCTTCTGCGTGGAGCCATCAAACATGGCATACCACGCTCCCTCGATTTGATACGAGGAGGAGCTGGGCAGCGCAGGAGACGCACTCAAATTGTCTCGCCACATGCAGCTCGTCGGAGTCGCCGGGTTTGTCGCCGCGCCGGTGTAATCCACCTGCAGTTGATAGCCGCCGGCGGGATCGACGTTCCAGCAGGCCAGCGTGCGCTCGACTCCCGACACCGCCATCGTCGCGTGGTCTCCATGCTGTTTCACCGCATCTCCCTCGGTCGGGAAATACGCGTGGACAGGACGACCCGTCACCGGCGAGGGGAAGCTCGGGCTCGGGGCGCTCCCGTCGTCGGGGAACACTGCCAGCGACGTCTCCTGGATCGTCGTCGTCGCAGCGTTCCCGTGCGAGATCGCGATCGTCCCCGCCGGGGCCACCAGCTCCGCCTGGTAGCCGTCGCGCTTTTCATACGCCCCGCCCGTGAGACTCGCGCAGTCGCGGGCCTCCAGGATGCGCGGAGGCTGCACGATCTCCGGGACGTTGCCCTCGTCCACCGCCCCGCCGAGAGGCACCTCCACCGGGAATTTCTGCAGCGCCATCAGTACACCCAGAACTCGGCATCGATCGGAGGATCTCCGCTGACCGTGCCATCGCCCCACTGCACGCAAATAAATTTAGACCGATCGTAGACCTCCCCTCGCGGACAGTAAAAACTCTGGCCCGCGTTCTTGAGCGCCACGGTCCACCCGCGGTATTTGCGGCCCAATTTATGCGCAATGAGTGTCGGGGTGTTCTCCGGGATCGAACGGCTCTCTGTCTGATTGCCGTTGCTCGCCTGCGCTGCACCGTTCCGGGAGGCTGGAC
>JAAELW010000137.1 GCA_024226235.1 bacterium
AAGTTGCCCGTATTCCCCAAGGGGAAAACGGGCAACTTAACAAAAGTGCCTGGCCCCCCTCTTAACGCTGGAGCCGGTCCAGGGCCCAGCGGGCGTGCTCGGCCAGGAGCGGGTCGGGGCCTTCGGCGTGGCGGCGCACGGCCGGCACCAGTGCCGGGTCACCGCTGTTGCCCGCGGCGATCAGCGCGTTGCGCAGCAGGCCACCGAACCGGGCGCGGCGCAACGCCGAACGCCGGGTGGCCTTCCGCCAGCTCTCTTCGTCCAGATCCAGCAGCCAGGCGAGGGTCGGCTGAAGCCAGGCATCCCGCGGCGCCAGCCGCGCACGCAGGCCCAGCGGGTCGGGCGGCGGGCGCCTACCTGCTCGCGTGTTCCAGGGGCATACCGCCTGGCAGACGTCGCAGCCGTACACCCGGGTGCCCTGGGCCTGGCGCTGCGCTTCGGGCACGGCGCCTCGGAGCTCGATCGTCGTGTACGAGAGGCAACGTGTCGCGTCCAGCACATGGGGCTCGGGAAACGCATCGCTGGGGCAAGCGTCGAGACACGCCCGGCAGCTTCCACAGCGATCTGGCAGCGCTTCGTCCGGGGGCAGCTCGAGGTCGGTCAAGAGCACTCCGAGAAAGAGGTACGACCCATGCACGGGATCGATCAGGCAAGTGTTCTTCCCCTGCCAGCCGAGCCCGGCCCGGACGGCCCATTCGCGTTCGAGCACGGGGCCGGTATCGACATAGGCTCGGGTCGCGATGGGCCCGGGCGCCAGTGCGACCAGCCCGGCCTCGAGAGCCCGCAGGCGGTCACCGAGCACGTCGTGATAGTCCTCGCCCATCGCGTAGCGGGAAATCCTGGGATCGAGGTCGGCCAACGGCTCCGGGCCGTAAACGAGGCCGACCGCGATCACGCTACGCGCACCGGGCAGGACACGCCGCGGGTCCAGACGCTCTTCCATGCGCGCGCCCAGGTAGGCCATCTCTCCGGCGCGTCCGCGCTCGTGCCAGTCGCGAAGGGCATCACCCCGCCCAAGCGGCTCGGCGCGAGCGAAGCCGACCGTGTCAAAGCCCAACCCGAGAGCCAGCGCCCGCACGCGCTGGGCCAGCCCTGCCCCGTGGCTCCCGACAGCTCCGCTCAGGTCTCCTCCCAACGCCGGAGCCATGCCGAAACCCCGACCATCCCGAGACAAGCCACCACGTAGGTGCTGAGCCCGAGCAGCTCGTGAAGCGGCCCCTCCGTAGCGAACGCCACGCCGTAGGCGTCGGCCAGAGCCACCGTGGCCACGACTCGGGTCAGATTGCCGAGCATGGCCAGCGGGATCACCGCCACGACGAGCACCAACTGGAGCCCCAGGCCTCGCAACGCGTAGTAACCCAGTACGACCGCGAGCGGGGTGAGCGTGATGACAGAGGTCACACCGCTGCACGCCTCGGCCACGAACAGCGACCCGCCATTCGCCAGCAGCAGGACGTTGCCGTCGCGCACCACATCGATGCCCAATACCTGCACGATGGCGAGAGCAACCACTGAAACGAAGAGTCGGAGCTGGACGATGAGCGGCGTGATCCAGGCCGAGGGCGGTGGCACCATGAAGATCAAGAAAGCGACCGGAAAAGCCACGCTGCGAAGCCAGGCCCTGCCGCGCAGCAGGCCGACCGCCCCCGCAACGGCGAGCACGAAAGCCAGGCCTTGAATCGAGATCCGATGGGCCGCCAGGCCCGCCAGATACGCGAGCAACGCGAACCCGATGAGTGCGGCACCCCAGGCCTCGGTGGCCACCGGGACCCGCTCCCGCAGCGGTTTCTCGCGAAGATACGACCAGAGCGAGACCACCGGCACCAGGAAGCCATGGGACAGGTAGTCGAAGCTCCGCCACTGATCGGCCATGCCGGCCAGCGCCGGGGCGAAGACTGCCAGCAGGGCCGCGGCAAGCAGCCACTCCCTGGGCGTTGTCGGTGTCGGACGGACGACCTGTTCGCTCATGGAACCTCGAAGGTACCATCGGGATGCCGGCGAACCTCCTAGACTCGCACTCGATGCAGAACCAACTCGTCTTCCTGATCGGCCCGCCGCGCGGCGGCACCACCCTCACGACCCGCATGCTCGGAGCCCACCCGGCCATCTACGCGCCGGTCGAACCCCATCTGATGCCCCCGCTCGCGCACCTGGGCTTCCACGAGAAGGTGGAGAAGGCACCCTACGACCCGATCATCACCCAACTCGGCCTGCGAGAGCTGGTGGGCCTCTTGCCGGGCGGCGAAGCGGACTACCTGGATGCGCTGCGCGCAGCGACGGATCATCTCTACGCCAAGGCCCTCGAGCCCTCGGGCCGGCAGCTCTTTCTCGACAAGACACCGGCCTATGCACTGGTGCTCGATTTCCTGACGAAGCTGTACCCGGAGGCCAAGTACCTCGTCCTCACCCGGCACCCGATCGCGGTCTGGTCGAGCGTCGTCGATTCGTTCTTTGATGGAGACCACGAAGCGGCCCATCGTCACAATCCGATCCTCGAGCGCTATCTGCCTGCCATCGCGCGCTTCCTCCGCGAGCCGCCCGCCCACCTGCACCACCTCCGCTATGAAGAACTGGTGCAGGCACCCGAGGAGCAGATCGAGAAGGTCTGCGGATTCCTCGGCATCCCGTTCGAACCGGCCATGATCGACTACGGCCAGCAGCAGGACGGCGCCCGAAGCTCGGCACGTGGGCTGGGCGATCCGACCAGCGTGTCCCAACAAACCCGGCCGACCACCGGCTCCGTAGGCAAATGGGCCGGCGCGCTGGCAGCCGATCCCGCCCGGCTGAGCCAATGCAGGGAGATCGCCGCCCGCCTGACGGATCCGGACCTGGCCGCCTGGGGCTACCCTGGGCCTGAGCTGCGCCGTTCCCTCGAGGAGATCGAGCCACGGAACGCACGCCCCCCCCGGAGCAAGCTCACCCGCTACGCTCTCGAGCGGCGCCTGCTCGTCCGCCTGCGCCAGAACATCCATCACAATGCGTTGGGACGCCTGGTCCGCCAGATCCAGAGCGCTTGCGATGTGCTACTCCGATGAGGCGTTCGATGAGGCGCGCACGCCGCTTCATTTCGCAGCCCTCCGGGCCTCTGGAGCCTGCCTCACACTGAGCGGACTCCGCACCGATACCCTCTTGGCCGGGTCCCAGCCCGGAACCGAAGCGCGCTGAAGGCAACGATGCTCAGAAAACTCTGGAAGAACATCCGCCTCGTACTGAGCCGCTACTTCGTAGCCGGGGTTCTGGCCTTTGCTCCGATCGGCATCACGATCTGGGCCATCGCATGGATCGTTCGACGACTCGACAACCTGCTGCTGCCGAGCGTGCTGCGCTGGGTCTTCCCCGGCACCCAGGAACCTCCGAGTGTGCCGCTTCTGGGTGCGGTGTTCACACTCCTCGTGATCCTGCTATTCGGCGTGATCGCCCGCCACCTGTTCGGTTGGGAGCTGGTTCGGCTATGGGAGCGCCTTCTGCTGCGGGTGCCCGTTGCACGCAACATCTACGCGGCGGTCAAGCAGCTCTTCGAGGCCATCTTCAGGAGCAGCGACGCGACTTCGAGCTTCAACCGCGTCGCGATCATCCAGTACCCGCGCGAGGGGCTGTTCGCGCTGGCCTTCGTGACCGGCCCGGTCCGTGGCCTCGACGTCTCGCACCTGCCATCGAACATGGTGAACGTGTTCGTTCCCACCACGCCGAACCCGACCTCTGGCTTCTACCTGCTGGTACCGGAAGACGACTTGATTCCCGTGGAGCTGAGCGTCGAGCAGGCCTTCAAGCTGGTGATGTCTGCCGGCCTGGTCAGCCCCGACGCCGAGAACGGGAACGGGGACATCCCTGAGGTTTCGCCTGCCATGCCTGGCAAGATCGCATCCACGCTGCCCTCTCCGGGTGAGGCTTCATGATCCACTGGGATCGCGATCGGCTCTCCGCTGCTGGAGCCAGGCGCGGATTCCCAGCGCGATGCCGGCGACGGCCAGGATCCCGGCGCCCCACTGATTGAAGGCCAGGTGGTTGCTCAACGACGCAGCCGGGTCGAGCCTCTCCGGATTCAGAAAGCCGTCGTAGGCGAACCAGAGTGAGCCCGCGAGCAGCACCATCGGCACGAAGTACGGACCATCGAACGGCGTCGGTGCATAGTCCGGAGCTTCCTCGGCGTCTGAAGATTCGCTTCCAGGCGGCTCGTCAGATTGGACCATGCCTTGGTTTTCGCGAACTCGGGAAGCAGGCGCAATCCCCACCGGGTGCAGCCACGCAGCTGCAGTGTCGTCTGAAGCCTGCAGCAGCCCGTGTGGAAGGGTGGCGTAACTCCCTGAAAAACCAGGGTTTGGCGTTTCGGCACGACCTTTGCTCTCTGGATCGGGCATGATCTTCGAACGGCCTCAAACCGCCGACCCCGAACCCGCTTTGAGAGGCACTGGAATGTCCCAACGGCGCGACGAACCCCGAACGTCCGAGCCCCGTAGAAGCAACGAGCGGCGTCGACAGCGCCGGGAGGAGCGATTGGAGGCGCGACAGAGGAGACATCAGAAGCGGGACTGGGAAGAGTGGCCCGACGAAACGGATCCGTTCGACGAGAGCCTTCCGGCGACCTCCTCCAAGAAGGGGTCCTCTCCCCGCTCCCCCCACGAGCAGGCCTACCGCGAAGCCCGCAAGGCCGCGAACCGGCGCATCGGCTTCATGTCTCACCTGATCCCCTATCTGGCGGTGAACGTGTTCCTGCTGCTGGTCGCCGGCCCTCGCGCAGCTTTCTGGACCGCCGTGCCCTGGGGTGTCGGGCTGGGCCTCCACTACTTCTTCGCGATCGTCGCGCCGGATCTGCGCAAGCGTTGGATCGACCAGGAAGTGGACCAACGGGTGGGTCTCGGTGTCTCCCGCGAGCGCGTCTCCCTCGAGGGAGCCCACTCGAAGCAGGTCGAGGAGCTTTCTGCATCGATCGCCCACGAGATCCGCAATCCGATCACGGCCGCCAAGAGCCTCGTCCAGCAGATGGGCGAGGATCCGGCGGCGAGCGACAACGTCGAGTACGCCAATGTCGCCCTCGAAGAGTTGGAGCGGGTGGAGCGCAGCATCTCCCACCTGTTGCGCTATGCGCGCGACGAGGATGTCGTGCTGCGCGAGGTCTCCATCCCCGAGGTCATCGAATCGGCGCTCGAGACCTTTCGTGACCGGCTCGAGACGCTCGGGGTCACGGTCCAGCAGGACGTCCAGGCCGCGGGCCCGATGCGCGGCGATCCGGAGAAGCTGCGCCGGGTGATCATCAATCTGATCGGGAACTCCCTGGACGCGTTCGCCGGCGCCCACACCGAACATCCGACCGTAGTCGTGCAGGCCGGCGAGAACCTGGCCGGCACCGAGATCTGGCTACGGCTGAAGGACAACGGCCCGGGGATGGAACCCGAGCGGCTGACGCGGATCTTCAGTCCGTTCTACACCTCGAAGGAGACCGGTACCGGGCTTGGGCTCGCCATCTCGAAGAAGGTGGTGGATGCCCACGGCGGCTCGATCGAAGCCCACTCGGATCCGGGAAGCGGCACCGAATTCGTCCTGACGTTCCCCAAGCAGATCCGCGAGCCGCAAGGGAGCCCGTCATGAGCCGTCGGATCCATCCGCGCCGTGGCGGAGGCATGAAGAGATCGGGTCGCGAACGGAAGCGGCGCGGTCGATCCGGGGGAGAGCCGACACGAGGCTTCCCGGATGCGGACGACCGCCGGCAGGAGCGCTTGACCCTGGCCAGGCAGCGAGCGAGCGCGATGGCCAAGGTCGTCAAGGACCTGATCGGCCTGCTGCTGGCGACAGTCCTCGTGGCCGTCTTTGCCGGTCGTGCCTCGCTCTGGGTGCTGACGATCGGCGCCATCCTGATCATCGGCGACTACGTGAAGAAGGTGCTGGAGCCGCAGCTCCGCGAGCGTTGGATCGAGCGAGAGGTACAGCGGGAGCTGGATCTCGAGGTAGCCACCCACCGTCACCAGACCTTGGGCGAGCAATCCCGGCACATCGAGCACCTGGCCGCAGGCGTGGCCCATGAGATCCGCAATCCGATCACGGCGGCCAAGAGTCTGGTCCAACAAATGGGCGAAGACCCGGCTGCCACGGAAAACGTGGAATACGCACATGTCGCGCTGGAGGAGCTGGAGCGCGTCGAGAAGAGCATTTCCCATCTGCTTCGCTTTGCCCGCGAAGAGGGCTTCCAGGGTCAGCCGCTGGAGCTGGACGAAGTGGTCCACTCGGCCCTCGATGCGCTCCGCGAACGCATCGACCAGGAAGCCGTCCTCGTGCAGCTGCGTCTCGGTGAAGCCGGCCAGATTCACGGAGATCCGGAGAAACTGCGTCGGGTCGTGATCAACCTGATCGCCAACGCACTCGACGCAATGAGCGGTGCGGATCACCGCCCGGTTCTCAGCATCGAGTCGGGCCGAAACCTGGCGGGCGACGAAGCATGGCTGCGCGTGCGCGACCACGGCCCGGGTGTCTTGCCCGAACAGCGCGACGAGATCTGGAACCCATTCTTCTCCTCGAAGGAAAGCGGAACAGGCCTGGGTCTTGCGCTCACCAAGAAGATCATCGAGGCCCACGGCGGCCGCATCGAACTGGAGAGTCCGCCACCCGAGGGCGCCGCCTTTCTCGTCACCCTGCCCACGCGCCTCACGAGCGCCACGGAGCCCGCATGACTGGTCCCAGAATCCTGATCGTCGAAGACGAACGCGCCATCCGCCTGGCCCTGTCGGGCCTGCTGAAACGAGAGGGCTTCACGAGCGAGCAGGCGGCAGACGGCGCGGCGGCCATCGCACTACTGGAAGCCGAATCCTTCGATTTCGTGCTCACCGATCTCGCTCTCGGCGACGGCCCGAGTGGAATGGACGTGCTGCGCGCCGCGAAGGCGCATCAGCCCGAGACCCCGGTGGTGATGATCACCGCCCACGGCAACGAGAAGGTGGCCGTCGAGGCGATGAAGGCCGGTGCGGACGACTACGTCCCGAAGCCCTTCGACAACGACGAGATCCGCATGGTGGTGCGTCGTTGCCTCGAGCGCACGGCGCTGGCCCGCGAGAACCGGCTGCTGCGCGCTCGCGTCGAAAAAGACTACGGCATGGGCAACCTGATCGGCTCGGGCCCAGCCATGCGCCAGGTCTTCGAGACGATCCAGAAAGTCGCCGAGACCGATCTCACTGTGTTGATCCGCGGAGAGAGCGGCACGGGCAAGGAGTTGGTCGCTCAGGCCCTGCACGAACAAAGTGCCCGCAAGGGGCGAGCCTTCGTAGCCGTGAACTGTGCTGCGATCAGCCGAGAACTGGTCGAGAGCGAGTTGTTCGGCCACGAGAAGGGAGCCTTCACCGGCGCCGATGCTCGCCGGGTCGGCCGCTTCGAAGCGGCCGACGGTGGCACGATCTTCCTGGACGAGATCGGCGACATGGCGCCGGAGACCCAGGCCAAGGTCTTGCGCGTGTTGCAGGAGCGCTCATTCGAGCGGGTCGGCGGCGCCCAGCCAATCGACGTCGACGTGCGCGTCGTCGCCGCCACTCATCGGGACCTCGAAAAGGAAGTCGCGAACGATCAGTTCCGAGAAGACCTCTACTACCGACTCAAGGTCGTGGAGTTGCCGCTTCCGCCGCTACGCGAGCGACGAGAGGATCTCCCGGCCCTTGCCGAGCGCTTCCTCGGACAGTTGGAAGAGCGGCTGGGGCGTCCCGCAAAGCCCCTCGGCGAGGAGGCATTCGCCGCACTTGCCCGCCACGCGTGGCCGGGCAACGTCCGTGAGCTTCGCAATGTGATCGAGCAGGCTGCAGTCCTGGCCCCCGGCGAGCGGATCGAGGCCAGCGATCTGCACCTCGGCTCGGGCGGGAGCCCCGGCGCGACGCCAGCAGAGCCGCTGGAGGCGCTTGCCTTCTCCGATGCCAAACGTGCGTCCGTCGAGCGCTTCGAACGCGGATATCTGCTGAACGCGCTTCGACAGAACGACGGCAACATCTCTCGCACCGCCGAAGCGATCGGCATGGTGCGCCAGAGCCTGCAACAGAAGATCCGAGACCTCGGCCTGCGGGACGAGGACTGGAATTCAAACGACTGAGCCGCGCCCAGGCCAGAAGGACACACCATGACCCAACGACCCGGTTTCTTTGCACGACTCTTCGGCTTCATCTCCGGATGGGCCACCCACTGGATTCGCGGCCGAGAGCAGCAGAATCCGCAGGCCGTCTTCGAAAACGCGATCTCGGAGCGGGTGGGCCAATACCGCGAGCTCAAAGAGGCGGTCGCCGGAATCCTCTACATGCGCAACAAGCTGGAAGGCGATCTCGCCGAACGCCGCGGCGAGTTGGCCCGCACCCTGGAAGACATCCGGCGATCCGTGGGGCGCGGTGACGATGAAGTCGCGCTCACGCTGATCGCGCACAAGCAGGCGCTGGTGGAAGACATCGAGCGCGCCGAGACCGAGTACGAGACGCTGAAGACCGAAGCCGAGGAAGCCAAGACCAACCTGGTGCGCTTCCGAGAGGAAATCCGTTCACTCGAGCGCGAAAAGGGCCGCATCGTCGTGACCCTCGCCAATGCCAACGCACGACGCCGGATCCAGGAAGCGATCGAAGGCCTCTCGGTCGACGCCGACATGCGAGCCCTCGAGAGCGTGCGCTCCCACGTCGCCCGGCTCGCCACCGAAGGCGAACTCGATCGGGAGATCGGTGCGGATAACGACCTGCAGGGCCGGCTCAAGAGCATCCGGCGCGAGGCCACCCACGAGGCGGCGCGTCAAGAGCTGGCACAATTCAAACGCCAGATGAACTCAGCCGCACTGCCCGCCCAGTCGGCACGGCCGATGCCGGCGGTGCCCGTGGCTTCCCGTTGAGTGTCGACGTACGAGAGGATGCCTGGCTCCACGAAGAGGAGCCCGAGTTCACTCGGATCGTTGCGCGGGTGGAGGACCAGGCGCGGGCCGAGGAACGCGTGCGATTGCTGGCCGTGGTCTACCTCGTCGTCCACGGCCTGGGCGCCGCAGCAGCCACGATCGTATTCCTGGCCCTGGCAGGCACGGGCCTGCTGAGCGGCGATCCGACCGCGACCTGGATCCTCGGCGGGATCGGGGCTGCTGTCGCCGCGCTGGTCGGGGGCCTGGCGATCCCCGGCATGGCAGTCGGAATCGGCCTGCTCCGCCACCGCCCCTGGGCCCGAACCACAGGCATCGTGCTCGGCTCGCTCTCGCTGCTCTGGGTGCCCCTCGGCACCGTCGTCGGCGTACTGACCCTCTACGTACTCCTGCAAGACGACGTCAGAGAGCTTTTTTCCTGGGAACACCGAGAGAGCATCCCCCGCTCTGTCAGGAGGGCTTCAGCTTCAGGCGGACAGTGAGCTCCACGTCCTCCATCTCGTCGAGGGCTCGGCGCAACGGCTCCGGTAGCTGCTGCGGAGCGAGTTCCAGCTGAAGGACCAACGGTGCAGCCGCCGGCTCTTCAAAGCTCTGTGGAGCCAGCTCGAGTTCTTTTTCGTCCGCATCCGGTACCGCGGCCTCGAGGCCCGGAGGATCCGGATCTGCCTGGACCAGCGGCTGCTGCCCCTGCACGGTCATGCTGAGCTGATCGGTGTGCGCGACCTTCGGGTCGAGAAGGTCTTCACCGGTCTGGATCTCACAGCCGATCGGCTCGCTCTCGAGCACGAAGGTCAGCTCGAAGGTTTCGATCTGCACGACGTCGCCTACGCAGAGAACCCGTTGATGAACCCGCTCCCCGTTCACGAACACCCCGTTGATCGAATCCAGATCGCGAACTTCGTACGCGTCGTCGCAACGCACGAACAGGGCATGCCGGCGAGAGATTTCCCGTGCACCCAGGAAGATCTCGCATTCGGCACCGCGCCCCGCACACATCTCGTCCTCTTCCCAGGCCAGGATCCGGTCAAGTTGCCCCGAGCGCTGCACGATCAAGCCGGGGAAGCTGCTCCCAGGCACTTCTTCGCTACCGGAATCCTGCTGAAGCTCGGTCTCGGGCTCACCGGAATCGAGGATCGGGCCCAGATCTCCGAGGCCGGCGGCACACGCATCCCACGGCTCTGACGCCTCCAGGAGGTCCTCGTCTCCGATCGAGAACGGGTCCACATCTGCCCCCTCCTCCGAGTCCTGCCAGCCCACATCCACCGAGGCGAGTGCGGTCGAGGCTTCCACGGCGGTCGCCGAGGAGGTCCCTGCATCGAGTAGCCCGGGGCTGGATTCGCCGGTCGATTGACCTTCTGCACCCGGAGATTTCGCGCCCGGAGGGCCCACCCAGAGGGTGTGGCGCCCGATGCGAAGCTCGTCCCCGGGCCCGATCAGGCGGCGTCCTTCGATTCGCTGGCCTCCAAGCCAGATCCCGTTCTGGCTGCCCAGATCCTCGACGTAGACCTGATCCCCTTCTCGCTCGAGCAAGGCATGGGTCCGGCTCGCAGCACGATCCCGGACCACGATGTCATTCTCTTCCAACCGGCCCACTTGTAGACGATCCGAGCCGAACGGAATCTCGGCGAGCGGCTCGCCATCGATCGAAAGGTGGACATGCAGCGTCGTGCTCATCGGTTCGAGTTCCGCCTGACAAGGATGAAATGCCTGCGCGGACCTCCGCGAGACACCCCACTCAAGGGCCAGCCAAGCTCATCGGCACGACACCCGGCTCTACTTGAAGGCCCTCACCCAGAGCATTTGGCTGACCCTTCCGAAGGCTCCACGTGCTATGATGCGCCGCGTCAAACTGGAATCCACTGACCTCGTCCGGGAGACACCATGGCCCGCTACGCCTACGACCGCCTTACCGCCCTCGACAACTCCTTCCTGCTCCTCGAGGGGCCCAACACCTTCATGCACGTGTCGTCCACGGCCCTCTACGAGTGCGGCCCGCTGCACACCGAGCAGGGCGGCATCGACATGGCCCGGATCAAGCGAGGCATCGCGTCGATCCTCCATCGCATCCCTCGCTACCGCCAAAAGCTGGCCTGGGTGCCGATCGAGCAGTCCCCCGTCTGGATCGACGATGCCAATTTCAGCCTCGACTACCACGTCCGCCACACCAGCCTGCCCAAGCCCGGGGACGAAGAGCAGCTCAAACGGCTGGCCTCACGGATCATGGCCCAACGCCTCGATCGCACCCGGCCGATGTGGGAGATGTGGTTCATCGAGGGCCTGGAAAACGACCGGTTCGCGGTCGTGAGCAAGACCCATCACTGCATGATCGATGGCGTCTCGGGGGTCGACCTGATGAACGTCCTCATGCAGGTGACCCCAGAATTCGAGATCCACGACACACCGCCCTTCGTCCCGCGACCCGCCCCGAGCGGCGCCGAGCTGCTCAGGAATGAAGTGCTGCGACGCTTGCAGCTCCCGCTGGATCTCGTGCGCGGTGTGAGGAACCTCTGGCAAGAGGTCGACGAGCAGCAACGCGACCTCAGCAACCGCATCCGGGCCGCAGCCGCGACGCTCGGCACGACACTGCGACCGGTGTCCTCGACGCCACTCAACCGACAGATCGGCCCCCACCGCCGTTTCGACTGGCACACGATGGAGCTGGAAGAAGTAAAGCAGGTACGGAGGAACCTCGGCGGCTCGGTCAATGACGTCGTGCTGACCATCGTCACAGGCGCGATCCGCCGTTTCCTCG
Organism: bacterium; assembly: GCA_024226235.1. Taxonomy (GTDB): domain Bacteria; phylum Myxococcota_A; class UBA9160; order UBA9160; family UBA6930. The sequence continues at coordinate 11,604 of JAAELW010000137.1, forward strand.
AATACCGCCGCGTCGACCCATCCGATCTCGAATTCCGCGTGATGGCACCGGTCAGCGTGCGGGCCGAAGACGAGAAGGGCCGTCTGGGCAACCGGGTCTCGGCATGGATCCTGCCTCTCCCTCTCGATACCGACGACCCGAAGGAGCAGCTGACGCGGATCTCCGAACGGACCCGCGAGCTGAAGGCCTCGAAGAGCGCGGTCGGGGCCGAGGCGCTCACTCAGGTCGCCGAGTGGACACCGGCCACCCTGTTGTCGCTGGGCGCGCGAAACGCCTCGCGGCTGTTGCCCTTCAACCTCGTCGTCACCAATGTCCCGGGCCCCCAGGTGCCGCTCTACATGATGGGCGCCCCGATGAACGAGATCTTCCCGCAGGTTCCGCTCGTCGATCGGACCGGACTCGGGATCGCGTTGTTCAGCTACGACGGCCGACTCTGCTGGGGCTTCAACGCCGACTACAATGTCGTGCCGGACCTGTCGCGCTTCGTCTCATTCCTGCGCGAGAGCCAGGAAGAGCTGCTTAAGCTGGCCGACGGCCCGACCGAGCTTCGACCCAAGGCTGACGCCCCGAAGACTCCATCGAAAGAAGTCAGCTCAGAGGGGTAGTCACTCGGACGAGGCATCCCACACGTACCGGATCCCGGCCACCTCGAAGATCGCGATCCCGCCATCCCGAGGCCTCAACACCCGCACCTCATCACCTTCCGACTTGCCGAGCAGCGCTCGTCCCAGCGGAGACTCGATGCTGAGTCGGCCCTCCGACAGATCGGACTCGTCGGGCCCGACCAACTGATACTCCGTCTCGCACCCGTCTGGATCTTCCACGCAGACGAAGGCCCCGAAGAAGACCTTCCCCTCCTGCTCGCGGGACGGCGAAACCACTGTGAGTTCGTCCATGCGTTTGGCCAGGAAGCGCAGCCGCCGATCGATCTCGCGCAGGCGTTTCTTCCCGTAGATGTACTCGGCATTCTCCGAGCGATCACCCAGCGCCGCGGCCTCGGAAACCTCTCGAGTCACCCGCGGCCGCTCCACCTTCCAGAGCCGATGCTCCTCCTGCTGGAGCTTCTTGAACCCCTCGGCCGTGATGTAGCTGCCCACGGCACCCAGGCTAGCGGCTAGTCTGATCAGCGTGGACGACCTATTCGAGCGCGTGCGAGCCGAGGCCGCCAGGAGCGCCTGGTCCCGCGGCGTCGAGCTGGCGCGCACGGATGCAGTCACCCGCGAGGGAGGGGACGATACCGAGCAGATCCTGCGCGTGCGCCCCTCTTCCGGCGTGATCCACCCGACCGTCGTGCTGTACGTGGAGGACGCCGAGTGGGAATGCGATTGCCCGGGCGGTGAAGACCCGTGCGAACACGTAGCCGCCAGCGTGATCGCGCTGCGTCGGGCTGCTCGCGAGGGCAAGGAGATTCCGAACGTGGGCGAGGGAAGGAGCGGAGGACGCATCGTCTACCGGCTCTCGCGCACCGGCGACGGGCTCGGTTTCGAACGCTTCGTGGTAGATGGCGAGCGCGAGCAGCGCCTCGAGACCACGCTGACGGCCCTTGCCACGGGCCGGGTCGAGGGGCCGGTGGTGGGCGCCACGCAGGCCGATCTGGCCGTCGAGCGCGCGCTCGGCACGCGCCACTCGGGGCCGATGCCACGCGGCGTGATGCGCAGCCTGCTCGCAGCGCTCGAGGGCTGCGGGGAAGTGCAACTCGATGGCGAGGCGGCCCAGCCCCGCCACGAGCCCGTCGTGACCGTGGTGCGCCTGCTCTCCGCAGACGGCGGCTTCCGCCTGCAATCCGCGCTCGAGCCGGCAATCGACGAAGAATTCGGCTCGGGTTTCGTTCGCTGCGGAGACGAGATCCGGGAACTGGCACCCAGCCAGCTCTCGGGCCGTGAAGCCGAAGATCTGGGCCGGGGGCGCCACGTGCCGGCGGAAGAACTTCCCGAGTTGCTGGCCCACGTCATTCCAGATCTCGAGAGGCGCGTGGAGGTGCGCATCGAGACGGATGCCCTGCCCGAAACCCAGCGCGTTCCGCCTCGGCTCGTCCTGGAGACAGAACGCCAGGCCGACAAGTTGACCGTGCTCCCGCTTCTCGTCTACGGCGATCCGCCGATTGCGCGGGTAGACGCAGGCCGCCTGATCCACCTGGGCGGCGCCGTTCCGATCCGGGACGAGGCCCAGGAAAAGCGCCTGATCGAGCGATTGCGAACGTCCCTGGGGCTCGCCGTGGGACACCGTTCGGTGTTGGATGCGGAGAGCGCGATGGAGATGATCCCTGCGATGGCGCGATTGGGCACCGTTCGCGGAGAACCAGAACGAGCCTTCCACAGGGTGGGCGACCTCGAAGCCCGGCTGGAAATCGACGACGACCGCCTGGCACTGCGCTTTGCCTCCCTGGAAGGCCAAGGTGAAGCCTCGGCCGAGGCCGTACTGTCTGCGTGGCGCAGCGGCCGCTCCCTCGTACCCCTCGAGAGCGGTGGCTTCGCTCCCCTGCCCTCCGACTGGCTCACCCGCTACGGACGCCAGGTCGCCGACCTGCTCGCGGCCCGGGATCCGGACGGGCGGGTCGCGCCGGCGGTCTTGCCGGACCTCGGCCGGTTGTGTGTGGACCTCGATCACCCACCTCCGGCCTCGCTCGAACCCCTCATCCAGCTTCTCGAAGGGTCGGGCACACTTCCGGACGTAGCACTCCCCGCGGATCTCCAGGGCGAACTGCGCGACTACCAGAAGGAGGGTACGCGCTGGCTGGCCTTCCTGCGCAAGGCCCGGCTCGGCGCGTTGCTGGCTGACGACATGGGCCTCGGAAAGACCCTCCAGGCCCTGTGTGCGATCGGCTCGGGCACCCTGGTCGTCGCCCCGACCAGCCTACTCGCCAACTGGGAGGAGGAAATCCAGCGCTTCCGACCGGGCCTCTCGGTACGCGTCTACCACGGAATCCGGCGAAGCCTCGAAGGCAGCGCCGACGTGACCCTCACGACCTACGCATTGCTTCGACGCGACCGGGAAAGCCTGACGGCCCACCCCTGGAAGGCCGTGATCCTCGACGAAGCCCAGGCGATCAAGAACCCGAGCAGTCAGGTCGCCCAGGCCGCCTATCAACTGCGTGCCGACCAACGCATCACGCTGACCGGAACACCCATCGAGAACCGCCTCGAAGAGTTGTGGAGCCAGCTCCACTTCCTGAACCCCGGGCTGCTCGGAGGACGTCGGGACTTCGAAGAACGTTATGCACGCCCGATCGAAGGGGGCGACGAAACCGTCCTCGAGCACCTGCGGGTACGGCTGCGTCCGTTCGTTCTGCGGCGCCGAAAATCGGAGGTCGCACCGGAGCTGCCTCCGCGCACCGAAATGGTCCTGCACTGCGTGCTCTCCGATCAGGAACGCGCCGTCTACGACGCCGTGCTCGCAGCCACCCGCGATGAGGTCGTCCAGCAGCTCGAGGGGGGAGGCAGTGTGCTTGCCGCACTCGAGGCGCTGCTGCGCCTCCGCCAGGCCTGCTGTCACCCACAGTTGATTCCCGGCCAGCAGCTCGACCTCTCCGCCAAGCTCGAGCTCCTCTCGGATCGACTCGAGACGGCTGCATCCGAGGGCCACAAAGCGTTGGTCTTCTCCCAATGGACTTCCTTGTTGGACCTGGTGGAGCCAAAGCTCCGTCAGGCGGGCCTGGCGTTCACCCGGCTCGATGGTTCGACCCGCGATCGGGGTGCCGTCGTGCGCGAGTTCTCGGAGAGCAGTGGCCCGCCTGTGTTCCTCATTTCGCTGCGTGCGGGCGGTACCGGTCTCAACCTGACCGCTGCCGACCACGTCTTCCTGCTCGACCCCTGGTGGAACCCTGCGGTCGAAGCCCAGGCCGCAGATCGCGCCCATCGCATCGGTCAGGAGCGGCCAGTCTTCGTCTACCGGATGGTGGCGGAAAACACCGTAGAAGAGCGGATCCTCGCGCTGCAGAACGAGAAACGAAAACTCGCCGATGCTGCGCTCTCCGGGACAGGCGCCGCCGGACGCATCACCCGCCAGGATCTGCTCGCGTTGCTCGCCTGAACCAGGTGGCCGCGGTAGCTTCGACGCCGATGAACGACGACGACGATGGAATCCTGGCGCGGGTCCGGCACGACATCGATCACCACGGTTGGCATCTCGTGCTGATCCCGCCGGAAGAGCCCTCGCCGGGTTGGGCTCACACGATCGGGCTCTACGAACGCTTCGAACATCCGGAACTGCTGACCTTCGGAATCGATCTTCAGGTATTGGCGGGCCTGCTGAACCATCTTGGAGAAACGATCCGGCGCGGCGCACGCTTTGCTGCAGGGGACGAACCTGCCGGACTCCTGCAGCGGGGAACTCTCGCCTTTCGCGACATCGCGCCGAAATGGAAGGAACCCTTCCTGGGCAATGCGGCCTGGCATTACGAGCGCAAGGACGTTCCGGCCCTGCAATGCTTCTGGCCCGATCCCGGTGGCCACTTTCCGTGGCAGCCGGAAAGCGACGAGGTCTGGCGCAGCGACCAACCCCTGCTCTTCGAGGGCCAGACGCAGGCCGCCCTCTCCGAAGGCCTGATCGAATCGCTCCGGCGAGAGGGCGTGCTGTAATCAGCACAGACCTGTGCCCAACCAGGCACAGGTCAGCGGTTTTTGCTCCGCTGCACTGGACGGCCCACATCCGGAAGGAGTACCAACCGCACTTCGCTGGCTTTCCCGGCTCGAGGTCGCCCCATGCTCTCCCGTCTGCACCTTCTCGCCCCGTTCCTGACACTGCTGATCGCCGCACCAGCGCTTGCCGAGGGCGCGCTCGACACCGGCGATACCGCGTGGATCCTGGCGTCGACCGCACTCGTGCTGTTCATGACGCTGCCTGGCCTGGCACTCTTCTACGGAGGTCTGGTCCGGACCAAGAACGTGCTTTCGGTGTTGATGCAATGCCTGGCGCTGGCGGCTGTGATCACGGTGATCTGGACGGCCTTCGGCTACAGCCTGGCTTTCGCCGAGGGCGGCGCCCTGATCGGCGGGTTCGAGAAGAGTTTCCTTCGCGGAATCACGCCCGACACGTTGTCCGGAACCATCCCGGAAGTGCTGTTCTTCGTGTTCCAGATGACCTTCGCCATCATCACCCCCGCACTGATGGTCGGCGCCTTTGCCGAACGCATGAAGTTCAGCGCGATGATGTGGTTCTGCGTGTTGTGGCTCGTGGTCGTCTACCTGCCCATCTGCCACATGACCTGGGGAGGCGGCTGGTTCGGAGAACTCGGTGTCTTCGATTTCGCCGGCGGGATCGTCGTGCACATCACCGCTGGCGTCGGAGCACTGGTGGCCTGCATCGTGATCGGTCCGCGGAACGGCTACCCGAAGACGCCCATGCTCCCGCACAACCTCACGATGTGCGTCACAGGCACGGGCATGCTGTGGGTGGGCTGGTACGGCTTCAACGGCGGAAGCGCCCTCGGTGCGAACGGCGGAGCCGCGATGGCCGCGGTGGTCACGCAGATCTCGGCCGCGACGGCCGCCTGCACCTGGATGGCGATCGAATGGGTGCGCTACGGCAAACCCAGCGTGCTCGGCATCGCGACTGGCGCCATCGCCGGCCTGGCTGCGGTCACACCGGCCTCGGGCTACATCGGACCGGTCGGCGGGCTGGGCATCGGCCTGGCGTCTGGAATGATCTGCTATCTCGCCTCCACCACTGTCAAGCGCCGACTCGGCTACGACGATTCCCTCGACGTCTTCGGCGTTCACGGCGTCGGCGGCTTCGTCGGCACCTTGCTGGCTGCTGTGTTCGCATCCGAGATCTTTGGCGGCAACCAGGGTGCACTCTCGATCAGCTCACAGTTCGGCATCCAGTTTCTGGCCGGCACCGTCACCATCGTCTATACCGCGGCCGCAAGCTGGGTGATCCTGAAGGGCATCGATGCCCTGATCGGCCTGCGCGTGAGCGACGAAGACGAGATACGCGGCCTCGACGTGAGCCTCCACGAGGAACGCGGCTACGACTACTAGGCCCACCAGATCTCCCTGACACGGATACTCCGATGACGAAGGTTCGGATGGGCTTCTACTTCGGCCCCGACGAAGGCCACAAGCTCGGCCCAGGCAAGGTGGCGCTGCTCGAAGCCGTCGAAGAGCATGGCTCGATCTCCGCCGCAGCTCGCGCACTCGGGCTCGCCTACGGGCGCGCCTGGGAGCGCATCCACGATCTGAACGAATGCTTCGAGACGCCTGTGGTCGAGACGTCCGCGCGGGGAGCCGAGCTCACCCCGTTCGGCGCAGAACTCGTCGAAACGTTCCACTCGATGGAGACAGCCGCGGTCAAGGCCATGGGCAGGGATCTTCGGCGGCTCGAAAAGCAGGTTCGCTCACACTGAACCCTTGAAGGCCGGCAAATCTTCGAGCTATACCCCTGCAGGAATAGCCCGAAGGACCGCATCCGTGCACCGACGTCTCTGTGCCCCCATCCTGCACCTGCTGCTGCTCGCCCCGCCTGCATCCGCAGTCCCTGAAGAGAGCGTCGTGCGGGAGGTGCTCGCGATACTCCACGCCCGTGGCATCGTCGACGATGCCGAGTACGCGGGTCTCTCCTCTCGCCAGGAGCAATGGGAGACCCAACAAGGCTCGATCGAGTGGTCCGGCGACTTCCGGGCGCGTTTCGACCAGTTCTGGTTCCAGCGCGATCCGCTGGACATCGACTCCGGCAACCGCTCCAGGGCTCGTTATCGGTTGAGAGTTCAAGGCAAGGCCCGCATCAACCCCTGGGCTTCCGTCACCTTTCGTCTGGCATCCGGCGGCTTACGACGAAGCGCAAACCAGACCCTCGGAACCGGAAACGACTTCGACCCCGATGGCTTCTTCATCGATCGGGCACACCTCGATCTGACCTCGTCAGAGGGATCGGGGCCCCTGGGCGGCAGCACACGCTTGCGACTCGGCAAGATGGGCGTGCCCTTCCGTTGGAAGCACGGTCCGGACTCGATGCTCTGGGATCGCGATCTCTCGGTCGAAGGCGCCTCGCTCGCGTGGAACTCCACAGCCCAAGGCGCCACCTCCTTCTTTGCTCGAGCGGCCTATCTCATTGCCAGAGAGAACGCGACGTCCCGAGACCCCCATGTGCTGGGGGTCCAGACCGGTGCCACGCTCACTCCAACCGAGGGATGGGAACTCGGCGGCCGGGTCACCCACTACGAGTGGCGCTCCCTCGATCGGGCCTTCCTCGAGAGTTCGAACAGGGCAGGCAACCTGCGCCTGGGCCTGAACGACTCTGCGAACGGGGGCGCCGGCATCTCGGCCACGGAGCTCGCGGCCTACGTGCATTGGGATGCCCACGAGGACTGGCCCGTGCTGCTCTACGGCCACCTGCTGCGAAACCACGACGCGTCGACCCATCCCATCCATCCTGGCGCGGGAGACGAAGACATGGCGTATGGGTTGGGCATCCAGGTGGGAAGCAAACGCCGAGTGGTCCAGCTGAACGCGGGCTACTTCCGCATCGAGGCCAACGCCTGGCCCGGCCAGTTCGTCGATACGCCGCTACTCGCTGGACGCACGAATCAGCAGGCCTACATGGCACAGGCCGTTCGGGAGATCCTCCAGAACATGGACCTGAAGCTGTCCCTGTTCGTCGGGGAACCCATCGAGACGAGCTCGGCCTTTGCGAATTCCCTGTCCGGGTCGGATCGCATCCTGCTGCAGACCGACTTGATCGTGCGGTTCTGAAGATGCATCGGGGCCTTCATCTCTTGTTGGGAGGATTCGCCCTGCTGGGGCTCGCGATCGCCCTTTCTCCGACCCTCGCCGAGCAAGACGAACGCTTCCTGCTCCTGCAATCCACGACGTCGACCCAGAACACCGGCCTGCTCGATGACCTGATCGCCCGCTTCAAGGCCAAGACCGGTATCAACGTGCGCGTAGTCGCCGTGGGCACCGGACAGGCGCTCTGGAACGCGCGCAACGGTGATGGAGACGTGCTGCTCGTGCACGCGCGCGATCGGGAGGATGCCTTTCTGGCGGCCGGGTACGGCATCGAGCGGCGAGATGTGATGTACAACGATTTCGTCTTCGTCGGCCCTTCAGCGGACCCGGCCGGCATCCGCGGCTCGAAGGATGCGGCCGCGGCACTTCGCGCGGTCGCAGCCCAGACTGCCGCGTTTGCTTCCCGCGGTGACGACAGTGGCACCCACACGAAGGAACGCGAGCTCTGGGCGGACGCTGGCGTGGACCCGAGCCAGGCGAGTGGGAGCTGGTATCGGGAGACCGGAACCGGCATGGGCGCCACCCTGAATACCGCGGTGGCGATGCAGGCCTATGCACTGACCGATCGAGGCACATGGATCAGCTTTCGGAACAAGCGCGACCACGAAATCCTGGTCGAGGGCGATCCTCTTCTGGCGAACCCATACGGCGTGATGCTCGTGAGCCCCGTGCGGCACCCCCATGTCAAGCAGGCGGAAGGCCGAGCCTTCATCCGCTGGCTCACCGGATCCGCAGGTCAGGCGGCGATCGCCGCGTTTCGGATCGACGGCCAGCAGCTCTTCTTCCCGAATGCCGGCGGATCCCCAGAGAATCCGCCGACAGCTTCACGAACTCGCGATCGCTGATAAACTCACCACAGCTGCTGATCCCTGGCGGCTGAGGAGAACACGATGACAGCACGGAAGAAGAAGACGCCTGCACGCAGACCGAGAACTCGCAGCTCGAATTGGTTCATCAAGGGCGTAGCGCGGCTCGAGAAGGAGCTCCCGACCAACATCCGGCGACCCGTCCGCGAGGTGCGCAAACAGCTCGAGGACATGGAGAAGCAGATCGAGAAGCTTCGCAAGGACGGTGAGAAGCGGCGCAAGCGCTTCGAATCCGACGCGGAGAAGCTCTACCGCCGCCTGGAGCGTGCGCTGCGTGGGGCCCCGGCAAAGAAGAAGACCACCCGCAAGAAGGCGACGAAGAAGACCGCTCGCAAGAAGGTCGCCCGAAAGAAGACTGCGCGGAAGAAGACAGCTCGGAAGGCATCTACCAAGAAGGCCACACGGAAGAAGACGACACGCAAGAAGACGACTCGCTAGCGAGGCCATGGGCGCCGTCCAGGCTGTGAGACATTTCGCCTCACTGAAATTCCTGAGACGGCGCCGTACGTATTCTCGGCCACGTTGACGGGACGCCGAGACGGCTCGAAACCTGCAAGTCGAAGGACGAGGAGGACACGAGTGTGCCTTATTCCCACTACGACCGGCTGACCGCCCTCGATACGACCTTCCTCGATCTCGAGTCGAACGGCGTGCACATGCACGTCGGATCGGTCGCCACCTTCGAGCCCGGGCCGCTCGCTACCCCGGAAGGCGGCATCGATTTCGCCCAGATCCTCAGGCTGGCTGAGGTCGGCCTGAATCGCGCCCCGCGTTTTCGCCAGAAGCTCGGAACGACGCCGATCTCCGGCCACCCCGTGTGGATCGATGACGACCGCTTCAACCTCACCTACCACGTCCGCCACACCGCCCTCCCACTTCCCGGAGACGAGCGCCGGCTCAAACGTCTGGCGGCGCGCATCATGTCCCAGAAGCTCGACCGCTCCAAGCCGATGTGGGAGCTCTGGTTCGTCGAAGGCCTGGAAGGCGGGCGCTTCGCGGTCATCTCCAAGGTGCACCACTGCCTGATCGACGGCCTCTCCGGCGTCGAGTTGTTGGCGGCATTCATGGGCCCCAACCCGAGCTATCGCCCGGTCGAGACCGACCACAGCTGGCGCCCGCGCCGCGTTCCGAGCCCACTCGAACTACTGGGCGGTGAACTGCGCCACCGCGTCAGCCGGCCTGGGCAGATCCTTGCCCACACGCTCCGATCCCTCGAGGACCCGGCCGAAAGCATCGACTCCGCCGTCAAGACCGCAACCGGCTTCGTCGAAGGCCTCGGGAAGGCGCTCTCGCCGGCATCCGAAACGCCGCTGAACGTGCCGATCGGCCCCTACCGGCGCTTCGATTGGACGCGCTTCGACCTCGACATCGTCAAGGAGGTGAAGGAGAAAGTCGGCGGCACGATCAACGATGTGGTGCTCGCCTGTGTGAGCGGAGCCATGCGGCGCTTCCTGCAGCAGCAGGGCACCAGCCTGCGAGACATCGATTTCCGCGTATTCGTACCGGTGAGCACGCGCACCGATGAACAGCGCGGCACACTCGGCAACAGGGTGTCGATGCTCGTCACCCCGCTTCCGGTCGATCAGCACGATCGGAAGCAGAGGATGGATCGCGTCATCGCGGAAACCCGGAAGCTGAAGACATCGCGGCAGGCCAAGGGAACCCAGGTGCTCGAGGAGCTGAGCGACTGGACCTCTACCACGCTGCTCACCGGCATGAGCCGGATGGCCGCTGCCCGACGCTCCTACAACATGGTGGTGACGAACGTGCCCGGCCCCAACTTCCCGGTCTTCTTGAACGGGGCACGCATGCTCGAATCCTACCCGCTCGTACCCCTGTTCGAGAACCAGGCCCTCGGCACCGCTCTGCTCAGCTACGACGGAGCCCTGCACTGGGGGTTCAATGCGGATTGGGAGGCCATGCCGGAATTGCACGACTTCGTGGCCGACATCGAGGAAGAGTTCGAAGGCCTGCGCAAGCTCTGAGCCCGAGAGCCAGGAGAGGGACCCATGGCCGAGACATTCGATCGACTCACACAGCTCGACAACTCCTTCCTCATCTATGAGGACACGCAACCCCAGTCTGCCATGCACGTGGCGTCCACCCAGATCCACGATGCGCAGCCCTTGCGGCTGGATGACGGGTCGCTGGATATCGAGCGAATCCAGGAGTACGTGCTTTCACGTCTCCACGGCATTCCGCGCTACCGCCAGCGCCTGGCCCGCACACCGATCGAGGGGCATCCGGTCTGGATCGACGATGCCTCGTTCAACATCCGCTACCACGTCCGCCACTCCCGCCTGCCGCAGCCGGGCAGCGAGCGCCAACTCAAGCGCATGGTCGGCCGCATCTTCTCCCAACGTCTCGACCGGGAGAAGCCGCTCTGGGAGCTGTGGGTGATCGAGGGGCTCGAGGGCGACCGTCTGGCCGTGTTTTCGAAGGTCCACCACTGCATGGTGGACGGTGTCTCCGGTTCGGAGCTGATCTCGGCGCTGCTGACGAGCGAACCCCAGGAAAAGCCCGATCCCGCGCGCCCGTGGGTGCCGCGGGAGACGCCCAGCGCGATGACGCTCGGCATCGGCGAAGTCGCCCGCGTCGTGCGCGCGCCGGCCCTGGCGGCCAACGCGCTGACCAGGCTCGCGCGGGACGAAGACGACGATCGCCACGATCTCGGCGAACGCATGCGCGCCCTGGGGCGCTTGATAGGCGATGCCAGTGGCGCCCACGCCCTGCCCTTCAACGAGCCGGTCGGCCCCCACCGCCGCCTCGATTGGACGCCGATCCCGATGGCGGCGATCAAGGAAGTGCGCCGAGCGATCGGGGGCACGGTCAACGACATCGTGCTCGCCGTGACCGCGGGGGCTGTGCGCCGCTACCTGGTCCATTCCCGAGGGCTGCCCCTGCGCGACCAGCTCCTGCGAGTGATGGCGCCGGTCAGCGTGCGCCGCAAGGACGAGCGGGGCGACCTCGGCAACCGGGTCTCTGCCTGGACGCTCGACCTCCCCATCAACGAACCTGATCCGCTCTCCCGGCTGGAGATCATCTGTCGCGCCACCGCGGAGCTGAAGGAGACGAAGCGCGCATTGGGCGCGGAAATGCTGACCCAGGCGACCGAGTGGACCGGCTCCGGGCTGCTCTCCCTGGGCGCACGACTCGCGATCCTGGGAACCCCCTTCAACATGGTCGTGACGAACGTCCCGGGCCCCCGCGTGCCGCTGTTCATGATGGAATCTCCACTGCTCGAGATCCATCCCCACGTCCCGTTGATGGGAAACCTCGGCCTGGGCCTCGCCCTCTTCAGCTACGACGGCACCCTCTCCTGGGGATACTCTGCCGATTGGGACCTGGTCCCGGACCTCCACGAACTGGTGCTGGCCACGGAAGAGTCCTTTGCAGAGCTGCGGGACGCGGCAATTCGAGGCTGAGAACCAGACCACTCCAGCGCCAGAGATGAGCGAGCAATGGCGCCACCTTATCGCTCCATCCTTCCGACGAAATGCTGGATGCTGAAGTAGGAAAGCCGAGACCGCGAGAAACGTCCGCTGCCAAGGGTGGTATCATGCTGCCCGCCGACGAATGCGTCGGCACAGCGGACCAAGCGGAAGGTGACCCATGCAGAAGCGGTGGCTCGTGGCGGGGCTTGTGCCCCTCCTATTCTCCTCATTCCTCGGATGCCACGAGGACGGGGGCCTGCCCGTCTACCGGGTTGCCAACCAATGCTATGCAGTGGGCGCAGTCGACCCGGGGCGCTTCTGGCCGAAGATGCTCTCGACGACCGAAGATGGCACCGGCTACCGCTTCTCCTATCGGCGTCCGCAAAACGCCGAAGCCTTCTTCCTGAAACCGTCGGCACTCGGGACCTACCTCTTCTACGACGAGGACGGTTCCTACCTGGTATCCGATGACACGGACATCCAACGCCAGGCCGTGCTGCTCTCCGACGTCACGACCGTCGATGACAGCTTCGAATCCGAGGCGGAGTGGGAGCTCACCGCATCATTCCCTCTCCGACGCCTTTCATATCGGCTCCGTCACCGACGCAGCGGTCGCTACCTGCGCACCACCGGCCTGGTCGACGAACCGCGCGATGCCGCGAAACTGATGCTGATCCCGCGCGAGGGTTGCAGCGAGTTCCCCGAAGCCACGCTCGATGCCGACGGCAGCCCCGAACCCCTGGAGTTCGACGACGGTTCGGTCTTCGGGATCGTCGACACTCATTCCCACATCCTGTCCAACTTCGGGTTCGGGGGCGGAGGGATCTTCCACGGCGCCCCCTTCCACAGGCTCGGCATCGAGCATGCCCTCGCCGATTGCGAGCTCTACCACGGGCCCGAAGGCCGCAAGGATCTCTTCGGATTTGGCTTCGACAACAGCGACGATCCGAACGCGCTGCTCTTCAGCTTCGTCACCGGCCAGACTCCCACCGCAAACCACGCAACGGCCGGCTACCCCGAGTTCACCGACTGGCCAAACGCCCCCGGCAGCTCGACTCACCAGGTCCAGTACTACCGATGGCTCCAACGGGCCTACATGGGTGGCCTTCGCCTCGTGGTCCTGCACGCCACGACGAACCAGATCATCTGCGACATGATCGCCGGCGGTGGCACCCAGGCGACCCGCTACTCGTGCAACGACATGGTGGCCGTCGATCGCATCATCGATGAGAGCTATGCGATGGAGGAGTACATCGACGCCCAGGAGGGCGGCCCCGAGCAGGGCTGGTTCCGCATCGTCCGTTCCCCGGAGGAAGCACGTCGGGTGATCCGCGGCGGCAAGATGGCGGTGATCCTCGGTATCGAGACTTCGAACCTCTTCGATTGTTTCCTGACGCCCTCGGCCGAATTCCCCTCGTGCACCGAACAGGACGTGATCGACAAGCTCGACGAATACTACGATCGCGGCGTGCGGGCACTCTTCCCGGTGCACAAATACGACAACGGCTTCTCGGCAGGGGATGGCCACAAGGGAGTGATCGCACTCGGCAACTTCATCCAGACGGGTCACTTCTCGAACTTCACGAACGAGTGCGACCCGACCGTGCCGCCGGGCTTCGACCACGGCCCGGCCGCATTCCCCGGCCTGATCCAGCCGCGCACAGACTACTTCGCGCCGGCACCGAACGACTTCAGCCAGTTCGCCAACGATCCCACCCAAAGCCTGCTGCCTTTCATACCGCTGCTGCTACAGCCTCCGGGGACCGAGGAGGTCTGCCAGGCCGCCGGCGCGACACCGCTTGGCGAGTTCCTGGTCGCGCAGATGATGCTGCGGGGCATGATCATCGAGGTCGATCACCTGCCTCGGCGTTCCTACCGCCGAGTCTACGAGATACTCGCGCAGAACGACTATCCGGCTGCAGGCACCCATGGCCGCAACAACCATGGCGAACTGTACAGGCTGGGCGGCGTCTCGAAGGCAGGCTTCGGCCGCTGCCGCTCCGCTAGCGCCACAGCGACGATGGACGACGGTTTCCAGGCTCGGATCCAGCTGATCGAAGACAACGGCGGCTTCCCCGCCGAGGGCTTCGGCCTGGACTTGAATGGCTTCGCAGGCGCACCGGGCCCGCGTTTCGGCCCGAATAGCGGATGCTCCGACCCGCAGCAGGACCCACTGACCTATCCCTTCACGTCCTACGCCGGCGACGTCACGTTCAGCCAGCCGCAGGTCGGCAACCGCACGATCGATTTCAACACCGAGGGCCTGGCGCACATCGGCCTGCTCCCCGAACTGATCGAAGACGTGCGGCAAGACGGCGTGAGCGACGCCGAACTCGAGCCGCTCTTCAAATCGGCCGAGGGCTACCTGCGAATGTGGGAGAAGGCCCGGCACCGCGCAGAAGATCTGCGCCCCTGAGCCGAACTCGCAGTACCGTCGGAGAGAACGATCCAGATCATTCTCCTTGATTTCGTGTCCAAGAAGATCGAGGGCGCCTCAAGAACATGGGGCGTCTCACCGACCGAGAGGAGATCGTCGTTCGCGAACGCCCGGATCTCGGTGCGAAACCGCAACCGGACGTCAACAGGTGGAGAGGTGACCCGTGGGTTTCTTCGATCGGCTCTCGAACGGATGGCAACTCGGTAAGCAGTCACTGGCCGTTGTCTGGGGTGACAAAACCCTGGCGTTGTTCCCGGCAATTTCGGGCATCGCCTCGATGGCCACCATTGCGGCCTTCTATTTTGGCATCGGCCCCGAGACGATTCAGCGCTGGCTCGAGGTCCAGAATCACACCGGTGAGTTCCCTCTCATCGGTATTGCGTTGACCTTCCTCCTCTACCTGGTCTTGTCGGCGGTGACCGTCTATTTCAATGTTGCCCTGGTCGGTGCTGCATCGCTCAGTATCGACGGAAGAGATACGACCTTGGGAGACGGCATCACGGCAGCCAACGCGCTTCTGGGGCCCATCCTCGCCTGGTCGGCAATCTCCGGGACAGTCGGTTTGCTGCTCAGTGCCATTGAGAACAACGAGAATGCCGGCCGCTTCGTTCGTTCGATTCTGGGTGTGGTCTGGACAGCGATCACCTATTTCGTCCTGCCGATCATGGTATTCGAACGACAAGGTCCGTTTTCGTCGATCGGGCGTAGCATCAAGCTGATGAAGGGTAGCTGGGGGGAGAATGTGGGAGCACAGTTCAGCCTGGGATGGTTCTTCTTCTTGTTCGCCCTTCCCGTTGTGATCCTGTTCTTCTTGTCTGGCGGACCGGGTGGCACCATGGCGGCAGCCCTGGTTCCGCTCGGCATCGTCTATCTCCTTGCACTGGCGATTCTCAACCAGGCAGCAAAGTCGGTCCTGACCATCGTGCTCTATCGATTCGCGACTGAACAAGAAGCCGTCCCAGGGTTCGACAATCAGCTGCTTGACAGGGCATTCAAGTAGCCCACGAGATTCGGTTCGACTCGTGGCTAGGGAGTAAACTCGGCGAGGCGCTCCTTGATGTAGCGGTGGATCACCTCCTTCGCGTCCGGGTGGATCTCGCTGAACTCGACACCCACACCGCGGGGGAAGCAGGGCGCCCAGGCGTGGGCGCGGGAGCTCACGAAGACGACCCGACCCTCGGCCTCGATGGTCATATCGTTCAAGGTGAAGCCAAGCCCGATGGCCACTCCGCGGCTCGGCAGATCCTGCAGCTCGACGAAGGCTCCGCCCTCACTCAACGAGGAGAGGTTCCCGATGGCGTGACGGCCCGCGGCACTTACCGAGGTGACCAGACTCGTCGGGGCCCGAAGCGTCGTCCGCCGGGCCACCTCGTAAGGCAGTGCCATGGCCGAGTTCACCACGAAGCGGAGCTCACTGTCATCGAGGGGAGCCCAGAGTGCCCAGTCGGCTCCCTCCGC
>JAAELW010000138.1 GCA_024226235.1 bacterium
CACTACCCCGTCACCGAGGCAGGTTGTGACTCGTGCCATGCGGATTCGAGCGAGTCCAGCCCCTTCGCCCTGGTCGACGAAGAAGGTGCTCTTTGCGCGCAGTGCCATGACGGGGAGGAACTCACAGGAGGGTCGGAGGTCGTCCACGCACCGTTCGAGGCCGGAATGTGCACATCCTGTCACGACCCTCACGCGTCCCAGAGTGCCTCGTTGCTGGCCGCCACCGGCAACGGAGTCTGCCTCGAGTGCCACGACGACCAGGCCGACGAGCACGCATTCGCTCACGCCGCGGTCACGGAGGATCCCGGCTGCTTGACCTGTCATTCCCCCCACGCCGCGGATCATGCCGGACTGCTCGTCGCCGAGGGAGCTGAGCTTTGCTTCACCTGCCACGACGATATCGAAAAAGCGAAGGACGCCGAGTTCGGGCACATCCCCGTCGCCGAGGGGATGTGCGAGGCCTGCCACGATCCTCACGGATCCAGCTTCGACGGACTCTTGCTGGAGCGCACGGATCAGGTTTGTTACTCCTGCCACGGAGAGTCCGAGCTCGCCTTCCAGCAAGGCAACGTCCATCATCCCGTCTCGATCGGGGCCTGCGGGACCTGTCACGACCCTCACGGTGGTGCAGAGAAAAAACTTCTGCTCCTCGCCGGCGCGGAGCTTTGTGAAAGCTGTCACTCCGACGTCATGGCCGAGGCCGTCGGCGGCTCCAATCACATGCCGTTTGCCGAGGGAGATTGCCTGGACTGTCACGATCCTCACGCCGCGGAGGGTCAGGGGATGGTCGCTGCGGAGCCGGGAACGTTGTGTGGGGCGTGCCACTCCGACCTGGCCGACGAGATCGAAGGCGCGATCAGCCGTCACGCTCCGGCGTCGACCGGCGAGTGTACGAGCTGCCACAGCCCACACAAATCCAAGCTGGCGAAGTTGTTGTTGGCTCCGGGGTCGGAAACCTGCTTCACCTGTCATACCGATGTGCAGTCGAAGGTGCGCGACCTGATCGCCCATTCTCCGGCGGCACGGGATTGCGTGCGCTGCCACGCTCCGCACTCCGCGGAACACGGCAGCCTTCTCGTTCAGAAGCTTCAGCCGCTGTGCGGGGACTGCCACGAGCCCGACGCTCCTTCATTCTCCCGGGCGCACCTGGGTATCGAAGCTTCCGTCATGAACTGCACGAAGTGCCACGACCCCCATGGGTCGGC
>JAAELW010000139.1 GCA_024226235.1 bacterium
GGGCCAGGCACTTTTGTTAAGTTCGTCGATAGCAAGGGACTGGAAGAGTTCAACTTAACAAAAGTGCCTGGCCCCTTTCTTAACGGTTCCCCTCTCTCAGCGCAGAGTTGAATGACCTGCGAGGCGGATCGGCGGGTGGTAGTGGCGTTGGCTGAGGCGTGGCTCGGGCCGGACGGCGGTCGACCCTGCGGGTTTCCAGAACCGCGGCTCGAGTCCGGGAGCGGGTCGGATGACGGCAGGTGGTGGCGTCGTGGCTGGCGCGTCAGGAACGGTGCTCGGCGGAGCCTGCGCGATGGCCAGGGCCACGCCCAGTGCAAACCCGACGAACGGTGCGGGTAGCAGGGCCCAGCCGATTCGAGAGGGCCGGTCGGCAGGCGAGGGTGCGGGAAACGGGTAGGGCGGGGAATCCAGCTCTTGTTTGGGGCCGGGGACGATCCAGGCTGAAGTGGCCATGACGTTCTCCCGGGGGCGCAGCAGAGCAATCGTCCTCACCGACCGGCAACTTGAGCCGCATCTGGCTGAATTGACTAAGTGTTGGATTCACAAGGGGAAACGGCGGCCAAGAGGGGACGCTACATTGCGCGGGGAGGAGAGCGATGACCGGTATCGATCGACGGGAACTGTTGCGTCGGGCTGCGGTCGTGGCCTCAGGGATTGGCCTTGGATCGGCCTTCACATCCCTGCCGGCGGTCGGCGCTTCCGAGGCCGAGCCGGCGATTCGCCGCAAGGTCCGGCTCGGACGGACGGGTCTCGAGATCAGCGATATCGGCTTTGGTTCGAGTGGTCTGGAGGGTGACGAGGCGCTCGTGCGAAGGGCGCTTGATCGCGGAGTCACCTACTTCGATACAGCCGAGAGCTACAAGGGCGGCCGGGCCGAACGCACCCTCGGCCGCGCGCTCGGTCCGGATCGGAATCGCATCGTCCTGACCAGCAAGGTGACGGATTCGGCGTCTGAAACCCGGGATCAACTGATGCTCCGTCTCGACCAGAGCCTCACTCGTCTGGCGACCGATCGCATCGACATCTATTTCCAACATGCGATGAACGATCCGCGTCGCCTCGAGAACGATGAGTGGCTGGAATTCGCAGCGCGCGCGAAAGAACAGGGCAAGATCCGCTTTACGGGGTTGTCCGGACACGGGGGTAGGTTGGTCGAGTGCATCGACCGCGCTCTCGACAACGACCATCACGATGTCGTGCTCGTCGCATACAATTTCGGGCAGGATCCGTCCTTCTACCAGAGATTCTTCGGTCGGTTCGACTTCATAGCCCGCCAGCCCGATCTTCCCCGTGTGTTGGCTCGCGCCAAGGAGATGGATGTCGGCGTGGTGGCGATGAAGACAACCCGCGGTGCGCGTCTGAACGACATGCGCCCCTACGAAAGAGGCGGGGCGACGTTCAGCCAGGCGGCGCTCCGCTGGACGCTCGCGAGCGCATTCGTCGATGCGGCCATCATTTCGATGAAGAGCCTCGACCAGGTGGACGAGTACGTGGGCGCGTCCGGCTGGGATGATCCGCATCCTGCCGATGCAGGGTTGCTCGTCCGCTATGCCCGCAGAACCGAGCGGAGCCAATGTCGCTACGGCTGTGCCGAGTGCGAGGGGGTCTGCCCGGCCGGAGTGGAGATCTCCGAGGTGCTGCGTACCCGGATGTATGCTGAAGACTATGGGGATCGGGAGCTCGGCGAGCAGGGCTACGCCGCGCTTCAGCGCGATGCAACGCCTTGCCGCCTCTGCCCGGGCACAGCTTGCGCAAAGGCATGTCCCCACGGTGTGTCGATTCCGGAACTGATGCGCTCGGCGGAGAGATTGCTGGGCTGATTCCAAGCCCGGAATGTGCCGCTCGTCGCTCCTCGGTCCGACTCATCGCATTGCATTCCTGGTCTCAGCGCGTTGGCAGGGCGTTCGCTCAAGTCCGGTGGATGCGGGCTCCCAGGCTGCGCAGCCGCTCGTCGATGCGCTCATAGCCCCGGTCGATCTGATGGGCGTTCATGATCACAGAACGCCCATCGGCGCAGAGGGCGGCCGCGACGAGCGCCATCCCGGCGCGGATGTCGGGTGAGGTGATGGTTTCGCCCTGGAGCCGAATTGGGCCAGTGACGACGGCGCGGTGGGGGTCGCAGAGCACGACCCGGGCACCCATCGTGATCAACCGGTCCACGAAGAAGAGGCGGTTCTCGAACATCTTCTCGTGGATCAGCACGGTTCCGGCGGCCTGGGTGGCGAGCACGAGAGCGATCGAACTCAAATCGGTCGGGAAGCCCGGCCAGGGAGCATCGTCGACCTTGGGGATCGCGCCGTCCATGTCGTCCTGAATCACGAGTTCCTGCTTGGCGGGAACCCGCAAGGTCGTCCCCTCGACATGAGTCTCCACGCCGAGGCGGGCGAAGACCATCAACATCATCCGGAGGTCGTCGGGAACGACGTCGATGACTTCCAGGCCACCGCCGGTCATCGCCGCGATGGCGACGAAGGATCCGATCTCGATGTGGTCCGGTCCGATTCGATGGCTCGCGGGCGACAGCTCGGAGACACCCTCGATTTCGAGCATGTTGGTTCCGATGCCGCTGATCCTGGCCCCCATCGCGTTCAGGTACCTGCAAAGGCCCTGGACGTGGGGCTCGGAGGCCGCGTTGGCGATCCGGGTGTGGCCCTCGGCCACCGTCGCGGCCATCACCGCGTTCTCGGTTGCCATGACACTGGCCTCGTCGAAGAAGATGTCAGTGCCCTGGAAACGACCGTCGAGGCTCACATGCACCTGGCGTTCGTGGCTTTCGACCTCGGCGCCTAGCAGGCGCAGCGCATGCAGGTGGGTGTCGATCCGCCGGCGTCCGATACGGTCGCCACCGGGTCGGGGCAGCACCGCGCTCCCGGTTCGATGGAGCAGGCCCGGCGCCAGCAGGAAGGAGCCGCGAATCGCCCGCCCAAGCTCCGCGCTGGGTGCCATGCCTCCTAGGTTGGCTGTATCGATCGCGATCTCATCCGAATCCGGGCTCCGGGTCGTGACGACGCCCATTTCCGCCATGATGCGAAGCAGCGTGCCCACATCGCGGATGTCCGGCACATTGCTGAGCTGTGACGTTCCGGGAGCCAGAAGAGAGGCCGCGAGAACCGGCAGCGCTTCGTTCTTGTTCCCGGCTGGGCGCAGACACCCGCCCACCGGCTGGCCGCCCTCGACTACGAAGCAATCCCCGCTCTGCTGCACCCTTCTAAGCTAGCGAAGGCGGGGACGTTCTCTTCGCCTTTTCGCTTCCCGTACTTCCGATATGGAAAGAACGTCTCCGTTTGCGTGCTCGGTCCAGAGCCAGAGGGCGGCGTAGGCGCGCCAGGGCCGCCAGGCTTGAGCGCGGGCGTTGGCCTCTCGCTCGGTGGCCAGATTGCCGTCGGTGCCGAGTGCTTTGCGCAGGCCGAGGTCACCAGCAGGGAAGACATCTGGATCGCCGAGCGCCCGCAAAGCGATGACCTGGGCCGTCCAGGGGCCGATACCCGGCAGCTGGCAGAGTGCCTCTTGGACAGCGTCCGGATCCTCTTCGCCGCCGAGCCGAACCCGGCCCTCTGCGACGGCCTCGGCCAACGCATTGACCGCGCGGGCTCGGCCGCCGGGCATCCCGATTCTGGCTACGTCTGTCCGGGCGAGGTCTTCCGGCGACGGGAAGGCCCAGTCGAGACCTTCCGGGAGGCCTTCTACTGGCTTGCCCGCTGCACGGATCAGACGGCCGGCCAGGGTCGTGGCCCCCTTCACCGAGACCTGCTGTCCGAGGACGACCCTGACGGCCATCTCGAACGGTTCGTACGCCCCGGGCACGCGCAGGCCGGGCCGAGCCGCAATCGCATGGGCCAGACGAGAGTCTCCGGCCAGGTCTTCGGCCACCCTCGCGGGATCCGCAGCCAGATCGAACATCCGACGGACTCTTTCGACGATTCCCACGAGCCGGACTGGGGAGATGCCGACGCAGCGGAGCCGCAATGCCGGATCATTCGCCGAATCATTCGGACTCGGTTCGACCTCGAGCCAGCCCGGCACGGCGTCGTCGGTCACGGCTCGGCGGTAGCGACCGCCGTCGATCGTCTCGACGCCCGGAAGCAGCCGAGGTGCAAGAAACGACAGCAGATCCGGGAAATCCAGAGGGGCCCGGTAGGGAAGCCGGAGACATGCTTCGCCAGCGGGTGCGCAAACTCCGCGCCGCAGCCTGCGCAGCTCGCTCGGTGTGCGCAGGAACGTCTGACGCAGGGTGTCGTTGAATTGGCGAAGGCTGCCAAAGCCCGCTGCGAGGGCGACATCCGCCATCGGCCATTCCGTTTCATCCAGCAGGCGTCGGGCGAAGTGGGCACGGCGCGTCCGAGCGAGCGCATTCGGTGTGGCACCCAGATGCGTCGTGAAGAGCCGCCGCAGATGACGCGCCCCCACTCCCAGACGGGCGGCCAGGTCATCCACACTACCCGAGTCGAGGGCACCCGCCTGGATCAGTTGGAGCGCCCGATTCACCGTGGTCGAGGAGCCGGCCCAGGCAGGCGTCCCCGGTGCGGTTTCCGGCCGGCAGCGTCGACAGGGACGGAATCCAAGTGCTTCGCAGGCGGCAGCGGTCGGCAGAAAGCGCACGTTCTTGGCTTGTGGCATCCGGGCAGGGCAGATCGGCCGGCAATAGATGCCCGTCGTCTTGACCGCGGTGAAGAAGCGCCCGTCGAAGCGAGCATCCCTGGCGCGGAGGGCTCGCTCGCAGATGGCCCGGTCGAGGTGCATGGTCCCGTGATACACCGGCTGGGGGCCTTCGGCTCGCGGAAATCGGCCCTGCTCCTGGAGCGCCTTCGGTGCCCTCCTGCGGTAGCGTTCTGCGCCATGCCCCGCCCCGGTTCATCCGTACCCGCCGCTCGTGCCGTGGCTGCGATGCCCAGCTCCGTCTACTCGCCGCTCGCGGACCTCGTCCGCGAGCGAAAAGGCCCCGTCTACCCGCTGAATGTCGGCGATACCTGGATGGAACCCTTCGAAGGCGCGCGGATGGAAGATCTGCACACCGCGGATCTCCCCGGGCTGCACCGCTACTGCGAGACCGGTGGAATCCCTCCGCTGGTGGATGCGCTGGTGGAGAGGATGCGCGAACGAACCGGGTTGCCCTGGGAGCGGGAGCAACTGCTCGTGACGGCCGGGGCCACCAGCGGGCTCGCATGCGCGGTGAGCGCGTTGGTCGACCCCGGCGAGGAGGTGTTGATCCTCGCTCCGTTCTGGCCGTTGATTCGCGGCATCGTGCAATCCCAGCGCGGCATTCCCGTGGAGGTTCCGTTCTACGATCGTGTCCATTCGATGGAGGATGCGATCGCAGCGGTCGAGGCACGGATCACCGACCGCAGCGTTGCGCTCTACGTGTGCACGCCCTCGAACCCCACCGGACGCGTTCTCCCCGCCGAGTGGTTGGAGGCCTTTGCCTCGGTCGCGAGTCGTCACGATCTCTGGTTGCTATCGGACGAGGTCTACGCGGACTACGTGTACGGTGCATCCCATGTCTCGCTGGCCGCGTTTGCGCCCGACCGGACGATCAGTGTCCACTCGTTCTCGAAGGCCTACGGGATGGCTGGCAATCGCGTCGGCTACCTCGCCGGGCCGGCGGCCGCGATCGCCGAGGCTCACAAAGTAGGCGTGCACTCGTCCTATCATGCTCCCCACGCGGGGCAGATCGCGGCGCTTCGGGCATTGGAAGGCGGGGATGCCTGGGTGGCTCATGCGCGTGAGGTCTACCGCAAGGCGGGAGAAGATGCGGCTGCCGTGCTCGGTCTGCCCGCACCGCAGGGCTCTTGTTTCCTGTTCGTCGACGTTCGCCCGGTGCTCGACGAACGCGGCCTGATCGGGTTTCTCGAAAAATGTCTCGAAGATGGGGTCGTGCTTTCGCCCGGTGCATCCTCCGGGAGCGACTACGCGGACTGGGTTCGGCTCTGCTACACGGCGGTACCGCCGGAACAGGCGGCTGTGGCCGTCCGCCACCTGGCGCGCCGGATCGGGTGTTTGGTGTAGGACGGCACCGGCGTTGTTCCCGAGGCTACTCGGGTGTTCCTGGCGTTTTCTCACCCACCGGCAATTCGTGCGCAAGAAGGCCGCTCCTTCGTCCGATGCAGAGTCGTTATCGAGGCATTGTGGAGGACAGGATGGCAACCCTGGTTTCGGTAGGTTCGGGCAAGGGCGGCGTGGGCAAAAGCGTGATCGTCGCGAGTCTCGGTGCGGCATTGGCCCATGCGGGCCGCCGCGTCATCTTGGCCGATCTGGATGTCGGTGGTGCGAATCTTGCGACGATGTTCGGTGTCTTCGATGCGCCGCATGATCTGGACGATTTCTGGGCTCGCCGCGTCGGGACGCTCGGGGAGGTCGTCCATCCGATCGCCACTCGGCTGGGTTTGATACCGGGCGCTGGAGAGACCCTGGCCACGGCCAACCCCTCCTACGGCGCCAAGAGCCGCCTGTTGCGGGCGCTGGGCAAGTTGGAGGCCGATATCGTGTTGGTCGACGTGGGGGCGGGCTCGGGCTTTCACGCTCTCGATTTCTTCCTGGCCGGCGAGATCCAGGTGCTGGTCGCGGTTCCCGAGCCGCCGGCGATCCTCGACGCCTACCGCTTCGTGAAGCTGGCTGGCATCCGTGCGGTGAGCCGGGCGATGCCCGGTCGAAGTGCCGACAAGAGGGAGGTCCAGACGGGAAGCTTCGAGGATGCGCAAAGCCTGCTCGAAGGCCTCGACACGGCACCGCCGGAGGTGCGCGATCGCGCACGCAGTGCGCTCGAGCGCGTGAAGCCGTGTCTGGTCGTCAATCGCAGTGCCGGTCGGGATATCCCCATCGTGCGTCTGCGCCAGACCGTGCGCAAGTTCCTCGGCGGAGAGCTGCCCATCCTCGGAAACATCCCCGAAGATCAGAACATCCCTCGCGCCGTCCAGCAGTTCCTTCCGGTGATCGATGCATACCCGCGCTCTGCTGCAGCGGTTGCTCTCGAGCACACGACCAGCGCGCTGCTGGCGCGTATCCACGCAATGGAGAGCCCGACGGTGCGTACTCCGAATGCACTCGAAGGCGGAGTATCTCCCTACATCGTCGCCTAGCCTATTTTCGTTTCGCAGACTCGATCGTGATCGCTTCGTTGGGCACGTCGCCGTGGCCGCCGTGGTTGCCGGTCGGTACACCGACGATGGTGTCGACCACGTCCATTCCGGAAGTGACTTTCGCAAACACGGCATAGCCATAGCCGCGCGGATCCGGGCTCGTGTGGTCCAGGAATCCGTTGTCTGCGACGTTGATGAAGAACTGGGCCGTCGCGCTGTTCGGGTCGCTGGTGCGCGCCATCGACAATGTTCCGCGCTCGTTCTTCAGGCCGTTCGTGGCCTCGTTCTCGATCGGCGCCCGGGTGCCCTTCTGGTTCATGTCGGCAGTGAAGCCGCCACCCTGGACCATGAAGCCCGGGATCACCCGATGAAAGATGGTTCCGTCGAAATGGCCGGAATCGACATAGGCCAGGAAGTTCTCGGAGCTGATCGGCGCGTTTTTGGCATCGAGTTCGATCTCGATCGCCCCCTTGGATGTCGTCAGGATGACCACGTGATTCCCCTTTGCTGCGGGAACGTTTCCGACCTGGCAAGCGGATGCCCACAGAAGCGCCGCGGAAACCACGAGCCAACGGACCGGTCCAGCTGTCATGTCATTCGTCCCCATTTCGATGGGCCCGGAGGCCAGGGTTGGAAAGGTCCGGAGGCTAGGGAGCCGACGCCCGGGAGTCACGTGTCAATCGAAGCGGAAACCGACTGAGAGGCTCGTCCCCGAGGGGGCAGGGCTGTTCCCCCTTCCATCGGAGGTCCATCGGGCCATGAGCAAGCCTGTCAACGAAATCCTCTCCCGGTACGAGGCCGAGGGCATTCCGATCAGCACGCTGGCTGATCGCGTTCGTCACGTCGTGCAGAGTGCCTTCAGCGGCGGTTGCATCGTGATCTTCTCAGGCGTCGCGGCCAAGGGCCGCGACGGTGTACTCGAGGAGATCCGCGGCATCGCGGAGGGCCCTCTCCTCTAGTCGACCTTCTCGAGTCTCTCGAGCACGGAGGTGTCTGCGTTCGGCTCGATGCTGCGCTCTTTCAGGATCTCACGCGTGCGGTCCGTGATCAAACCCACGCGTGACAGCGCGGGCAAGACCAGATCGTGCAGGATGCGGACCGTCCCCCCACGAGGCTCCAGGCTGATCCCGGCGTCTGTCGCTTCGCGGATGCCCTTGGCGAAGTCCCGAGGGTCGATCTCGCTGTTCACGAGCACCTGAATGAAGGCGGGGTCGTCACGCCCACTACCTGAGCGCGAGTCGCCACCGCGGTCATTTTCCGAGCGCGGTCCGCTGCTGCCCATCAGTGCCGGCGCCATCACTCCAAGCGCCGCCAGCGCGAAGTCAGCAGCATCCTCCCGATCGTCGGGATGCATCTTCGAGATGGCCTGGCCCACGTAGAGGTTTCCGAACGCCACATGGCGGGCCTCATCGCGCATCGTCAGCACGGTGATGTCGCGAAGCAGGTCACATCCGGTGACGCGAATCATGTTGTGGAATGCGCCCATCGCAATGCCTTCGACCACGATGTTCATTCCGATCGCGATCTTGACCCAATGACCCGACTTCAGCGTCGCGTCGATCAACTCCTTTAGCGCTGGGGTCATCGGGTAGACGATGGCGAGTTTGTCCAGGTACTTCTGGAACACCTCGACGTGGCGGGCTTCGTCCATCGTCTGGGTTGCCGAATAGAGCTTCGCCTCGTAGTCCGGTACGGAGTGTGAGAGCGTTGCGGCCGTCATCAACGCGCCCTGTTCCCCGTGCAGGAACTGCGAGATCCGATACGCAGCCGAATGAGCGCGGAGCGCATCCTGCTGCGCTTTCGAGAGCCGCTGGAAGAGCGGCATCTGGCTGAACCCGAAGCCCTCGCCCTCGAGGATGGGTCGGGCCGGATCGACCTCACGATCCCAGTCGATGTCGGTCGTGACATTCCATTGGAGGTTCTTGGCCTTCTCGTAGAGGGCCTGGACCGATTCGACGCTGACGTCGTAATCGAATTCCCAAGCCACACCCATCGGTGTCTCGTACCCCTGACCCGTTTCGGTTTCGGTCGTCATTCTGGAACCTCCATTGGGTTCGTCACGCCGGCAAGAACGGCCGGGCTCTGTCGTGCGAATCTGACCATATACGGATCCACCGCGGAGCACGCGCGAACAGCGCAAACATACCACAACGAGCCGCAGAATCTGACGACTCGCCTGGGCGACGAACAGGGCTGCCGGGCGGCCTTCCGACCAGCAGGCGGTCTACTCTGCCGAGGCGACGATCAAAGCGATCGTCTCGTCGTCGACATCCGCATCGGAGAGGATGGCGGCTGTGTCGGCCCCCAACGCCGGTGCCAATGAGGTGCCGGTCAACGGAGTGCCGGACATGCGCAGCGGAGGCGCGATCGTCTTGAAATCGCCGAACTCCGGGTGCTCGACCGTGGGGAAGCTGCCGAAGGCCTCCGCTTGCGGGTCGGCTACGGCCTCGGCGACCTCCAGCACCGGAGCCCAGATCAGCCGGTGCGCGTTCAAGATCTGCGTCCATTCGTCGCGGCTCTTCGTTTCGAATACCGCATCGAGGTGTGCGATCAGATCACGAGCGTTCTCGTAGCGGCTAAAGCCGTCTGTGTAACGCTCGTCCTTTGCCAGATCGAATTCTCCGATTGCATCGGTAAACGTCTTCCAGTAGCGATCGGATTCGATCATCACGAGAAAGAGCCAACGATCGTCTCCGCAGCGGTAGTGGTTCCAGAGCGGGTTGCGCGCGGCGCGGCGGTCATGGCGGGGCGGTGACTCACCGGTGACGAGCGCCATAGTGGCGTCATTGGACGTGATGTAGAAGCCGATGTGTTGCAGGGAGACATCGATGACTTGACCCTTGCCGCCCTGATCGCGTGTCCGCAGCGCGGCCAGGATGCCAACCGTGAGTGACAGGCTCGCCGAGTGGTCTCCCATTCCAGGTCGCTGGAAAGCGGGCGGCGCATCGGGCTCGTGAAGCTGATCCATCAGACCGGTGCGAGCCCAGTAGGCCGAGTAGTCGAATGCCGGTGCATTCGCCTCGGGCCCGTCTGGTCCAAAGCCGGAAATGCGCGCGATGACCAGATTGGGATGTTTGGCCAATAGCGTCTCGGGATCGAATCCGTATTTCTCCTGGCGACCCGGAAGCATGTTCGTCAGGACCACATCGGCCCCGGCGATCACCTTCGAAAGGGCATCCACGGCCTGGGGAAGCGCCAGGTCGAGCGCAAGCGATTGCTTGCCGCGATTGTCCATGTGGAAATGGGGGGCCGCCGGGAAGTCGCTCTCGTAGCCGGCGAAGCTCGGCCGACTGTGGCGATAGATTTCTCCCCACGGTACTTCGACCTTGATGACTTCTGCGCCGAGATCCGCCAGCAGCGCACCACACGCAGGGGCTGCGACGAAGCTTGCGATTTCGATGACCCGGATTCCGTCGAGGGGCTGAGACATGCCCCGACACTGCCACCGAGAGGGGCGGAATTCAAGTAGCAGCACGTGACGCAGGGGTCGTGTCGGAGTTCCGCGCCTCGTTTGCTCGGAAGCTTCGGTTGCTCCTCGCCGGATCAGTGGCCTTCGGCAATCCTCGAGGCGATCCGGTAGACCCGAGTGTCGGCCAGCAGGGCCCACGGGTCGCCCGCTTCGAGCTGGGCCAGGACTGCCGGGTCGTTCGCGAGCTCTTGTAGTTCCGGGTCAGCCCTCAGCGCTTGCAGCCGGGGTCCGACCTGCTCCAGCGCTTCGAGCATCTGGCTGCGAAATGCTTCGGGGCTGTCTGCTGCTTCGGCGTCGATGGCACCCAGATCCGCCAGCTGTTGGCGCAGTTCCCCGTTCTGGGTCAGTGCTTGAAAGGCAGGTCGGTAGACCGCGTTATGCGCCTGACCCTGCTCCACGTACATCCAGAAGACGCTGTCGGATTGGAGTGCGCGAAGCGATGGATCGCTCGTGACCGCTTGCAATGCACGCAATGAAGTAGAGGGGCGAGCCAGGATGCGCCCAGCGACCCGGCCCGGGTTGCCGCCGAGGGCCGTGCCGATCGCGCTCTCGATCGCGAGGCTCGCCGCACCTGCGACGCGTGACTCCTCCGTATCGGGAACCGCAGCTAGCCGCGGGTCATTCGTCATCTCGCGGGCGACATCCAGCCAGCTGGCGAGGAGCGCCAGCAGTACGATGACCAGTGCTCCCCGGGCGCCACCCAACAGCCCGCCTCCCACACGGTCCAGCAGATCGCGACCTGCAGCGCGGGCTCGCTCGCGGTCTGCGCGGCGAAGGGGTGCAGTGAGGATGGATAACGTGATGATCGTCCCGAGAAACCCGAACGTGCCCATGATAGGCGTAGCCAACAACGGGTTCAGGTCGAACCTTGCGGCCAGGATCGGACCCAGGTGGGTTGCGGCAACAACCGCATTCACATATCCCAGCACGAGCGATACGAGCCCGAGCCCGGATCGGATGAGGCCACGCCACATGCCCAGCAGAATGAAGACAGTGGCCACGCCGATCGCGATCAAGTCGAGACCCATGCGGTTTCATCGACCGGTCGCGGCTGCCTCTTGAAGGACGGTCTCGCTCACAGGCCGATCTTCTCGAGTTCCTCCCAGCGTGCGTAGGATTGCTCCAGCTGATCGGCCAGCTCCTGCAAGCGCGCCTTCGATTCCGCAATGATTTGACCACCCGATCTGTAGAAGGCCGGGTCGGCCATCTTGTCCTCGATCGAGCTCTTCTCCGATTCGAGCGATTCGATCCGGGCCGGCAAGCCCTCGAGCTCGTTCCTTTCCCTGAAGGAGAGCTTCCGGGCGCGCTGCGTAGGCAAACGGGTCTTCGCCGGCGCCCCCTTTTTGGCGTCCGAGGTCGCATGGGAAGCTACGACGCGCTGCCAGTCCCTGTAGCCGCCGACGAATTCTTTCAGCTTGGCTTCGCCTTCGAAGACGAGGGTCGAGGTCACGACGTTGTCGAGGAAAGCGCGGTCATGGCTGACGAGAAGGAGTGTTCCCTGAAAATCGAGCAGGAGCTCTTCGAGTAGCTCGAGCGTTTCGAGATCGAGATCGTTGGTGGGCTCGTCGAGCACGAGCACGTTGCAGGGTCGTGCGAGAAGCCGGGCGAGCTGCAGCCGGCTGCGCTCACCGCCCGACAGGCGCGTGATGGGTCCCCGCGCCTGTTCGGGAGTGAACAGGAAATCACCGAGGTATCCCATCACATGCCGCGTTCTGCCGCCGACGGTCACGAGGTCGCCCTCGTCGCAGACGTTTTGCTGGACGGTCTTCGTCTCGTCCAGCACTGAGTGGAGCTGGTCGAATCGGGCAACGGCGAGCTTCGTTCCGTGCAGGACACTGCCGCCGTCCGGATCGAGCTCTTTCAGGAGGATCTGCAAGAGCGTCGTTTTTCCGCATCCGTTCGGACCCAGGATGCCGATCCGATCGCCGCGCTGGATTTCGCACGAGAACCCGTCGAAGAGTTTCTCGTCCTGGTAGCCGTGGTCGAGTTCCTCGGCACGGATCACGACCTTTCCGCTCCGTTCCGCGTCCTGAACCCGAGCGCGAACGCGTCCTACCTCTTCGCGTCGTTCAGAGCGCTGCTTGCGCAGCTCCACGAGTGCGCGCACTCGACCCATGTTGCGCGTGCGACGAGCCTTCAGCCCACGTCGCACCCAGGCCTCTTCGCGCGCCAACAGTTTGTCGAAGCGCGCATTCTCGTTCAGCTCGGCCTCGAGCCGCGCGTCGCGACGCTCGAGATACGTTTCGTAGTTGCACTCGTAGCTGCGCAACACGCCGCGGTCGAGGTCGATGATCCGAGTCGCGAGGCTCTGCAAGAAGGTCCGGTCGTGGGTGACGAATACGAGTGTGCCCGAGCGCCGCTGCAGGAATTCCTCCAGGCCGCGGATGGCTTCGACATCGAGGTGGTTCGTGGGTTCATCGAGCAGCAAGACGTCGGGATCCGTGACCAACGCCCGCGCCAGCATCACGCGCCGTTTGGAACCCGCCGACATCGACACCACCGGCGCGTCGGGTTGCAGGCCCAGCTGGGTCACCACCTGCTGGACACGACTCTGTGCCTCCCATTCCTCGAGCGCGGGTCCGTTCGCAAGGGCAGATTGCAGCTGTGTCTCGACGGTGCCCTCCATTGCGCGAGGCACCTCCTGCTCCAACCCCGCCACCCGGGCACCCCGCCTCACGACGAGTTCGCCCTCGTCAGGTATCAGGGCTCCACCCAGAATGCGCAGCAAGGTCGATTTTCCGCACCCGTTGCGCCCGAGCAGCCCGACACGCTGCCCCTCTTCGATCGCGAGATCGACGCCGTCGAGGAGCACCGGCCCCCCGAACGAAACACTCACATTCCTGCACACCAACTCCGCCACCCGGTCACCGTACCGAACCAGTCAAGAAACGTAAGAATCGGAGTCGGAGATCAACTCCGAACCCGATTCTCAATCTTCTTACAGTGGTAGAAGGGCCGGGTCGTGGATCTGGCGCTGCTTGAGCTTGCCGCCTTCGTAGATCGAGCGGATGTCGATTTCGCCGTCGCCGTTCTTGTCTTCGCCGCGTTCCTTGAGCAGCAGGCGCCCCGCGATCTGCTCGTAGGTCTCGAAGACATCTGGCTTGCCGTCCCCGGTCGTGTCCTTTTCGATCCGGTCCACGATCTCCTGTCGGGCGAAGACCTTGAAATGGGTCCAGGTATCCGTTTGCCCGTCGTTCTTCGTGTCCTCTTCGGAGACCTCGAGATGGCCACCCGCGTAACGGAGGGTGCGGTCGGAGCGTCCGTCGCCGTCGGTATCGTGGCGTTCCTCGAAGAGGGCGCCGTCCCGATACAGATAGAACGCGTCCTTTGTACCGTCACCATCGCGGTCGACTTCGCGCTGGGTCGCGAGCCCCGCCGTACCGAACTGGACCCACTCGTCCGGCTGTCCGTCGCCGTCATTGTCCCGGCGCGTCTCCTGGATCACACCGTTCTGGAAGAGGCTCCAGGCGTCGACGTTGCCGTCATAGTCGCGGTCGAGTTCCACTCGCACCAGCGTGCCCGTGGTCTCATCGAAGAAGCGCAGCTCCTCTGGAGCGCCATCCCGGTCGGCATCGAGAGAGCGCACCTTCATCGCGCGTCCATCTTCCTGGCGCCGGGATTCATCGAAGATCGATGCGGGGAGGTCCCTGAGGCCTTCGGCCTTGGGGGCTCGACGGGTCTCGGTAGCTCTGCGCTCCAGGTCTTCGTGGGAGGTGTCGAGGTCCTGGTCCTGGACTTTTCGCAGGTTCTCGTCGCGTTCGATCCGCCGGAGGATGTCCTCCTGCCTGTCGAGTTCGGCCTGGATCTCGTCTTCGAGCGAGCCCTGACGCGCGATCTCCCGTTCGATCTCATTCTCGAGATCCGCCTCGTCGGCTGCGTCGGAGCCGCGCGGGTAGCGGCCACCGCGGGTGCCGCCCGACTGGCCGTCCGAAAGGGGGACTTCGCCGGTGATTGCGCCATACAACATGAGGCCCACGCCACCGACCGCGGCGCCAATGGGCCCCGCCTGGGCGCCGACGATCGCACCGATCAGCATGCCCTCCATCGCGCTCTGGGTGCGTTCGCCGGCCGAGGGCGAGTCGTCAGGCTTTGCGCTCACCGGCGGGAGCGGTGAGTTCGAAGTGGCTCCGCTACCCGGGTTCGCTTCGGCGCTCGGAACCGCCACGGGTTCGGGCAGCGCGGTATCAGGGTTTCCGCCGGTCGAGGCACAGCCAGAAATCACCGCCACCGCA